>JAJZWV010000033.1 GCA_021846505.1 Bacillota bacterium
GGACATCCGGGCGTGGATCGCGGCGTGGAATGACCATCCCCGGCCCTATGTCTGGGTGAAGACGGCCGACCAAATCCTCGCGGCCCTCGCAAACTATTGCAAGCGAATTAGCAATTCAGGACACTAGGAACACGGTGTGAACCGCCACCACCAGCCCCCGGTGCGCGTCACGGATGACGAGTGGCACCCCCGAGAGCCCCGGCGCCGCCAGGTCCCGCAGACAGCCCGTCCAGAACTCCCGGGACTCGCTGGGCCCTACGTCGCACCCGAGCACCTTCCGGTCGCCCTAGCCGTTGGCACCGGCCGCCGCCGCGCGGGGCCGCCGGCGATCCGCCCCCCTACACCACCTGGGCCACCATGCTGACGTGCTCCGGCGCGCGGGAGCAGCCTAGGATCTCCACACAGTCCACGCCTGGGGTGCCCAAGGAGGCGGCCCCTCGCTCCCAGGTCCTGTGTGCCCTGGCATCGATGAGGGCGACGACCGGGAAGTGGAGTCAGCCACCCCGGCAGCCTTGCGGACGGCGTTTGTGCGTTCGGCGGCCCCGGCCCATTCGCCGATCGCTTCCACCAGCCGGCGAATGGCGCCGCCGTCCACGGTGGCGCCCAGCACGGGGTCCATTACGGCGGGCATCTGGTCGAAGGCACCCACACCATCAGCGCGGGCAGGAGCGTGGGCGTCCCGAGTGCCCAAGCCGCGTCGGCCGGCGTCCAGCCCCCATGGCCCGCGAGACACACGAAATACGCCCACCGCAGCGCACACGGCCCCACCAGCTCACCAGCGTGCGCGACCGCACCCCGCCCCAGGGGTCCGCGACCCCGCACATCGCGCTGGCCGGCGTGGCGCACCGCTCAGCCCCCAAGGTGGCCCCCGCGGCCAGCAGCCCGGTGCCCACGGGCGCGAGCGCGGCTTGGGTCGCCCCTTCCCAGGTCGCCCGCGCCTCCGGGCCAGCCGCGAGGTGGCACGTGTGCGTGCGAGCCCTCACCCAGGGGCTCGCACGCAACCGGGCGTGGGACCACAGTCGCGTCATGGGCCGCCGCGTCCTCGCCGTGGATGGGGTCGCACTGGTATCGAGCCAGTCCGTGTCCTGCGCCGAATGCTCGCGCCGCGAGCTGGACGGCGCCCCGGTCTACGCGCACAAGAGCGTCGTGGCCAGCCGGGCGAGCGCCGTGCCAACGGTGCTCGATTGGGAGCCGTAGCGGCCGGCCGACGGGGACGCGAAGAGTGAGGCGAGTAGCGCGCCTCCTCGGCGTGTTTCATCACCAAATTGGCGCCGTGGTCGCGGGTGC
The DNA here is from genome assembly GCA_021846505.1 of Bacillota bacterium. Taxonomy (GTDB): domain Bacteria; phylum Bacillota; class Sulfobacillia; order Sulfobacillales; family JAIMBI01; genus JAJZWV01. The sequence continues at coordinate 1,288 of JAJZWV010000033.1, forward strand.
GGTCTATCGCACGCGGCCGTTTCTGACCGCGGTCCGGCCCACCGGCTGGGAGGCGGTGGCGCGCATGAGGAACACGCGGCTCAGCATCGCGCAAGATGCCATGGGGCCCTTGCCGCAGGCCACCCCGGTGGTCTGGCGCACGGGACGGCGGCAGGCCCCGATTCTATGGCACTTCCCGGCGCCGGAGTAGCCCCGATCGCGGGTCTGCACCTCGTGTACTGGCCGCGGTCGGCCCGGGTCCACCCCCGGGAGCCATCCCCGGCGGATGCGTACCACGTGGGCATGGCCCTGAGCGCGCCCGATGCATGCTGGTCGGCGGAAACGATCTAGCCGATCTAGCGGCACCGGCGGGAGTGAGGAACATGGCGTCGTTCGGCGCGGGCAGTCGGCCTGGCCGTGGGGCCACTGCTGCGGCCCCACGGCGGCACGGATCGAGGCGCTGACCGGGATGCCATTTCGGGGCGATGACGCTATGGGTCTGGTGGAGCTGCCGCCAGCGTGCCGCCGCGCCGCGGGCGCGCGCGGTGCCCGAATGCGCGGTTGGAGGGGGCGCGTGACGCAGTGGGCCACCGGTGGATCGATTTGACGACAGGGTTTGGCACCGCGCCCTAACGAGAGCGCGCCGCAGCACGGGTCTGCTCATGCGGCGGCAGTTTCCGTCCGCACGGCTCGCCGCGCGTCGAATCGATGCGATCCACGGGTCCGAACCTTCCGCGTGACGTGAGCAGGCAGAGCACGGCACGATGCGGCGGCCCGCTCAATCGATGGCTGAGGAGTTTCTGGAGCCGGGTTCCGCGCATTGCGGCCGCACTGCAGTCCTGGTATAATCAGCGTGGTTGCCGAAGTGGCGGAATTGGCAGACGCGCGCGACTCAAAATCGCGTGTGGCAACACCACGTGCCGGTTCGAGTCCGGCCTTCGGCACCAGTTTTTGTTTGCGGGCGCTACCCGATGCCCAGCCCAAACAGCACGGCATAGCCTAGGGCGTGCAGAACCGCCAAGCCCTTCAGCAGCCAGTCGCGGACATTGCGATCCCGAGGGTCGTTCACGCGGGTGCCTATCGCCACCACGCCTGACACGATGGCAATGGCACAGGACCACCAAAGCCGGGGCGACAGCGTGCAGGCGGCCGCGGCGGCCAGCACGGCGGCCAAGGCCGAGTACATCGCAGGCACCTCGGCGCCGGCCCGCCCATACACGCGCTGCCAGGTTGCGGGGGTGGTGCGCTTAGGCGGGGTGGCCTGCCAATCCGCGTCGATATCCACCACGTGATGCTGCATCACCGAGGCATTGCAGATGACGCCTTGCAAAACGCCCACGGCCACCAGCACCATCGACACCTGCTCGCCCACCGCCCACCCCGCCGCCAGCACGCCCAGGATCATCGGCGGAAAAATGCCGAGCCACTCACCCAGCAGCGGCCGGTAGCAGAGCCGCGCCGGAGGCAAGCTGTACAGCACCGCGGACGCGAGCGCCACCATGCCCATGGCACCCATCGCCGCGCCGCGCCAGCTGGCCAGCCACGCCAGCAGCGCAAGCCCTGCCACCGCAGCCACAACCACCAAGCGCATGAGCCCCGCCGGGGTGACGAGCCCCTGCCGCAACGCCCGCGACCCCCCCAGATAATTGCCCACGTTGACCTGATCAGTGCCCGAGTCCCAGTCGTACAGGTCATTCAAGCCGTGGGTGACGTAGCCCTGCAGCAAAATACCTCCCACCAGCACCGCCGCTAGGGCGAGAGGCCACCCCGGCAGCACCCGCGGCGCCCATAGGGCCCCGAGCGCCACCGTCGACGCTGTCCACGTCACCAGCTGTACCGGCCGCCCAACTCTCATCGCAGCTTCACCCCACCGTGCCGGGTGGGCGTGCTTCAGTTGAATCGCCATCGCGCTTCCTCCGTACTTCTTTCGTACTTCTCTCGGGCCTCGTTCATGTGTCTCACCAGCGTGCGACACCACTCACGCCCAGCCCCTCCAGCCTAGGCCGCGAGCCTCCCCCTTCTTCCAGTGTACTTCCGATGGCTACCCACGGGGGGTCCAAGCCCCAGGTGCTCCCGGCACTGCCCTTTCCTGCTCCGCCAGGGGCGCGGTTGACAATCGGAGAAAGGAGTAGGGTAATGAGGCCGGAGGAAGGCTGTGGCTAGCCCGCCACGCCTGGTCACCATGAAAGGGGTGATTTACCGTGTGGTTTCACAAGTTGACATCGCATCGCGGGGCCGCCGTAGCGGTTGCGCTGGGAGTGGCACTGTTGGCCGCGGGATGCGGCACGGCCGCCGCCAAGGGGCCAGCCAAGGCACCCGCCAAAGCCAGCGCCGCCAGCGCGGTGACCGCGTCGGTCCGCATCGGCCACGCCACCGTCAAAGGCAAGTCCATCCAAGTCCTGACGAATTCCCAGGGCATGACCCTCTACTGGGAAACCGCAGACACGGCCACCACCAGCCACTGCACCGGCAGTTGCGCCACGCTGTGGCCACCGCTACTGAGCAGCCACAAGACCCTCTCCAGCCCAACAGGCCTCACCAAGGCGTGGGCGGTTGTCAAGGACGGCAATGGGAACCAGGTGTCTTACGATGGGCATCTCCTATACACCTACAGTGGGGACACCGCACCGGGCCAGGCCAATGGAGAAGGCTTGTTCGGCAAGTGGACCGTGGCCACGCCCAGCATGGTGTCGACCCTAAGTGCCAGCAGCAGTTCCGGCAGTGGAGGCAGTGGCTCCGGCGGCGGCTGGTAAAAACCGCGGCTCCATCGGCACAGGGACTGGCACACGCCAGTCCCTGTCTCGTTCTGCATCGCCTTGGATAAAGGCCCGGCTGCGGGACTCTCGGCTCCGCCCCCCACCTTCTCTGACTGCCGGCCTGGAGCTGCAGAAGCTCCTCAGTGAAAATGGGCTTTAAGCCCCGCGGGGCATGATCCGCGGCGGGCCGTGGGGCGGGAACAGGCCCCAGGTATGAAGGCCACCTTTCTACCAGTTTGTGGAGGGCTGGCCGGGTGGGATCGCGAAACACCTCCCCAGAGTGCTGCAAACGCCCCAGGAGGTGTTCCGTGATGCGCTCATTCCTGCGCGCTGCCACCAGAATATTCCGGATTACGGCGTGGGTCAAGACCCTGCCGGTCCCCGTGTCCGGCAGCCCCTATGGGCCCCGCGTGTGCGTGCTGCTCTGGTGGGCCGGCGCCCTGTTGCGGGTCCCCAGCGCGGAACCGCTCGAGCGGTGGGGGCGGGCGGGGCGGCTCCGCTGCCTCGCCCGCCCCCACCCCAGTGCCGATACGCTCCGGCGGCATCTGGACGCGGTGCCCCCCGCAGTCTGGCACGCCTACCTGCGCCGCCGGGCCCAGCGGCTGGCGAGGAATCGGGTGTGGGACCAGAGCCGGGTGGCGGGGTATCGGGTCGTGGCCGTCGATGGCGTGGAGTGGTTCGCCACGCGGGCCCAGAGTTGTGGGGACTGCACGCGGCGGGTGGTCCAGGGCGTGACCGAGTCGCACAAACGTGTCGTCGCGAGCCTCGTGGGCGCCATCCCGATGGCACTGGCCTGGGAAACCCAACGGCCCGCGGACGGCACGGCCAAGAGCGAGGCGGAGTGGCGCGCGGTCCAGCGCCTGTTCGCCCGGTTGGCGCGAGCCTTCCACCACCACATCGACGTGGTGGTGGCCGACGCGGAGTACTGCACCCCGGTGTTTCTGCAGACCGCGCCGGGCTATGGTGGGGACGCCGTGGTCCGGTTGAAAAATGAACGGTTGACGATCTGGCAGGGTGCGCAGGGCTTGTTGAAAGTCACGCCGCCGGTGCTGTACCGGGCGACCCCGCACGTGATCCTGGGGATCTGGGATCTCCCCGACCTCGCCGGGGGCGTCCTCACCGGCCTACGGGTCGTGGTGTGGCAACGGTGGGACCACCGGCCCGGCCGCCCCCGGGAGGACGACCCGTTCCACACGGGCTTCGCGGTGACGACGGCGGGCCCCGGCATGACGGCCGAGGCGGTGTACACCATCATGCGGCACCGCGGGGAGGAAGAAAACTGCATTCTTCGGCGGGGCCAGTCGGGCTGGGCGCTGGGGCACTGCTTTGGGCACACGCCGGCGCTGATCGCGGCCCTGATTGGCTTACAGCTCGGCGCGATGACGTTGTGGGCCTGGTGGGGGTACCGCCAGCGGGTCGCGCGGCCGGGGTCCGTGCCGCCCGAATGTGCGCGCATTGAGACGGCGCGGAAGGAGCTGGCGCGGATGCGGACCGACTGGACCGCGCAGTTCGGCACGGCGTCCTAAGGACGGCCGATGCCGCGCGCCGTGTGGCCGGCGCCGGGCTGCGGGTGACGGACGGTGGCGTCGCCGCGCCCCTTATGGCGAATCGCGGCCCCGGCCCAGCGTCGTCGCGGCCGATGCGCTCGGTAGAGCGCCTGTGCTACCCACCGTTAAAATCGGCTGAGGAGCTTCTGCTGGAGCTGGCCCACGCTTGACGTTGGGATTTGTTTGCAGGATGATTTTCCTTGGGCTTCGCATCCACATGGTCTAAGAGCGCCGGCAGGGAAAGTGCCCTGGATAAGGAGGATATCATGAAGACAACAAGCTGGATCCGCCGGCTCCTTCCGGTGGGCTTGGGATTCGGCATTATGCTGGCGGCCGGCACCATCACGTTTGCCGCGGCGTCCCCGCACCTGGTTTCGCCCGGCCCCTGCGCAACCCACACCAATCCCGCCGAGACAACCCCGGGTCCCGTTGGCGGCGGTGGATCCGGCGGGTCCGGCGGCTGCTAATGCACGGACGTGGGCGAGCGGCGATGGCTGCCCGCCCTTTTTCTTGAGGACAGCCTCGACGCCTGCCGGCTGACGCGGCCGGCGGCCCTCCCGCGAAAGGAGCCGGGTCGATGAGCACCAACCACTCCCCCGCCGCACCGACGAGGACAGCCTGGTGGCTCGCGGCCGCTGGCGGCATTCTCCTCGGGGTCCTGGCCGGCTGGTACCTCTCACATCGGGCCACGGCGGCCGCGTCAGTCGGCCCAGCCCCCTGGGTCGTGGGGAACCCCATGCCGCGCGGCGGCGTGGTGAACCTAGCCGGCCAACACGTAGCGCTGGCGCGGGGCAAGCAGGGGACGGTCGTGATTCTCATGGCCACCTGGTGCTTGTACTGCGCGTATTTGGATCGCTACGATGTGCCGGTGCTGGCCGCAACACCGGGCCTCGCGATTGACATTGTGGACACGGACGTGGGCGGCGGCATTGCCGCGTCCGGGCCTCTCTCTCCGCCTTTTGGGGGCGTAGACCACTTCGGGCTGCCGGAGACGACCGCGCAGGAGCGGCACACCTTGGCCACGTACGCCCGCCGATTTGGCATCCTCCATGATGCGCACTTCTATGTCGCGCTGCCCGCCGCGCAGCACGCATGGGCTCCGTCCAAGTTTCCCACGCTGGTGGCCGTAGACCCCTCCGGGCAGGTGGTCGATGTCCACCCGGGCACCGGAGACATTACGTGGGCCACCCTGTGGCTCGCGAACCAGCTAGGCATCGGGCCCCATCGCACATGACGCGCGGGCAGGGGCGGCGCACCGCCGCCCTTACAGGGCCGACCAGGCCGACACTAGAAAACTGCCCAGCGGCACGACGAACACCACCAGCACCATCAGCAGGAGAGCGCCCGGCAGTGCCGCCGTCCAAAGGGGCCGCTTGGCTTCGCGCAGGCGCTCCTCCTGCGCCAGTCGCTCCCACAGCAACAGCCCCTGCGCGTGCGCGGCTTCGGCGTCGAGGCCATGCTCCCACGCGGTCCGCAGTAGCTGCGCCACTTGGCGCCCCTCCACGGAATTGTGCGCGCGGACGAACTCGTCCACCGCGCTCGCGTCGCCGGCCGACAGACGGTGCGCCAGGCCCAAGAGGGCCGCGCCCAGCAGTGTCGGGGGTGCGGCCTCCTCAATGGCCGCCAGCAGCGGAATGCCCGACGACGCCAACAGCGCCACCCCCTGCCAGAAGCGGCACAGTGCCGCCCGCTCCTGCGCCGGCCCGAAGCTCTCCGGCAGCCACTGGAGGGCCACGAGCACCAACAGCCCCACCCCCAGCGGCACCAGGCCCGCGGCAACCCACAGCAAGGCCACGGCGCCCCACCAGACGCTGCGGCCCACGCGGCTGCCACCGGTAGCCCATTCCGACCACAGCAGGACTGCCCCGCCGGCCAACACATCAGGCATGGCTCACCTCGCCCCGTTCCCGGTGGGCCAGCGCCATGACGCCCCACCCCACCGCCCCCGCCAGGATCAGCGCGGCCTGGCCCGGCAGCGTGCCCGCTAGGACCGCAAAGAAGGTGGGCACCATGATCCAAAACAGCACCACCACTCCTAAGGGCGCAGCCGCCAGCACGGTGATGGTTCCTCGGCCCGACGCCAAGGCCGCCGTGCGCTCCCACCGCAGCCGGCGATCCAGCCGCAGCTGGGCCAGGAGCTGGTGCGCCAGCCGGTCCACCGATCCGCCGTGCCGAGCCAGCACCTGCCAGGCGCGGCTAGCCTGGCGAATGGCCGGAATCGGCCACGCCGCTGCCAGCTGATCCCCCAAATCGTCGACCCGGCGCGCCAGCGGGCGCAGGTGGGGCGGCAGCGATCGGTCCACTGCGCGCGCCAGTGCCGGCTCGGCGCCAGCCACCAACAGCAGCTGCTCCAGAAATTGCTCCACCTCTGAGTCCAGGGTGTCGCGATCACTCAGCCGCCGGCGCCACTGGCTGGCCGCCTGGTAGCCCCCGCCCAAAAGCAGCGCCCCGACGGCAAACGCCCACGAGCCCAACCCCAAGCCGGCCAGGGCGCCGAGCGCCGACTCCCAGCCGGCCCGGCGCCCTGCGGCCAGCGCCGCCGCCACGGCAGCGGCCACCCACCAGCCCCACGCAGTCTCCGGACTCATGGGGTGGGCCGCTCGAGCTGCCCCGCGCGGTCGCGGACAAAGCGGGGGCGCACAGCGCCGTCCACGATGACGTCCACTTCCTCGACCCGCCGGGCCCCTTCCGGGGTGCGCGCCACAAACACGATGATGTCCACCGCACGCAAGATTTGCTGGCACAGCACCTCAAAAGACAGGGGCGTGCCGCTGCGAAGCGCCGCCCGCGCCATCCGGTACACGGTGTCCAAGCCGGGGCCGGGGCTATGCACCGTGGTAAAGCTGCCGGGGTGGCCAGTGGCCATCGCCTCAATCAAATCGAGCGCTTCCTGGGCGCGCACCTCGCCGACAATGATGCGGTCGGGCCGCATCCGGAGGGCCTGGACCACCAAATCGTGGGTGGTGTAGCGACCCGAACTTTCCAGAGACACGGTCCCTCCTCGAGGCAAATCCAACTCCCGCACATCCTCGATCACGACCAGCCTCTGGTCATGTGGGATGGCATCGGTCAACAGCCTCAGGAGATGGGTCTTGCCGGCGCCCGCGCCGCCGGCCACCACCACATTGGCTCGCGCCTGCACCGACTCCGTCAAAAACTCCCACACCTCCGGCGTCACGGCGCCGGCTTCCAGCAAGTCATCGATGCTGGGAGGCCGTTCGGGGGTGCGCCGGATGGCCAGCGCGGGGTATCGGCTCACCGGCGGCAGGATCACCGAGATGCGCGAGCCATCAGAAAGCCGCGCGTCCGCCATCGGGTGCTCCGTTGTGAGGTCGCGGCCCGCCCGCGCCGCCAGCCGCTGGGCCAGCGCAGCCACCTCCGCCTCGTCGGTGAACACCGACGCCACCCGCTCCAACACCCCTCCGCGCTCTACTACCACCTCATCTGCGCGGTTCACCATAATCTCGGTGATGCGGTCATCCAGCAGCAGCGCATCCAATGCGCCGAGACCGGTCAGCTGGTTCAGGGCCGACCGGCGAACCAGCGGCCGGACAGCCGGCTCGGTGTCGAAGTCGTCCAGCAAGGCATCCACCGCGCGGCCTAACGCCGCCAGCCGCTCTTCCGTCCACACCAAGTACCCCAGCTGGTCCGCGTGGCGGGCCTCCACTTCGCGCACCACGCGCGCGCTCACCTCACTCAGGCCATCTACCGGCTCCCGGGCGTGGAGCGGCTGAAAGCGCCGGACACTTGACTCTGGAACCAATCGCGCCATGCCTTCCGTCCCCCTTTCCCCGGCAGTGCGCCGGCTTGGCCAGGCCATCCGCTCGGCAGCTTCTCGGCCAGATGGCGGTGCCGGCCGGACAGGTCCGTGCCTTGGACCGCCACTGTCACCGCAGGATTCAGCTCCCGCAGGAGGCCCACCACTTGCGCCGCGCGCTCCTCTTGATTGGCGCGGCCCATCAGCACGACATGATCAGCGGCCGACGCCCACCGGGCCGCCGCCCACTGGCGCAGATCACGGCCCAAGTCGACCACCACGATGCCACCGGACCGGCCCGCCACGTCCTGTGGCCCGGCCCCCCGCTCCGCCGGGACCAGATCCCAAGGTGCCGGGGCCGGCAGCAGAACGCCCCCGGCGCAGGCAACGGGACGCAAGCTGCTTTCCTGCCACGCTTGGGGGGCCAGCTTCTCTGTCAGCCCGGCCTGGCACCAGTCCGCGTCGACCCACACGACAGGCCCGCGGCGCACAGCCAGCTGCTGGCCCCACGCCCACACCGCGGTGGTTACGCCCACCCCGCCCGCCAGGCCGGCCACAGCCACCACTTGCCCTTCGTCCCCGAATCCCACCGGCCCCAGCAGGCCCTGCACCCACGACTCCACCGTCGGCTCGTCCAGCTCGCCGCACCACACCGTAACCGCGGCAGGGAGTCCTCGCCAGGCTGGCGGCGGCGATTCCTCCAGCCACACTGCCACCGAGCGGCGATCGGCCCACCGCCGGACCTGATCGGCCGTGAGTCCGTCCAGCTCCTGGGTCACCATCACTCCTTGGATGCCGGGGCGGTCCAGCGCTTGCTCCATCGCGGCTGACGAATCCACCACCACCGCGCCGGAGGCGGCGCTGAGATGCCGCAGCTCGCCATGGGACGTGCCCACGGCTACTTGGGCCCAGGCGCTCATGGCATCGGCCCCAGGTTAATCAGGCTCGCGGCGGACAAGTTGTGCTGCACCATCGCCGCCAGCACCGCCACCGGCGCGCTGATCGTGATGGTTCCCGCGCCGCCGTACGCGCTGGCCAGCAGGGCGGCCACGACCACGGGGGGCGAAATCCACGCCCCATGGCGCCCTGCCACGGCAAATTCCACCCGGTCTCCCGGCGCCACCCCGGTGAGGGCGCCTGCATTGACCGCCACGGCCAGCGACGCGCCGGCCGGTGCGCCGGCGCCACCCTGCCGGAAGTCGGCGGCCACCACCGTCTGGCCTGGCTCCAAGCTGACTCGCGCCACTGCATGGCCCGGCGGCGGCGCCGTGCCGAATTGGACGACGGGCCGGAAGTCCTGGCGGGTCACCGCGCTGCCTGCAGGCACCGCCCGCGTCAGCACCCAAGCGGGAGCCGCTTGACGCGCGCTGTAGATGCTGGCCGCCGCCAGGATCAAGCCGGCCGCCGGCAGCGCCAGCCGTGCCGGCAGACTCTTAAGCCCCACGGGCATGAGCTTCTCCCTCCTTGATCAGGCGCGCTTCCAGTGGGCTCGCCTGGATGCGAATCGGGATGCGGTCGCGGTCCACCATCAAAAGCCCCTCACCGACGCCCGATCCTTCCAGCAGGGCGGCCTCCGGCTTCGTGAGGTGGAACACCTGCGACAGCTCGGGGACCGCGTCTGGGTGCGGGCGCAGCAGCAGCACCAGCGGGCTGTTGCGCAGGCACACCTGGGCCGACACCGACCGGAGCGCATCATGGGCATCCTGCGTCACCAGCGTAAGCGCCGTGCGCCACTTGCGCGCCCGCCGGTACAGCTCCTCCAGATACGGAGCCAGGCGAGGATCGGCCAGCAGATGCCACGCCTCATCAAACACGACCCATCGGGGCGCTGCGCGGTAGAGCGTGGCCGCTACATGCTCCACAGCCACCAAATATGCTGCCGTGGCCAAGCTGGCTGGGATGCGGGACAGGTCCACGACCGTGAAGCCATCGTCGGGAAATGGCTCCGCCGTGTCGCCCATGAGTGCAACCCACTCTCGGACCGAGGGTCCGATGCGCTCAGCGATGCTGGCATCCCACTCTGTGAGCTCCTCCAGCCAAGGGCCGGGCCCGATATCCGCAGCGGCGCCGGCCAAATTTTCGCGCACCGCGTCGGCCATCCGGCGGGGAAGGCGCGTGCCCAGGGTGTCCAGCCAGCGCACCGCGAAGTTGGCGCGACGGGCTCGCTCGGCGGGCGTGTCCTCGTAGACGGCCAGGGGGTTCAAGCCAGCACCTCGGCCCACGCGCATCACGTGCGCCGGTTCGGCTAAGGCTCCATACTCGCCCTCGGGGTCCACCACCAGCACCGGGAGCCCCTGATAGCGTGCGCGGAGCATCAGCACTTTGGTGGCAAAGCTCTTGCCGGCTCCTGACCACGCGACCGTGAGGCTGTGCGGGGCTGGCAGCCGATCGCGGTCCACCACCACCAAGCTTTGCGTGAGAGGGTTTTCTCCCCACACCTGCCCCCGCGGGTGTTGGACCTCGTCCCCCATCCATGGAAACAGGGTCGCGGCCGCGCGGCTGTCCATCTCCCTTGCCCCTTGCCGCGGGAAGCCCCCGGGCAGCGCACTGCGAAACGTCTCCACCTGCTGAAACCGACACCGGCGCAGGGGAAGCATGAGGCTTTCGGCCACGCTCATCACCTGGTGGCAGCGGCGGTCCAGCTCATCCTTGGTGGGAGCTTGCAGCACCACCGCCAGCCCTACCGTGAGCAGCCGGGTGGCGCCGCGGGCCAACTCGCGCCGGAGCTCCTCCGCATCGGCGGCCGCGGTTTGGCCGGCTGCGTCCGGCAGGCGCCCCATCTGAGAACGCGACCGCTCGGCGCCCTGATGCCAAATGAGCCGGCGCGTGAGCCGGGCCACCTGCTCTTCAGATCCCAGCGGCTCGATGGCCAACACCACCACATGGGCAAACGGAGCCTCTAACAGCGGCCGCCACCATCCCGCCCGCACCTCCCTCGGCCAGCCCCGCACCGCCAGCGCCCTCACCCAGCGGTCGTCAATGGCGAGGGCGTCGGGAAGTACCTCGATGGAATCTGGCCAGATGGACAGCAGCCGCCGACCCTCGCCCGCGTCGCGAGGGTCATCCCTCAGGACTCTTCTGGCCACGGAGCGACGTCCCATGACCACTTCACCTCCTTGGGCAGTTCCACGGCCGCCAGCGCCGAAAACACGAAGTCGTACAGCTCCTCGGTCGGGAGCTGGCGGATGCGGACACCCACCGGCCGCAGTCCCTCCGCCACGGCGGCCTGCCGCCGGGTCAGCTCCATCTGCGCCTCATCCCACAGCACCTCGCCCCGCTTGAGGGGCCGGCTGCGCGAGTCCAGGCCCTGCCAAGACAGCACCAGGAAAAAACGGCGGCGCAGCAGGTGCTCGGTCCGCGCAGACTCTTGCAGAAAGCGCACGTAGTCGGCCAGGGCGGGCCGAAGATGCGGCTCAAGCTGCCCCTCTTGGGACTTCACTTCGGCCAGGTATTCGTCAAGCCGCATCCGGTCGGTCCGAATCAGGATCTGGATGGGAAACGCCAGGCCGTTTAAGAAGTTGGTAAACTGCAACACGAGCGCGTGCCGCTCGCGATCGCTTTTGAGGGCGAATCCCACCGGGGTCACCTCCAGCACCGCGACAAACCGATCTCGCTCCAACAGGCACATTCCGCCGCCAATGGCCCGCAGCGGGTACAGGCGCCGCATGCCGGCCGTCATTTTCACCACTCCAACTGCCCCTTTCGCTTTCGCCTTTTGCTCTCCTCGGATGGGCTGCACTCTCCCCTCAGGACTCCGGAACGAAACAGCGCGGCGACAGATGATACCAGGCCCACCAGCCAACCTGCATCCACAGGGGATCGTGGTCCAGCCGCACCAATGCGGCGGCCGCCAGCCCGGCCACCGCCGCCGCGGCGCCCATGGGGTGGCCGGGCGCGGCATATGCCATGGCGCCAAGCGACACGCCAGCCGCTAACACCAGGGCGTCGCCCAATCCCACCCCGAAGAGCGCGCCCGCCTCACTGGGAAGCGGCAGCGGAATTTCCCTCCTTACCACAGCGTGCGCTCCCCGCCCAGCCGCCCCACCTCATTGGGAATGCGCGCAAGAAACCACAAGCCGCCGGCCGCCACCAGCATCCCCCCGAAGGAAGCGGCCTGCACCACCAGTCGAACGGCGATCCACCACCCCGCCGCTTGCGCCGCCTGCACAAGGACCAGCGCCAAAAGCCGGCGGCAGGGCCTCCACAGCACACCGGGATCCCCGCTGGCCACGAAGCCCAGCGCCGCCCAAGGCACCCACGCCGCGAGCCAGTACACGTACACGGCCCGCACCACATACCAGAGTGACAGGTACAGCACCAGTGCTCCCAAAGCCCCCTCCAGCCCCAGCAGCATCAAGGGCGAGGCGGCCAACGCGCCGCCGGACCAGTCGAGGGTCCCCGCAGAGCCGCTAATCAGGGCGGCCACGACCGCGTTGTTGAGGGACAGCAGCATCTGCATCAGGCTGGGAAGGCCCCCCATCACCATCGCGGCCAGGACGGCCCGCACCAGCAGGCCGGACCATGGCCGCGCGGGCGCCAGCTGCACCAGCGTGGGCCACACCGCCGCGACGGCAGCCAGGGCCAGCGCCCCTGCCAGCGCACCCCATGCCAAATCGCGAGACCACGCCAACAGCACGATCGCGGGCCCGGTCCAGCGGAGCGGGTAAAACACCACCTGCGACAGGGCCACCTGAGCGCCCGCGGTAATCCATCCCACCACCACGCCGTCCAGGTACCGGAGAAACAGCAGGATGGGATTCATCACTTGGCCACAAATTGCAGCAGGTTCTTGATGACGGCCACCATTAAAATCAGCAGCAGACCCAAGGCGGCTCGCGCCATCACGCCCTTCGCGCCCTCGACGCTGCGGGGGCTGGACGCCGTCATGAAACGAATCCCCCCGTACACCATGACCAGCGTAAACAGCCCGCCAGCCACAGCGACCAGGAGATTCGTAATGCGGGCGACGGCTGCCAAAATGTTGACCGTCGGCATGGTCCCCCTCCTCTCATCAAGCCCACCGCCGATGATATCGACAGGGGTCCGGATATTTCGTGTTTAATCCCCACGATTTTTCTGGAGCTACTAAGAGCGCTATATCACGCCATTCCTTGAATATGTCGGATTCGACACGCTTCGATATATCTACCGACATTGACCAGGTGAGGCAATAGGAGGGTTTCTGGAGACACAGCAGTGACGGGCAGGGACCTGCGGCGGAGAGGGGCAGGCAAGACAGATGGTTCAGCCGCGACGGCGATGCCCGCAAGCTGACGGCCTCTGCGGTGGGCAAAGAGGTCTGAAGACTATTCCGAGGGCAGATCAGTATGGCCCGCCAACACCCGTTGGCACGAAATGACTTCGCAGGCCGCGATGGTGCTACGCACGTGCTTTTGGGCCTCGCCCGCGTGAATCGGCTTCAATGCACGGAGGGGATGCAGTCCGGTGCCGAGCTGGATCTATCACGTGTTGACTTCGTACAGGGTCAGCGTGGTGGCGGCCACCCTCAGGCGGTCCAAGTCCGGATACTGTTCCGCCAAGCCATCAATCAGCTGGCCCAAGGCGTGGACAAGCGGAAAGTACCGCGAGGGCGCTACATACAGGCCTTCAGGGCCTTGGCCCGCGCCTGCTGGGCGTGGTATCAAGCAGGGGCGGCTGCCCCTGCTGTAGCACCGCCGCCTCGGCCATCCGGCTGCCCTCGCTCACCGGCATCGCGGCAACCAAGTCCCCGTCACTGCTGGCCACCACATCCCCACGTGCCACGGGCCCAAATATCCACACGCTGTCGGCCCCGTGGTCACACATGGCCGGCGGCGCCGGCGGTTGCGCGCGGCAATCACTTCCGCAAGGGTCCCGGCCATCACGCGCCCTTGCCTGACTGCGCCAGCAGACCGCCGGCGGAGACGGCTTTCCAGCGCGCCTGCGATCACCCGGAAACCGGGCAGGTCGCCGCAGGCCGCGCCGGCTGGCCAGCCGCACTACGAGGGCGCCGGGCTGCGGCGCTGCAGGCGCTCGGCCCGCCGCTGCTGCGCCTCCCGAAAGCGCCGCTCTTCGTCTGGGGTCGTCAGCACCAGTGGCGGCACCTCGACGGGGCGGCCGTCGGTGTCCAAGGCGACAAAGGTCAGGTACGCGGTGCTGGTCAGCACATGCGTGCCCTCACTCAAATCCTCGCAAAAGACCTTCACCTCCACCTCCATCGACGTGGATCCTACCCAGTTGAGGCGCGCCTGCAGGTGAATAACCTGGCCCACCCGGATCGGGTGGCGAAAATCTACGCTGTCCATCGACGCGGTGACCGCCACATGGCCGGCGTGCCGCGCACACGTGATAGCCGCGGCCAAGTCGATCAGGTGCATCACCCGGCCGCCCAGGATATTGCCCAGCGTGTTGGAGTCGTTGGGCAGCACCAACTCGGTCATCTCGGTGACGCTGTGGGCCACCGTTTTGCCTGACACCGATCCCATTCGCGTCCCGCCTTCCGTCTTGTTCGATCTCATCCCATCCGCCCCGGCGCTGCCTCTCGATCCTGGACGCGGGTCCCGCCTGCACGTGGCCAGGCGCATAAGGCGGCGCGATGAGTGTACCCTACCGCCCATGAGCGTTAAATCCGGGCCTCCTCGCACGCGGCACACGGGGACTCACCACCCGGCCAAGCAGCACCAGGCGTTTCAGCGGGATCTGGGCGTGATGCCGCTGACCCTCTTGACCGTCGGCGGCATCATGGGGTCCGGCTTGTTTCTTGCCACAGGGCTGGTTATCGCCCACTCCGGCGCGAGCGCCCTGTGGCTCTTTGCCGTGGCTGCGCTGGCGATGGGGCTGGAAATTGCCGCGCTGGCCGAGATGTCGGCCGCCGATCCGGCGCCGGGATCTTTTCTGGTGTACGCCGAGCGGGTCTATGGGCCGGGGATGAGCTTTGTCGGCGGCTGGGTGTTTTGGTTCTCCAGCGTGCTGACCATGGCCACCGAAGTGACCGCCGCAGCCCTGTTTACCCACAGCTGGTTTCCCGGCCTGGCCCTTTGGATGTGGTCGCTGATTTACTCGGCGGCGATCGTGGCGATTAACTTTATCTCCGTGCGTGGGTTTGGCGAAATTGAAGGGGTCATGGCCGGCGTGAAAGTGGCAGCGGTCTCGCTGTTTATTCTCATGGCGGTCGCGGTGCTGGGAGGTTTGCTGCCGGGGCGGCCCGCCACGGCCCCCTTTTGGGACCACCTGTCGCACGCGGCGTGGTGGCCCCACGGCGGGGTGGGCACGCTGGCATCCTTGGTGCTGGTGCTGTTTGCCTTTGCGGGCACCGGCGTGCTGGGGCTGGCAGCAGGCGAAACCAAGCATCCCGGCAAAACGATTGCGGGCTCCCTGGCTCTCACGATTCCGCTGGTGGTCGTGCTGTATCTGGGATCCGTGGTGGCCATCCTGGCACTGGTGCCTGTGAGCCACATTGCCACCCACACCAGCCCGTTCGTCCAGGCCCTGACGCTGACAGGCATCCCCGTCGTCGGGCACCTCATGAATCTGGTCCTGATTTTCGCCGTGCTGTCCACCATGAATGCCGCGCTGTACAGCAACAGCCGCGTCCTGTACGACCTGGGACACCACCGAAAGGCTCCCCGGGCGGTGGGGCGCCTGAACTCAAAGGGCCTGCCCGCCATCGCGATTTGGTGGTCCGCGGGCTTGCTGGCGTTGACGATCCTGCTGGCGTACCTGCTGCCGAAAACGGCGTACGCCTATCTGGTCACCGCCACCGGATTTCAAGCCATGTTCATTTGGCTGGTCGTCCTGCTCACACACCTCCGCTACCGGCGCTATCTGGAAAAGCACAAGCCGGACCGGCTGACCCTCAAGTTGTTTCTGTATCCGTGGACCACTTACTTCACGCTGGCGCTGGTAGCCCTCGGCATGGGCGGCGCTTTTTTCGCCACCAGCGAGCGCATCGGCCTCATGCTGGCCGCCACGCTCATTGTGGCAGTGGGGATCGCCTACTTGCTTGTCCGCCCGCGGCTCACCCCTGCTCACTCCCGGGTGTGAGGGTCATCACCGCCACCACCTCCACGTGGTCCGATCGGGGAAACATGTCCACCGGCTGAGCCGACTGCAGCTCATAGCTCGCGGTCAGCAACTGGAGGTCGCGGGCCAGCGTCTCCGGGCGGCAGCTCACGTACACGATGCGCGGCGGCGCAGCGCGGCGCAGTGCCTCCAGCACGGCGGGCCGCACCCCACTGCGCGGCGGGTCCAGCACCGCCACGTCGGGCTTGAGGCCTTGCGCGATGAGGGCACCGGTCACCACCTCAGCGGCGCCGGCGTGAAACTGCACGGGCCAGCCGGCGGTGTTGCGCTGCCCTTCGGCCACCGCCGCCGGGTTCATCTCCACCGCCTCGACGCGCGCGGCCCGCTCTGCCATCAGGCGAGCCAGCGTGCCCACCCCGGCGTACAGATCGAGCGCCACCCCGACCTGGCCGCCCCCCATTCCTTCGAGCGCCAGCGTGTACAGCCGCTCCACCTGCACCGGGTTCACTTGAAAAAACGCGTCGGGCGCGATGCGAAACGGCACCCCCAAAATTTCCTCGTGCAGCACCGGATCGCCCGCGACGATGCGGGTGACGGGTCCTTCAATGCGGTTGGTCACGTCCGGATTCAAGTTCACCGCGGCGCCGGCCAGGCTGGGCACCCGCGCCAAGAGCCGCCGGCCCCACTCCTCGAGGCGCGGGTCCCACGCTGCCGCCACCAGCATCGCCATGCTCTGCCGCTGCCGCCGGCTTGCGCGCACCACCAGGTGGCGCAGGAGCCCCGTGGAGCGCCCTTCGTCGAACGGTGCGAGCCCCAGCTCGGCGGCGGCGGGCCCCGCCGCCGCCAGCACGTCGTTGACCAGAGGATCCTGAATAGCGCAGGCGCCCACCGGCACCACTCGATGGCTGCCGGGTTCGTAAAAGCCCAACACCAGCTGGCCAGCGGTGCCGGCCCACGCAAAGCTGGCCTTCGCCCGGTAGCCGTACGGATCCGGAGCCGGCACCACCGGCGCCACCGGGGGAGCCTGAAATCCTCCGATGCGGGTCAGTGCGGATGCCACCCGCTGCCGCTTGTGCCTCAGCTCCGCGCCATAAGACCAGTGCTGAAACGTGCAGCCGCCGCAGCGGCCAAACACCGAGCACGGCGGCGCGACCCGCTCAGGCGCCTCCTCCAGCACCGCCTCCAACTGCCCGCGGGCAAAGTTGGCGTGCAGCTCCGTGATGGTCGCCCGCACCTGCTCCCCGGGCAAGCCCCCCCGCACAAACAGCTTCCGCCCGTCGGGCGCTGTGGCCATGCCATCCCCCGCCAGGCCCATCGCGGAGATGGGCACCACCAGCACATCTCCCCGCTCCACTGACCCCGCCACGACTCCCCCTACGACGATGGCGCCAGCGCCGCTAGGCGCTCGCGGAGCAGCCGATTCACGACGTCCGGGCTGGCCTGCCCGCGCGTCGCCTTCATGACCTGCCCCACCAAAAAGCCCAGCGCAGCCGCCTTGCCCGCGCGATAGTCGGCCACGGCGGCGGGATGCTGCGCCAGGGCGCGGTCCACCTCCGTCGCCAGCACGTCCTGGTCGGAAATTTGCGCCATGCCAGTGTCCTCGACAATGGCCGCAGCCGAATGACCCGTGGCAAACATGCGGTCCAACACCTCTTTGGCCAGCCGGCCCGAGAGGGTGCCCTGGGCCATCAGCTGCAGCAGCTCCGCCAGCGCCGCCGGCCCGACCGGGCTGGCCCCGTAGCCGACGTGCGCCTCATTGAGGAGCCGCGCCAAGTCGCCCAGCATCCAGGTGACGGCGAGCCGGGTGTCGGCGCCCTCCGCCAGCACGCGCGCCAAGTAGCGCGAGGCACCGGGATCGGAGGCAATCACTGCGGCTTCTTTGGATGTGAGCCCGCGGCCGACCAGCTCAGCGCGGAGGGCCGGCGGCAGCACCGGCAGCCGCTCACGCTCTGCCTCCACCACCGAGGGGTCCAGCATCAGCACCGGCAGGTCGGGCTCCGGGAAGTACCGATAGTCGTTCGCTGCCTCTTTGCTGCGCTGGGGCAGCGTGGTGCCCGTCCCTTCGTCAAAGCCTCGGGTCTCCCGCTCCACCCGGCCCCCCGCATCCAGCACCGCGCGCTGGCGCTTGACCTCAGATTCCAGGGCGGCCACGACATTGCGAATGGAGTTGACGTTCTTGACTTCCACCCGGGCTAGGTCTTCCAGCGCCCCTGAAAATCCCGGGGGCTTCAGCGACAGGTTGGCATCGCACCGGATCGACCCTTCCTCCATGCGCAGGTCCGATACGTCCAAATATGACAGCACCGACACCAGCTCGCGCAGGAACCGGCGGGCTTCCTCGGGCGACCGCAAGTCCGGCTCGGTCACAATCTCAATCAGAGGCAGCCCGGCTCGATTGAGGTCCACCAAACTGCCGGTCGCCCCCCACAGGCTGTCGCCTTCGTGAATGAGCTTGCCGGCTTCTTCCTCGATGTGAATTCGCCGAATGGCCACCCGCCGCACGGCGTCATCGGCCAGCGGCACCTCCAGCGCGCCCCACTCGCAGATGGGGTGCTCGTACTGCGTGATTTGATACCCCTTGGGCAAGTCGGGGTAAAAGTAGTTTTTCCGGTCAAACCGCGAGGTGAGGCGGACCTCGCACCCGAGGGCCAGCCCGGCCCGCGCCGCCAGGCGCACTACCTCGCGATTCAGCTGCGGCAGGGCGCCGGGCAGCCCCAGGCACACCGGGCACACCGCCGTGTTGGGCGGCGCGCCAAAGGCGCTGGGGCAAGCGCAGAACAGTTTGGTCCGCGTGGCCAGCTCCACGTGCACTTCCAGCCCAATAATCACCTCGGCCCCATTGTCCAAAATCACGGCCGCGCGCCTCCTTGCCCGGATGTGCCGGGTGACGCCAGTGGGTCCGGCCAAGCCTCGCCACCTGGCCGAAGCGCCTCTAGGGCCGCCGCCACGAGCAGCAGGCGCTCTTCGCCTAGCCACGGCGCGGTCAGCTGCACAGCGGTGGGCAGGCCGCTCGCGGCTACCCGCCACGGCAGGGACAGCGCCGGCAGGCCCGTGAGGTTGGCCCCTACCGTCATGATGTCGGACTGATACATGCTCCACGGGTCGGCTAGCTTTTCACCCAACCGAAACGCGGGGTCCGGGACGGTGGGGGACAGAATGACATCCACGGCCTGAAACGCCTGCCGATAATCTTGGGCCAGCAACTCACGCGCCTGCATGGCCTTTAGATAATACGCATCGTAGTAGCCCTCAGCCAGCGCGAAGGTCCCCAGCAAGATGCGCCGCTTCACTTCGGTGCCGAATCCTGCGCCGCGCGTGTTGAGATACAGCTCGGCCACATCGCGCCCCGCAACGCGCAGCCCGTAGCGGACGCCGTCGTACCGTGCCAGGTTGCTGGAGGCCTCCGCGGGCGCCACCAAATAGTATGCGGGGATGCCATACCGGCCGTGGGGCAGCGCCACGTCCACCACGTCCGCCCCGAGATCCATCAGAGCCAGCCGGGCTTCCGCGACGGCCTGGCGCGTCTCGGGCCCCGCCTGGTCGGCTTGCTCCGCCACCAGTCCCACGCGCATCCCCGCCAGCCGGCTAGGCGCAGTAGCCAGCCGGCCCACTACTGGGCTGTCCACGGAGGTGGCATCGTGGGGATCGCGGCCCGCCAGCACTTGGAACACCAGTGCCACATCAGACACCGTTCGGGCCAGCGGCCCCACCTGGTCCAGCGACGAGGCAAACGCGACCAAGCCATAGCGCGACACCCGGCCATACGTCGGCTTCAGCCCCACCACCCCGCAAAACGCCGCAGGCTGGCGCACGGATCCGCCGGTGTCCGACCCGAGTGCCACCACCGCCGTGCCGGCGGCCACGGCAGCCGCTGACCCACCGCTGGACCCTCCGGGCACGCGCGCCACATCCCACGGGTTCTTGGTCGGCCCATAGGCCGAATGTTCAGTGGAGGACCCCATCGCAAATTCATCCAGGTTCGTCTTGCCCACCACAATGGCACCGGCTGCCTGAAGCCGTGCCACGGCGGTTGCCGTGTAGGGTGGGTGATAGCCCTCCAAAATTTTTGACCCGGCAGTCGTCGGGGCGCCTGCCAGCACCAAATTATCCTTGACCGCTACGGGTAGGCCGGCCAGCGGCTTTTGCGCCCGTGCCGACGGTGCTTCGTGGTCCAGCCGGGCAGCTTCCGCCAGCGCCGCCTCCCGCCGCACATGCAGATAGGCGTGCAGCCGCAGCTCCGTCTCCTCAATGCGCGCCAGCGCCGCCGACACGACGCTCACCGCGGTGCGGTCGCCGCGCTGCACGCTGCTCACTACCACAGCGGCGCTCTCGGCCTCCCTCATGCTCACGACGGCTCTCCCGGCTCGGCGTCACGCCCACTCACGATGCGCGGCACCCACAGCTGCCCGTCCCGAGCCACGGGCGCGGCCTGGAGCGCTGCCGCCCGGTCGAGGCCCGGCACAACCTCGTCGGCCCGCCAGGGGTCGGCCGCCACCGCCTCGGGCACAAACGGGCGCACGCCCTCCGTCTTGAGAGCCTGCAGCGCGGACACGTGTTCCAGCACGCCGTCCAAATCGCGCCCTAGGGCCTCGGCTTCTGCGGAGTTGACCTGCAGGCGAGCCAGACGAGCCACCCACTCCACACGCCGCGCCCCGGCTGGCTCATCCGACTCCGGTTGCTTCTTCACCGATTGTCCACCCTCTTTACACTCTTAACCTTGGCCATCTGGACCGCTGCCGCCAGCACCTGCCCGCCAAGAATAATCCAACGCCCGCTCGGGTCCAAGCGCTGGCCGAGTGGCCGGTGCCAGCCGCGGGGGCGCCGTGACTGGCTTCGTGCCTGGGCGATGATTCTGCGGCGAGGGGCAGGTGTCTCGGGTTCTCGGCAGGCGAGCTCGCTGCCGCGCCGCGCAGTCTTTCTGCCAGGAAGCGCACTGATCGGGTGCGCGTCCCCAAAATGGCGCCGGACCTCACAGCAAAAGACCGGGGGCGCCAGCACACCTGACTTCCCGCCGGTCTCTGCACGCGGCGCTTTTAGCTTCGCAGATGGCAAGCCACAAAGTGGCCGCCGCCGGTATCCTTCAGCTCGGGCACGTCAACTTTGCACACATCTTCCGCGATCGGACAGCGCGTGTGGAACCGGCACCCTGAGGGCGGGTTGACCGGGCTGGGCACGTCGCCCGTCAAGATGATGCGCTCGCGCCGCATGGTCGGATTGGGAATGGGAATGGCGGAAAACAAAGCTTCGGTGTAGGGATGGACGGGGCGCCGATACACGTCATCCGCTTCGCCCATCTCCATCATCACCCCAAGATACATGACGCCCACGCGGTCCGAGATGTGGCGGATGACGTTCAGCCCGTGTGCAATAAACACATAGGTGAGCCCAAACTGCTCCTGCAGCCCTTCCATCAGGTTCAGGATCTGGGACTGAATCGACACATCCAGGGCCGACACCGGCTCGTCAGCGACAATCAGCTTGGGGTTCAGCGCCAAAGCGCGCGCAATCCCAATGCGCTGACGCTGTCCGCCTGAGAATTCGTGCGGGTAGCGCCTGATGTGGTAGGGCGCCAGCCCCACCACGTTCAGCAATTCCTTCACGCGCTCCTGGCGCTCTTTGCGCGTGCCGATGTTGTGAATGTCCAGCGGCTCCTGAATGATTTGCCCCACCGACATGCGCGGGTTCAGCGATCCGTAGGGGTCCTGAAAGATAATCTGCATCTCGCGGCGCACGGCGCGCATCCCTTGCTTGTTAAACTTGATGATGTTCTGGCCGTTGTATCGCACCGCGCCCGAGGTGGGCTCCTGCAGGCGCAGCAGCGCGCGGCCCGTCGTCGACTTGCCGCACCCTGACTCGCCCACCAGCCCAAAAGTTTCGCCCCGCTTGACATTGAACGACACCCCGTCGACGGCGCGCACATACGCCACCACGCGCGACAGCACGCCCCCAGTGATGGGGAAATACTTCTTCAGGTCTTCCACCTCGAGAAGGTTGTCCGACAGCTCCTCGGTCTGGACCGGGTCGTCCACCACGCTCATCACACCGCCTCCTCTCCGTGCTCGACGTGGAGCCAGCAACTCACCTTGCGGTTGTCTGCCACCTGCGTCAGCACCGGGGCCTTGGCGGTGCAAATCGGCATGGCGTTTTGACACCGCGGTGCAAAGCTGCATCCGGCAGGCAGATGGGCCAAGTTCGGCACCGTGCCCTCAATGACGTGCAATTTCGCATGCGCTTCCGTGTCTAGGCGCGGAATCGACTCCATCAGGCCGCGCGTGTACGGGTGCAGGGGCTCGGCAAACAGCTCGGAGGTTGGCGATTCTTCCACGACCTTGCCCGCGTACATCACCATCACGCGGTCGGTCATTTCCGCCACTACGCCCAAATCATGGGTAATGAGCATGATGGACGTGTGGAAGTTCTTCTTAATCTCTTTCATGAGTTCCAGGATCTGCGCCTGAATGGTCACATCCAGCGCCGTCGTGGGCTCGTCGGCAATCAGCAGGCGGGGGTTGCATGACAGCGCCATGGCAATCATGACGCGCTGCCGCATCCCGCCAGACAGTGCGTGCGGATATTCGCGCACGCGTCGCTCCGGCGCCGGGATGCCGACGAGGCGCAACATCTCCGTGGCCCGCTTCAGCGCCTCCCGCTTGTCAACCTTCTGGTGGAGCATGACCGCCTCAGCAATCTGATCCCCCACGGTGTAGACCGGATTCAGCGAGGTCATGGGCTCCTGAAAAATCATGGCAATGTCTTTGCCGCGAATCTTGCGCATCTCGTCGGGAGACTTCTTCAGCAGATCCTGCCCGTCAAAGATAATTTCTCCCCCGACGATTTTGCCGGGTGGGTTGGGCACCAGCTGCATCACGGACAGCGACGTCACGCTTTTCCCACAGCCTGACTCGCCGACGATGCCCAATGTCTCTTCGGCATCGACATAGAAGCTGACATGCTCCACGGCCGGCACAACTTCGCCGCCCTCGCCTCTAAAATGTGTTTGAAGGTCGTGCACCTCCAACACCCGCTGTGCCACCGGCTTCCCTCCCTCTCTTACGGCTCCGCCGCTCGGACTCCGACACATGATTCAGGGATTTGACGCACATTATAGTGGTCTGGCCACGCGCGAAGCAATGGCAAACCCATCCGTGCCGGATTGGCCAACAGCCGCCCGCACTCTCACGGCGAGGGCGCATTCGCCACCCGCGCCCAAAATTCCTTCTCGTCAATCACCTCAATATTCAGCATCTGGGCCCGCGCCAACTTGCTGCCCGCGCCCGCGCCGGCCACGACCAGCGTCGTTTGGCGAGTGACCGCAGACTGCACGCGGCCGCCCGCGCGCTCCACCAGCGATTCGGCGTCCCGGCGGCTGGCGCCTTCCAGCGTCCCCGTCACCACGACGGATTGGCCGGCGAGCGGCCCAGACGCCGCCGGCCCTTCGCCGCCCGGCTCGGAAAAATTCAGTCCCGCCTGCCGCAGTCTCTCCACGAGCGCCGCCCCGGCAGGCGCCTGAAAAAACGCGGCCACGCTGTCTGCCATGATAGGGCCCACACCCGGAACGGCCGCAATGTCATCGGGGCTGGCCGCCATGAGCGCATCCAGGGTGCCAAAGTGCCGCGCCAGCGCGGCCGCGACGCGCTCGCCCACATGCCGAATGCCAAAGGCGGCCAACAGGCGCGACAGCGGCTGACTCTTGCTGGCCGCCACCGCCCGCACCAACTTCTGGGCTGCGAGCGGCCCGAACCGCGGCAGCGCGGCCACCTGCTCCGGCGACAGCGCGTATAGGTCAGCGGGGGTTGTCACCAAGCCTGCCGCCATCAGCTGGTCCACGGTTTTATCGCCCAGCCCCGCAATGTCCAGCGCCCCGCGCGATCCATAGTGAATGAGCCCCTCGCGCCGCTGGGCGGGGCAGGTGAGGGTGGCTGGGCACCGCACCTCCACGCCTTCTTCGTCGCGCACCAGCCGCGTACCGCACTCGGGGCAGGTGTCGGGATATTGATACGGCACTTCCTGGCCGCTGCGCTCCGCCGCCAGCACGGCCACGATTTCCGGGATGATTTCCCCGGCTTTGCGCACCACCACCCGGTCGCCCACCCTCACATCCAGCCGCTCCAAAATGTTCGCGTTGTGGAGAGACGCGCGCGCCACCGTGGTGCCGCCTAAGCGCACAGGCGACAGCTCCGCCGTCGGCGTCACCGCCCCCGTGCGGCCCACGGTGAGACGAATGCCCAGCACCGCCGCCACGTCCTCATCCGGGGGGTACTTGAACGCGACCGCAGCTCGCGGCGCCTTCTGCGTGGCCCCTAGCCGCGCCGCCGCTGCCAAGTCATCCAGCTTCACCACCAGGCCGTCCGTGTCATAGTCCAACTCCCGGCGGCGCTCGCGCCACTCTTCGGCAAATTGCCACACGGCGTCCACGTCGGGCGCAACGCGCCAGTGGGGCTCCACCGGGAAGCCCAGCTGGCCAAGCGCCAAGAGCGCCTCCTGCTGTGTCAGTGGCGGGGGGGACCCTTGGCGAATCTCGTACACAAACACGGACAAGCCGCGCTGCCGCGTGACGCTGGCGTCCAGCTGGCGGAGCGACCCCGCCGCAGCGTTGCGGGGGTTGGCCAGCGGCGGCTCTCCGGCCGCCGCGCGCTCTGCGTTCAGCACGGCGAAGCGGCCTTTGGCCAGGTACACTTCGCCGCGCACCTCCAAATCGCGGGCCTCCGGCAGCTCCGCCGGAATGGCCCGAATCTCCCGCACATTGGCCGTGACGTCCTCGCCGGTCCCCCCATCGCCTCGTGTAGCCGCTAGCACCAGCTTGCCAGCCCGATAGCGCAGGATGACAGACAGGCCGTCGATTTTCAGCTCCACCACAAAGGGTCCCGGCACCCCCACCCGGTCAGCAAATGCGCGCAGCTCCTCTCGGCTGCGCGCATTGTTCAGGCTCAGCACCGGCTGCGCAAACTGCACCGGCGCCAAGTTCGCGCGGCCGGGCGCGCCCACCCGAGCCAGCGGCGCGCCGGGTTCCACCCAGTCGGGGTGCCGGCGCGCCAGCTCCTCCAGCTCGGCCACCAGCCGATCGTACTCGGCGTCGGGCACCAGCGGCGCATCATCGCGGTGATAGGCGATCTGGTGCTGGCGAATGGCGTCCACCAGCGCCTCCCAGCGCTGGCGGTCCGGGGACGCCGCGCCGCCCGCCCCCATCATGCGTTTTCGCGCTCCAACTGTGCGTAGCGGGCCAGCAGGGATCGCACACCTCCACCGGGAAAGGCGACGGTGACCTCCAACTCTTCGCCGTCCCCGCGGCTGGTCACCACTGTGCCCCAGCCAAATCGCGGGTGGCGCACCCGCTCCCCCTCCGCAAACACCTCGGGGCGCCCGCCGGCATTGCCGCGGCGCACAGCCGCCTTCCGGGCCTGCACCAATTCCCGCATGTGGTCCGGCACCTCATCCCAAAATCGCGAGACCGGGTTGTTGAGCGTTTGGCCGTTCAGGGTCCGCTGGCGCGCATGGGTCAAAAACAGCTGGTCCTGAGCGCGCGTGATGCCGACATACATCAGACGCCGCTCTTCTTCCACGTCATTTTCCGCCTCCAGGGCGCGGGCGTGAGGAAATACACGCTCTTCCAACCCCGTGAGGAACACCACCGGAAACTCCAGCCCCTTGGCGCTGTGCAGCGTCATGAGCCACACGCCGCCCCGATCGTCTTTCACGGCGTCCAAGTCCGTGACCAGCGCGACCCATCCCAGAAAGTCGCCTAGCTCCGGCTCGCCCCGCTGGTCCTGGAATCGCTTGGCTTCGGAGGCCAGCTCTCCGATGTTGGCCATCCGGTCTTCGGCATCGGGGGTATGTTCCGCACGCAGCAGGGGAAGCAGCCCACTTTCTTCGGCCACCGCTAGGATCAAGTCCGCGAGCGGAACACCGGCGCGCTGGCGCCACTGGCGAAACTGCTCCCCCAGCTGGGCCGCCGCCCGCGCCGCCGGTGGGGCGAGGTCCGGCACCTGGTAGGCGTCATCGAGGGCCGTGGCCAGCGGCATGGCCCGGCTTTCGGCGTACGCGCGGAGCCGCGCCAGTGCCACGTCCCCAATGCCGCGCCGCGGCGTGTTGACAATCCGGGCCAGTGACAAGTCGTCACCGGGGTTGTAAATCACTCGCAGATAGGCGATAAGGTCTTTGACCTCCCGCCGCTCATAGAATCGCGCCCCGCCGACCAGGCGATAGGGGATGCCGGCCCGCGCCAGCCCCAGCTCCAGCGACCGCGACTGCGCATTGGTCCGATACAGCACGGCCACATCATCGGGCGCATGGCCTTCGCGCACCAAGTCGTGGATGCCCTGCGCCACGAACCACGCTTCGGCTTCCTCGTCCGCCGCCGCAAAACACTTCACCAGCGCGCCGGCTGGCCGACTGGTCCACAGCTCCTTGCCCAGGCGCGAGCGATTGTTGCGGACCACGGCATTGGCGGCGTTCAAAATTGCGGCCGTGGACCGGTAATTTTCCTCCAGCCGAATAACCACCGCCTCCGGGTAGTCCCGCTGAAACTCCAGGATGTTTCGGAGCTCTGCCCCGCGCCAGCCATAAATGGACTGGTCGTCGTCCCCGACCGCGTACAGATTGCGGTGTCGGCCCGCCAGGACCCGGATGAGTCGATACTGGGCATGGTTGGTGTCCTGGTATTCGTCCACCATCACATAGCGAAACCGCTCGGGATAGCGCGCCAGCGCCGGCACCGTCTCCAGCAGCGTCACGGCGGTCACGATGAGGTCGTCAAAGTCCATCGCATTCAGCCGGCCCAGCCGCTCCTGATACAGTGCGTACGCGTCCGCCAGCCGGCGGCCCAGGTATGTGCCGTCATCTACGTCCTGGGGACTCTTGCACGCATTTTTGGCGCGGCTCACCTGCGCCAGGAGCTGAGCGGGCGGAAACTGCCGCTCATCCCAGTTCAGCGAACGCACCACCTCGCGCATGACCGTGCGCGCGTCGTCTTGGTCGTATACCAAAAAGCGCGGATCGCGGTCCACCAGTGGCAGGGCTTCGCGCAGCAGGCGCGCCGCTGTCGCATGAAAGGTGCCTACCCACATGGGGCGCGCCCGGTCTCCCACCTGGGAGTGCACCCGGTGCTGCATTTCCGTCGCCGCTTTGTTCGTAAAGGTAAACGCCAACAGCCGGTCCGCGCCGACGCCCAAATCTTCGATCAGATGTCCGATGCGGTGCGTGAGGGTGCGCGTCTTGCCACTCCCGGCACCCGCCAGCACCAAGACGGCCCCTTCCGTGGTCAATACCGCCTGCTTCTGCCCATCATTCAACCCTTGTGTCCAATCAGCCACGGCCCGTCCCCCCGGGGACAATTATACCGTGACTGGGGCCCCGGCGACATCAAACCCCGACCCCTAGGGCGGCCGGAGGTCCCTAGGAGCCGCCGCCACTGCGGGATGAGCTGCCACCGCGAGAGCCGCCTCCGCTGGACCCGCCTCCGCTGGATCCGCCCCCCGACGATGACCCCGAGTGGCCTGAGCTGGAGGACGACGAGCTAGACGAAGACGAGCTGACCATTTTCATCAGCTCCTGCTTGACCATCATGGCCAGCTCCGCGGTCATGGTGGGGGAAGCCATCACTTTCTTCACCTCCGTCTGTACCAGCATCGACCCCATCGGCGACGACAGCGCCAGCGAGACGGCATCGGCCAGGGTCTTTTCCCCCTCGGGGGTCAGGAGTGCTGCCTTCATCTGGCCGGACGCCAGGGTTTCTGCAATGAACCGCTGCATTTTCGGCGTTTCCAGCTCGTCGCGGACAGCCTGCTGCATCGCTAGGCTGGGGCCCCTGCTGCTGGATCCGCCCCTGGATCCCCCACTCCCAGAAGACCCGCCGCCAGATGAACCCCCAGACGATCCGCCGCTGGATCCTCCCCCGGTGGTGCCATGCTGCGGTGCTGCCGAGCCACCCACCGAACAGCTGACCAGGGTGAGGCCCAGCACCAAAAACAAGGTGGCTACCAGCAAGCCGGCCGCGCGGACCCTGAGAGGTCGGCGCCTCTCTGCTCCGCCAATCGCCACGCGCCACCCCTCCCATCACAGGGTGGCCGAGTCGCGGCACGCTACGAGTGGCAATACTCGGCAGCAATGTCGGCACGAACCATCATGCCGGGAAACTGCACCCCAGCCACTTCCGCGTACGCCCGCTGGCGCGCTTGCGCCGCGTCAGCTGCCGAGGCAACCGCAGCCAGGGTCCGCCCTCCGCCAGACACGACGCGGCCATCGGCCAACCGGCGGGTGCCGGCGTGCAGCATGACCACTCCATCGCCCAGAGGCCCATAGGTCACCGGCGCGCCCGGCTCAGAGCGCTCAGGATAGCCGGCTGCGGCCATCACCACCGCTACCGCTGCACCTGCCGAGGCCAGCGGTCGGTGCGGCAGTTCACCGTTCGCTGCGCCCACCCAGTAGGGCGCCAAATCGTCCGTCACGAGTGCCAAGGCCACGGCCGCCTCCGGGTCCCCCAGGCGGGCGTTCCACTCCAGCACGCGCGGCCCATCCGGGGTCATCATCAGGCCAGCGTACAGCACGCCCTGGAACGGGCGCCCTTCCCGCGCCAGCTCCGCCAGAATGGGCTCGAACACCTGGTACGACAGCCAGTCCGCCAACGTCGGCGTCCAGAGGGCATGCGGGCCGACGGCTCCCATGCCGCCCGTGTTGGGCCCCTGGCCGCCGTCTGCCAGTCGCTTGTAGTCCTGAGTGGCCGGCAGCCACGTCAGCCGGCGCCCATCGGTGATGGCCATGGCTGACAGCTCAGGACCCTCCAAGCACTCCTCCAGCAGCACGCGGTCGGCCGCCGCGCCAAAGCGCCGGCCTTCCATCATCTGCCGCACGGCAGCGCGCCCTGCCGCCGGATCGTCCGCCATGATGACGCCCTTGCCGGCCGCCAGCCCATCGGCCTTCACGACCACGGGCCCCGACCATCGGTCCAGCACCCGGTCCGCGTCCGCCAGCGACGGTACGGTCACCGACCGGGCGGTGGGCACACCCAGCCGCTGCATCAGCGCCTTGGTGTCGGCCTTGCTGCTTTCTAGGCGCGCCGCCGCTCGGGACGGGCCGCACACCAAGAGCCCCTCGCTGCGGAGATGATCCGCCCATCCCGCCGCCAGCGGCCCTTCGGGGCCAATCAGCACCAGCGCGTCCAAGTCGCGAGCCAGGGCGGCCGCCGCCGCGGCGTCGGACAGCGCCACGCACTCCGCCTCCTCCGCTATGCCGGCATTGCCGGGCGCGGCCACCACCCGACCCACCAGGGGACTCCGCTGCAGGGAGCGAACCAGCGCATGCTCGCGAAACCCACCGCCCACCACCAATGCGTTCACCGCCATCGCCCCTTTCCTGCCGGACCTGTCAGTGCCGAAAGTGGCGCTCGCCCGTGAACCACAGGGTGAGGCCAGCCGCCTCGGCGGCCTCGATCACCGCAGCGTCCCTCACCGAGCCTCCTGGCGAGGCCGCCGCCCGGACGTGCGCTGCGGCCAGCGCGGCGACCGTGTCGGGGAAAAAGAAGGCGTCGGAAGCCAGCACGGCGCCTTCGGCTTGCTCACCGGCCCGCTGAATCGCCTGGTGCACCGCGTCAATCCGGTTCGTCTGCCCCTGGCCCAATCCCACCGTGGCCCCCTCCCGCACCAGCACCACGGCGTTGGACTTGGCGTGCTGGGCCACGATCCAGGCCAGCTCCAAATCGCTGCCGGGGCGTGGATCCTGACCGGCCACGCGATTCCAGGTGGAGGCGGCGGCCAGGCGCCGGTCCGGCTCCTGCACCAGCAAGGCACCCGCCACGCTCCGCACCTCTCGGCCCCACACCCCCGCCCCGGCGGGCGCGCCAGCTTCCAGCACACGCAAGTTTTTCTTCGCGGCCAAAATCCCCCGGGCCGCTGCGGACACCTCTGGCGCCACTACGACTTCCAGAAATCCGCCCCCCACCAGCGCCTCGGCCGCTTCGGCATCCAGACCTTGGTTGAACGCCACAATGCCGCCAA
Organism: Bacillota bacterium; assembly: GCA_021846505.1. Taxonomy (GTDB): domain Bacteria; phylum Bacillota; class Sulfobacillia; order Sulfobacillales; family JAIMBI01; genus JAJZWV01. The sequence goes on from JAJZWV010000033.1 coordinate 31,316, forward strand.
AGATGGAGACGGGATCAGCGGATTGGACTCGCTTCCACGCCAGCGCCGCCGTGGGCGCCAGCGCGACCCCGCAGGGCATCTGGTGCTTCAGCCCGACCGCCCCCGGCGCGGGCAAGTCCCATGCCAGCCGCCAGGCCGCCTCGACATCCGCCCAGTTGTTGTAAGACAGCGCCTTGCCCTGCAGCGGCGGAGCGGCGCCCCAGCTCAAGGGCCCCGGCACTTGGTACACAGCGGCCGCCTGATGAGGATTTTCGCCGTACCGCAGGTACCCCGCTCGGTCGCCGGTGACCGTCAGCCGCTCGGGCCAGTCGGGCCCGGCCCACCCCGTGAACACGTGCGCAATATCCGCGTCGTAGGCGGCCACCAGCCGAAACGCAAAGGCGGCTAACTCGCGGCGGTAGTTTTGGTCCCAGGCCGCCAATCCGCGTGCCTGGGCGTCCTGATACTGCTCCGGGTCCGAAAGCACCGCGACCCGTGCAAAATTTTTGGCGGCCGCCCGCAGCAGGCTCACCCCGCCAATATCCACCTGCTCCACCAGATCCGAAGAGCCACGCCCTTCCCGCCATGCTTGGCGAAATGGGTAGAGGTTCGCCACCACAATATCCAGCGGGAGAATGCCGGCGGACTCCAGCTCGCGGGTATGACCCGGACTGCCGTCGGCCAGCAGTCCTCCAAAAATCGCGGGGTGAAGCGTTTTGACGCGGCCGCCCAGCAGTGCCCCAAACCCAGTGAGGGACTCTGTGTCCTCGGCCGCCAGCCCCGCTGCCGCCAGGTGTGCGTGAGTGCCGCCCGTGGCCACGAGCTCCACGCCTTGGCTCGCCAGCCACGTGGCCAATGAAATCAGGCCGGTTTTGTCGTAGGTGCTAATCAGTGCTCGCATGGCGCTCGCCTCCCAACTTGGGTCGTGTCGGAACCAAAGCGGGGCTCGCTCTTGTCAGGAGCCCCACGACGTGTCCCGCCTGGAGGGGCGCAGACTCCTGCCGATGTTTGCCGCCACCTCACCTGGCGCCCGCGCACCTCGAGCCGCCCTTCGTCCAGCGCCCAGGCCGCCGCCGGCAGCAGCCGGTGCTCCACGGCCTGCACGCGCGCGCCCAGCGTGTCCGCAGTGTCGCCGGGGAGTACGGGCACCGGCTCCTGGGCCACGATGGGACCAGAGTCCAGCCCCGCGTCGACCAAGTGCACGGTGACGCCCGTCACCTTCACGCCATGGGCCAGTGCCTGCTCCAGCGCGTGCAGGCCAGGGAACGCCGGCAGGAGCGAGGGATGCACGTTCAGAATCCGCCCCACATACCGGTCCACCACCGGCGCGCGCAGGATGCGCAGGTAGCCCGCGGCCGCCACAGCTTCAATGCCAGCCGCCTCCAGCCACTCTGCCAGCGTGCGGTCAAGCGCCACCGGCCCCTCATCCTTCCGGGGCAGCAGCACGCGCGCGGGCACTCCCGCCCGCGCGGCTATGTCCAGCGCACCCACCCGAGCGCGATGGCTCACCACCAGGCGCACATCCAATCCCGACTCCAGCAGCGCCGCCAGGTTGCTGCCGCGGCCCCCGACCAGCACCGCCCACTTCATGCCCACACCACCCCGGGGGCGTCTGCCACGGTTCCCACCCGGTACACCGGCCAGCCGGCGGGCGCCAGGTGCGCCCGCACTGCGGGCTCCCACTCGGGAGCGACCACCAAGGCAAAGCCCACGCCCAAGTTGAACACCCGCCCCATCTCGGGTGCGTCCAGCTGGGCCAACTCCCCAAACGCGGCCATCTCGGGCGGCCGCGGCCAATCCACCGGCCCCAGCACCGCCCCGCGGCCGCCGAGCACCCGCGGCAAATTCTCTGTGAGGCCGCCGCCTGTGATGTGCGCCATCGCGGCGACGGGGCACTCCCTCAGCAAGCTCAGCACCGGCCGCACATAAATGCGCGTGGGCTCCAAGAGCGCCTCGCCCCATGACCGCGCATCGCCGGGCACCGGATCTGCATACGAGACGCCCCGCTCCGCCAGCACGTGCCGCAGCAGGCTGTACCCGTTGGCATGAAAGCCGCTGGAGGCAATCCCCAAAATCGCCATGCCCGCTTGAACAGGGGGGGCTGGGATGCGGTCGGGCATCAGCCGCCCCACGGCCGTGCCGGCTAAGTCCGCCACACCGGGCGCGTAGGCGCCAGGCATCTCCGCCGTCTCTCCGCCCAGCAGCGCACACCCGGCCAGCAGGCACCCCCGATCGACGCCGGCCACCACCACTTCGGCCCACGCGGGATCCAAGGCGCCGGTCGCGAGGTAGTCCAAGAAGAAGAGAGGTTCGGCGCCCGCCGTGAGGACGTCATTGACCGACATCGCCACCAAGTCCACACCCACGCCGCTCCACTGATTGAGCGCCGCCGCCACCAGCACTTTGGTGCCTACGCCATCCGTGCCGGCAATGAGCGTGGGGCCCTCCGGCAGGCGAAACGCGCCGTAAAACCCTCCCACCCCCTCCAGCACTTCGGGGCGCGTGGCAGGTGAGCGCATGACGCGCCGGTAGCGGGATACCGCCTCGCTGCCCGCATCGATGTGCACCCCCGCCCGGTCATAGTGCGGCGATTGGTCCCGGCGCTGTCCGCCGGAGCTTGGCCTCACGGCAAACCTCCCTCAACCGGTGCCAACTCCTCCTCTGGCGGGATGGGAACCGGGTAGCCGGCCCCAAAGCAGGCCAGACACCATTCCCCCTGACCGGGCAGCGCCGCCTGCAGCCCGGCCTGCGACAGGTACCCTAAGCTGTCGGCGCCAATGCGCTTTAGCAGCTCGGGCCGCGACAGGCTGGCGGCCGCGAGCTCCCGCGAGCGGCTGGTGTCGATCCCGTAGTGGCACGGATGCGTGTAGGGCGGTGAGGCGATGCGCATGTGGACGGCCTGCGCCCCGGCCTGGCGCAGCAGCTGCACCAGGCGGGCCGCCGTGGTGCCGCGCACGAGGGAGTCATCCACCAGCACCACCCGCCGCCCCGCCACCACATCTTCCACCGCCGACAGCTTCAGGGCGACGCTGTCCGTCCGCCCATTTTGGTTGGGCACAATGAACGTGCGCCCTACATAGCGATTTTTCACCAAGCCGAAATCCAGCGGCAGTCCGGCCGCTTCGGCGTACCCCATGGCGGCGGGCAGGCTGGAGTCGGGCACGCCCACGACGACATCGGCGTCGGCCGGCTGCTCTTCCCACAGCTGGCGGCCCAGCGCGCGCCGGGTGCGGTGCACACTTTGGCCGTGCGAGCGGGAGTCCGGCCGCGAAAAATACACCAGCTCAAACGCGCAAGGCGTGGGGCCGGCGGGCAGTGGTCCCCACGGCCGCCGCGTCGACAGCCCCTGCTCGCCAACCACCAGCATCTCTCCGGGATCCACATCGCGCAGATAGTCCGCGCCCATGGCGTCGAGGCCGGCGGTCTCGGACGCCACCACCACACCGCCGCCGCGGGTGCCCACCACCAGCGGGCGGATCCCGTGGGGATCGCGCAGCGCCACCAGCGACGTGGGCGTCAGCACCACATACGCAAAGCCCCCCACCAGCTGGTGCGCGCCGCCTTCGAGCGCGGTGAGCCACCGCTGGGCCACCCCGTGCGCCACCAGATGCGCCAGCACTTCACTGTCCGAGCTGGTTTGAAAGATCGCGCCGCGGGCCTCCAAGGTGCGACGCAGCCCCGCGTGATTGGTCAGGTTGCCGTTGTGCGCCAAGGCCATCGGGCCAAAGCGCGATCGCATCAAGAGCGGCTGGGCATTATCCAACGACGAGGTGCCGGTGGTGGAATACCGCACATGGCCGATGGCCAGGCGGGCATCAGGCGGGCCCGGCTCGGTCAGCACTTCCGAAACCAGTCCCATGCCCTTGTCCACCAGAATATCTCGGCCGGAGGCCGCCACGTAGGCCCGCCCCGCGCTTTCCTGCCCCCGGTGCTGCAGGGCAAACAAGCCGCGATAGGTCAGCTGGGCAGCGTCCGCCACGTTGAACAAGCCCACCACGCCGCACTCCTCGCGCGGTCGGTCATCCACATCGCCCCGCCCGGGTCCGCCGCTGGCGGCGTCACTCCACTGCGCCGTGGCCCCCACCTCCGCTCCCCGCTCCCGGCTCACCGGCCGCCATCTCCGGATCCAATCCTCGCCAGAGGCGCATCAGCTCGGACCGGTCCCAGGATGCGGCCCCTTCCACCCCCAAGTCGCATTGGAGCCGCGCCCCCGATGCCTCCACCCGGCCAATAGCGCGGCCGGGGACTCGCATCTCCGTGAGGTGCGCCGCCAGCCGTGGGGCATCCACCGGCCGCACCGCCACCACCACCACGCCCGGATCCTCGCCAAACCACCATGGCACCCAGCCGCCGGGCGGCACTTCGCCCAGGCTCAGCTGCACCGCCAGGTCGGGGTGGGGGCTCGCGAGCCACATCTCCGTCACCGCCGCCGCGGTGCCGCCGCCACTCACGTCGTGCGCCGCCAGAATCCAGCCGGCGGCAATGCCGACAGCCACCACGCTCATCACCCGGCGGGCCAGCGGCCAGTCGGGCGCCGCCGCCACCCCCACCTGCCCGTCCCCGGCGGCTAGGCGCCACACGCTGGCGCCCAAGTCTCCGACGGCGGCCCCCAGCCGCCACAGCTCCACGTCCGGCCCGGGCAGCGCCATCGGGGTAACCCGGTCGGGGTGCGGGTGCCGGCCCACCGCCCCAATAATGGCGGTGGGCCAAATGGATTCCACCCTCCCATCGGCTGTCCGGGTCTGGTTGTACAGCGACACATTGCCCCCCGTCACGGGCACGGCAAGCGCCTGCGCCCCCTCGGCCACCCCCGCGACCAGCTCCAAAAGCTGGCGGTAGGTCGCCGGGTCGTCCGGGCTGCCAGCATTGATCCCGTCGGACAGCCCCAGCGGCTCGGCGCCCACCACCACCAAATTCGCGACCGCCTCCAACACGGCGCGCTCACCGCCGGTCCACGCATCGCCGGCGGCCCATCGCGCCGGGCCGTCCACCACCACCGCCAGCCCGGCCTCCTCACCGTCCAGGCGCAGCACCGCGGCATCGGCGCCGGGCCCCACCACCGTGGCCGCCTTCACCATGGAGTCGTACTGGCGGTACACATGCGCGTGCGAGGCCACGTCGGGATGGCGCATGATTTGGCGCCACATCTCTCGAAGTTCCTCGGCAGTGCCCCGAGGCACCGACACCGGCTCGCCGCGCCTTCCGGCGGCGCGCTCGGGTCTCACCGCCTCGCGGAGCGGCACCCCATCGGTCAGCAGCGGCACGGGCAGGCTGGCCAGCGCCCGGCCGCCAGCCTGCACCACCAACAGGCCATCCGCAGTGGCTCTCCCCACATCCCAGAGCGGCAGCTCCCACTGCCCGGCCACCGCGGCCACCGCCTCGATGTCCGCCGGTGCCACCGCCAGCAGCATGCGCTCCTGCGACTCCGACAGCATTATCTCGCCCGGCGTGAGGGCGGGCTCCCGGAGCCCTACCTGATCCACGTCGAGCACCACGCCCACCCGGCTTTGACTGGCCAGCTCGGCCACCGCCGACGACAGGCCGGAGGCTCCAAGATCCTGGACCGCGTGCACGCGGCCGGTGGCGAGGGCGGCCAGCACCGCCTCCACCAGGAGCTTGCCCGTCAACGGGTCGCCCACCTGCACCATCGGGCGCTGATCGGCCTCGCTCGGGTCCAGCGCCCGCGACGCCAGCCGGGATGCCCCCCCGATGCCGTCGCGGCCGGTCGCAGCGCCCAGCAGCAGCAGGTGGTCGCCGACGTGAGCCCCACTGGCATTAACCGCCGCCGATGGCGCCCGCTGGCCCACGCACATCACATTCACCAGCGGGTTTTGCTCGTAGCCGGGGCCATAGGCCACCTCGCCGCCGACGGTGGGCACCCCGATAGCATTGCCATAGGCGGCAATGCCCGACACCACCCCCGATTCCACGCGCGGGCGCTCGGGCCCGGTGCCAAACCGCAGCGAGTCCAGCAGGCAAATGGGCTCCGCACCCATGGCCAGCACATCTCGAATGATGCCGCCCACACCCGTGGCGGCGCCGGAGAACGGCTCCACGAAGGACGGGTGGTTGTGCGACTCGACCTTGAACACGATTTCGCGGCGGTCACTGAAGCGGATGGCGCCGGCATTGTCGCCCGGCCCGGCCGCCAGGCGCTGCGCTAGGGCTGGGTCCGGGGCCAGCCAGCGCAGCGCCTGCTTGGAGGACTTGTAGCTGCAGTGCTCGCTCCACAGAGCACCCACGATGGCCAGCTCCACGTCGCTCGGCTCCCGGCCGAGGGACGCCGCCAAATGGCGATATTCGCCCGGCGTGAGCCCCACATCGGCGGGCGTCACGAAGCCACGCCCGTGCGGCTGGCCCACGCCGTGAGGAGGCGCGCGCCATCGGTCCCACCCAGCACAGCCTCGGCGGCGCGCTCCGGGTGGGGCATCAAGCCCATGACCGATGCGCGCACCAGCCCAGCCACGTGATCCAGCGATCCGTTGGGGTTGGAGGCGTCCGACACCGACCCGTCCGCTGCGCAGTATCTGAGCCACACCTCCCCATCGCCGCGCACGCGCTCCCGCGTGGGCGCATCCGAAAGCCAGCGCCCCTCGCGGTGCGCAATGGGAAGATGCCACACGGTGCCCACCGGCGCGCCTTCGGCCAGTGCTTGCTCCACCCGCACGTGCTCCCAGCTGCAGCGAAATTGCCGCGACCGGTTCACCCCCAGCGCCCCGGGCAGCAGGCCCGCCTCGCATAAAATTTGAAAGCCGTTGCAAATCCCCAGCACCGGCACCCCCCGCGCGGCCAGCGCGCGCACGCCGTCAATCGCGGGGGAGTGAGCGGCCAGCGCCCCCGAGCGCAGGTAGTCCCCATAGCTGAACCCACCGGGCAGCACCACCCCATCGGCGTCGCGAAAGGAATCCCGGTGCCACACCAGCCGGACCTTGACGCCGAGCCGCGCGAGCGCGCGGGCGGCATCGCGGTCGCAGTTGCTGCCCGGAAACACGAGCACCGCCACACTCATCGCGGCACGCCTTCGGTCGGCTGGAGCTGAAACGTCTCCATCACCGGGTTGGCCAGCACCCGCTCCGCGAGCGCCGCGACCGCTCTATCGGCCGCTTCTGGCCCTTCGGCCGACACCGTGACTTGAATCCGCTTGCCGACCCGGACGTCGGTCACCGGAAAGCCCAAATGCTGCAGCACTCCTAAGATGGCCTCGCCCTCCGGGTCCAAGAGCGCCGGCTTTAGGTCCACCGCCACCACTCGCTTAAACTGTGCCATGGCCCGCCACCCGCTTCAGCACTTCCTGGTACGCCTCTTCGACTCGCCCTAAATCCTGCCGGAACCGGTCTTTGTCCAGGCGCTCGCGTGTGGTGGCGTCCCACAGGCGGCAGGTGTCCGGCGTGATTTCGTCCCCCAGCACCACCGCGCCGCCCGGCCGCAGCCCAAACTCCAGCTTGAAGTCCACCAGCACCAGGCCCAGCTCGGAAAAAAACGCCGACAGCACCTGGTTGATGGCCCGGGCCCGCTGCTTCAGCTCGGCCAGCCGCTCCGGCACGGCCAGCTTCATCACTGCCACGTGCTCGTCGTTGAACAGGGGATCGCCCAGCGCATCGTTCTTGTAGTACAGCTCGACCACGGGCGCCTCCAGCACCGTGCCGTCCGCCAGCCCGGTGCGCTGGCCGAGCGAGCCGGCGACGACGTTTCGCACGACCACCTCGAGGGCCAGCATCTCCAGCCGGCTCACCAGCACCCGGCGGTCATCCACCTGGCGCACCAGATGCGTGGGAATGCCGGCGCGCTCCAGGACGGCAAACAGGGTGGCGCTCAGCTTGGCGTTGACCACCCCCTTGTCCAGAATGGTGCCGCGCTTCTGCCCATTAAAGGCCGTGGCGTCATCCTTGAACTCCATCTCCACCTGACCTGGATCCGCGGTGGCCCAAATCTTTTTGGCCTTGCCTTCATACAGCAGCTCGGGCATTGTCTAGCCTCCCTCGGTCAGGATCGCGTCAGGTTGCCGGCCCTAAGCGGGCCCGTCCATAATCCCGATGCGCTCGTAGATGGCGGGCACCTCTGCCAAATAGGGGCGCCAGTCAAACAGCCGGTCGCGGTCCGCCTTAGGCAGATGGGCCGCCACTATCGGATCTTTCCCCAGCGCATCGCGAAACGGCACGCCGCCGCCCGCCAAGGCGGCCATGGCGGCGGCTTGCACGGCGCGGTACGCCTCGTCGCGCGGCACGCCGGCCGCGACCAGCGCCAGCAGCACCCGCTGCGAGTACACCAAGCCGCCGCCCCGCTCCAAGTTGGCCCGCATGCGGTCCGGCCACACCGTGAGCCCGCCGACAATGCGCGCCAGCTGATGCAGCAGATAGTCGGTCAGGATCGTTGCGTCGGGCAGGATCACCCGCTCCACCGAGGAGTGCGAGATGTCGCGCTCATGCCACAGCGGCATGTCCTCCAGTGCTGGCACCGCATAGCCGCGCACCACGCGCGCCAAGCCCGACAGCTGCTCGGAGGACACGGGGTTCCTCTTGTGGGGCATCGCCGAGGATCCCCGCTGGCCGGCGCTGAACGCCTCTTCCACTTCGCCCACCTCGGTGCGCTGCAGGTGGCGAATCTCCGTCGCGCACTTGTCGATGCTGGTGGCGGTCAGCGCCAGCGCCAGCACCACCTCCGCATGCCGGTCCCGCTGCAGCACCTGGGTGGACAGCGGCGCCGGCGTGAGGCCCAACTGCCGGCACACATACTGCTCCACAAACGGCGGGATGTTGGCATAGTGGCCCACCGCCCCGGAAATCTTCCCAAACGCCATCTGAGCCCGCGCCCGCTGCACCCGCTCCCGCTGCCGCCCAAATTCTAGCCAGTACAGCGCCCACTTGAGCCCAAAGCTGGTGGGCTCCGCGTGCATGCCGTGCGTCCGGCCCACGGCTGGGGTGTCGCGGTGCGCCAGCGCCAGCTGGCGGCACGCGGCCCGCACCTCGTCTATGCCGGCCAGAATCAAATCGAGGGCCTCCGCCAGCGTCGCGGACAGCGCCGTGTCCACCACATCGGTGGACGTCAGGCCGAAGTGCAGCGCGCGGGCGTCTTCGGCGTCCACCGTCTCCGCCACCGCGGTCACAAAGGCAATCATGTCATGGCGATACGTGGCCTCCAGCTCCTCCACCCGGGCCGCCGACACCGTGGCCCGCGCGCGGAGCCGCGCCGCGGTCCCCGCCGGGACCTGCCCCAGCTCTTCATACGCAGCCACGGCGGCCAGCTCAACTTCCAGCCAGCGCTGGTATCGGGCCTCATCGGTCCAAAGCGCCGCCATGGCTGGCCGCGTGTACCGCTTAATCACTGGCTGCCCACCCCCTTTACCCCTGCGGCACGCTCCGCTGCGAGCCTGACGCATCGCCTCTAGACATGCCAAAAACACTCTCAACCTAAAACACCCTGGGCGGCGGCGCAAGGGTTTTTGCGAACAAACAGACCTCATACATCGCTTAATGTTCGGAGATGGGCTGGCGCACATGAAAAAGGCCGCCGGGAATTCCCGGCGGCCTTGGCCGGCAGGTCAGCTGGGATATACGAAAAAGGATCCACTAACTCCCCCGACTTCCACCTGGGCCACCGAAGGCGGCTGGCTAGTAAACACGAGGGCCCCCACCGCGTTGGTCACCACGGGGATGTACTGCCCGGACGTGAGCGCCTGCCCATCGGCAAACACCGTTGGTGTCAACCCGTTGGAGTCGCCGTACAACTCGTCAACCAGCGCTGTGGTGGAGGCCAGCGGCTCTCCCCAGCTGTTGAACAAGAACAACCTATTGGTGGTCTCTGCTGGCGAGGCGAATGTGTTGCCAGACTCCACTGCCCCAACCCCCGCCAGCGTGGTTGCGCTCGAGCTCACCAGCCACACCGGGGCGCTGGTTTGCCCCACCGGAATGCGGATGCTGGTAATGGGCCCGCCCGCCTGATTGTCCCACTGCTCGCCCGGCGGCAGCGTCGGCAGTGTTACCGGCCCCGCGGACCACGGAGCCTCGCCCTCCACCACTGGCATGGGATTGCCGGCCGTGTCCTGGTTCACCACCATCAGCTCCTGGGGCTTATTCGCCTGCAGCGTCACCGGGTTGGTGACCGAGATGGGCTGGCCGTTCAGCTGCAGCGCGGGATAGACAGACTGGGCCGCCGGCACCACCGTAACGGTCGTCGTGGTGGATGGCATGGCCGGGTTGCTGATGTCCTGCACCGTCAGGGTCGCGCTGCCCGCGGCCATCGCCTCAGCAAACACGGTCGTCAGCTCGGGAGACGCGGTGGCCTGGGCCCACGTGCTCACCACCCACTCGTTGGTCGTGCCCGGCACGCGCGTGACGCCCGTGTTGGGAAATTTGTACGTCATGTCGGCGAGGGCTGTGCTGGTGGCCAGCGGCAGCCGCACGATATTGGGATTGGACGACGTCACCAGCCACTCATCAAACACGTTCAGGGTGCCAGACACCGTAGACGGATGCGTGCTGTTGTCGAGCGACAGCCCCAGCGGCTGCTGCAGTGGGTTCGCCGCTTGGACGTTCACAGCCAAGAACGCGCCCGCCGCCACCCGGCCCGTGCCGGAGGGTGTGGAAAACTGCTGGAGCCGCGCTCCGGACCGGTTCCAGGCTTGCCACGACGCCGACAGACTGGATTCCTGGTACGTCGGCGGCACCACCGCGTACACCGGCGATGGCGCCCACGTGCCGCTCACACTGCTGCCCGGGTTCTGCCCATACGCGCTGGTGGCCACGCCCAGCTGAAACGCCTCATAGGCCGTGTCCGTGGACGGCGCGGCCACCTGGATCGTCGCTTGCCCACTCGCGTTGGTGAATGCCTCGTACTCGTTGCCCACCTGCATGGCGCCGTTGGGCAGCTCCACCACGCCATTCACCGCGCCGCTCAGCGTGGGCAGATAGGTGCCC
>JAJZWV010000081.1 GCA_021846505.1 Bacillota bacterium
CCGGCCCGCCCTCCGCGTCATCCTGGCGGCCCTCGACCTCCCCGAGACCATTTTTACGACCGTGCCGGCCCGCGCCGCGCCGGCTTAAAATTCGCGTCGTGCGCCCCGTCGACGTGCGGAAGACGTGTTCCAAGGCCGCTGCGGCTCCTTTCTGCTGGGGCCAGACCGTGCTAGTGTCCTGAGTGTCAGCGGCCATCTTATTCCACCGGGTGGTGGCCATCATATTCCCCCCGGCCCCTCAGCCGGGCGAGAGCAGCGTCTCCGCCGGGGTTCGAGATGAACCACGGGAGCCATTCGGGGCAACCCAGGAGCATTCGGGCCAGGGAGGCCAGCGTATTCTCCCGGGGGCACACGCTGGCCGGAGGTGGGGGAATGTGATGGCCGTCTACACCTGAGTTAGCAATGCGCTTGCAATCGCGTATCTGGTCGGCGGTCTTCATCCACGCAGGGGGGCGCCCATGATCGTACCAGGCCGCGATCCCGTCCCGGATACCGGTGCGAGATCATGACGCTGTGGCGGGCCGTCCGCTGCAGCTTCTTGGTGGTCAGTTCGGCAGCCCACCGCTCCACGAAATTCCGCCAGGAGGTACTGGCCGGCGCGAAATGCAGCCTAAACCTGGGGTGCTTGACCAGCCAGCCGTTCATCGGGGGCGCTTTGTGGGTTGCGCAATTGTCCAACACAAGAGGCACGGCGAGGTCGGCCGGGATGGCCGCGTCCAGCTGGTCCAGAAACGCCTTGGACTCTTGGCTGCCGTGATGGCGCCGCAGGCTCCCCTCGATTGCGCCGCTCTGCAGATTCACGGCTGCAAACAAGCTGGTGGTCCCATGGCGCAGATGGTCGTGACGCCGGCGTGCCCGCAACCGGCTTCTGCCGGTTCAACACCTGGACCGGCGCTTTCTTACCCACGCTCCACATCACGGCCCGCTCAGGGGGGATCCCGGAGCAGGGCCACCCCGGCGAGCACTTTATCGCCGAACAGCGGATCCGCGGACAACTTAAGGCTCCCTGCGGTGCCGTGGGAGCCCAAGCGTGCGCCCAATCCGGCTCACGGCCGTTTGGGACAGGCCCACCGACCGGGCCCGCCCGCGCGTCAACCCGGACGCCGCGTTCGGAGGCGGTTCCTCCTGCGCTTGCGCGAGAACTTGCTCCACCTGCTCATCCGCAGTCCGGCGCGGCGCGCCTGGCCGCGGCAGGTCCGCAAGGCGGGCTGCCGAGCCGCGACGAAGCGCTGGAACCACTTGCCGACCGTCCGGCGGACACTGCAGCTGTCGGCGGCGGCCTGATTCGGCACGCCCTCCGCGCAGCGAAGCACCGGCCGGGCCCGGAGCGCCAGCGCTTGGCCGGGCGACGCGCTCAACGCTCCAAGGCGGCCTGCTCGTCGGGTGTCAGGGTCAGGGGCGGCATCCGGTGCCCCACTCGCCGTGACTTCGTTGGAGGTGTAGATGAACCTCAGGACACGAGGTTCTCACGCGAGACGGCGGTGCGGGAACGCATGCGCGCACGGCTTAAGGCCATGCTCCAAGTGCCATAGGGTCACCGCCAGCACGCCGTCTGCTCGGCGGGTGCGCGCGTGGCTAAGCGTGCTCGTCCACCAGCTGGCGAAGGCGGCGCAAGGCGCGCACCATCCGCTGCCGGCAGGCCGCCGGCGTAATGTGAAGCCGCCCCGCGATATGGTCCAGGGACTGGCTGTCCTGGAATCGCCAGCGAATCAGCTGGCGATCTTCGGGGGACAGCTGCCGGAGGGCGGCCATCAAGTCGAGGCGCGCCACGGTGGAGCCGGCAAAATCGGGGCGGGACCCGCCATCGTCCTCAGAGGCCATGGCCCAGTGCCGATGCCGCACGCCATAGCGCACATGGTCCACCCACACCCGCCGCGCCATCACGGACAACAGTGCTCCGGGCTCGCGCACCGCCGCCTTTTGGCGATACGCGAGGTACCGCTCCCACGTATCCTGCACCAAATCTTCCGCGGCGGATAACCCTTGGCGGCGAAAGAAGGCCTCCAAGCGCCCCTGGTGCTGCTCGAGATCCGCCGGTGGTTCCGGGGGGTCATTGCGTTGCCCCATGCGTCCCTCCCCATCTCCAGCATCTCGCCGCTCAGCCGCATTGTCGCCGCCGCTGCCCAAATGTGACAGCCAAGAGGCATGGCTCAAGAACGAGCTTCGCGCGCGGCGCGGAGAATCGCAAGCTCTACCAGCCGGTCCATCAGGGTCGGAAACGAGATGCCGGCCGCCTTGGCAGCCCGTGGCAGCAGCGACTGCGGCGTTAGGCCCGGAATCGTGTTGGTTTCCAGCACCACTGGGCCCCGGTCCGTCCAAAACAAGTCCGTGCGCGAGAAGCCTTCGCACAAAAGCGCGCGGTGAGCCGTTTTGGCCACGGCCTGGCACTGGGCCGCGACTGCGTCGGAGATGCGAGCCGGGACAATCTCGACGGCGTCCGCCCCCTTATATTTCTCCTCAAAGTCAAAAAACCCGTCGTGCCGCGACTGAATTTCCACCACCGGCAGCGTCGCCAGTTCGCCATCGGGCTCCTCCAGCACGGCACAGGTGAGCTCAGTGCCTCGGAGGCGCTCTTCCGCAAGTGCTGCCTCATCCTGAGCCAAGGCGTTGGCCAGCGCCGGTGCCACGTCCGCCGCCGCCGCGACGGGCCGCGCGCCGATGCTGCTGCCCCCGCGATTGGGCTTGATGACGAGCGGCACACCCACCTGCTGCAGCACCATGGCCGCCGCCGCCGTGGGGTCAGCTTGCCACGCGCGCCAGCTCACCATCACGCTGCGCGGCACTTGGAGGCCGTGAAATTGATACAGCTCCTTCGCTTTGGCTTTGTGCATGGCCAGCGCCGACGCCAGGGGCCCGCTGCCCGTGTACGGAATCCCCAGCGTGTGCAAGAGCCCCTGGATGGCGCCGTCTTCGCCAAACGTGCCGTGAAAGGCGAGAAAGACGGCATCCACCCCGGCGAGCTCCGCGACGCCCGCTGCCGCCCGCACGCTGTCCACCCTCCCCGTGCCCGGGCCCTGCACGGAGGGCTCCAGCGCGGGCAGCGCCGTCACCGGCAAGCGAGACCATGTGCCGTCGCGGCCTATCACCAGCGCCGACACGTCATGCCCCAGCGCGTCCAGCGCCAATGCCACCTGGCGGCCCGACGCCAGCGACACGTCGTGCTCGCCGGACGGGCCGCCCATCATCACCACAATGCGTCGCTTCAAGGCATCGGTCCCCCACTCTTGCCGGCGTTATTGGCGAGGTTCGGAGGCGCCCGCCACCACCAACAGCATCGCCACGCCCAGGACGAAAATCAAGGCCCCCACCAGGACATCGTGCCGGTGCTCCAACAGCGTGCCGTCCAGCAGCGCGGCCATTGCCACCAGCGCTCCTGCGATTCGGGCTGCGACGCGCACCATGATCCGCTTCCCTCCCTTCTGCTCCCACGTGTTATCGCGTGGCAGTCACCTCGTATCCGTCTTGCGTCATGACGTCGGGGCGCCTGGGCCTCTGCCTGAGCGTCCGATGCCCTGCCTGCCTGGGCGATCCTGCAGCGACAGGAGATCAGCGCCATTAAGATGGACGAGTTGGGGTGTCGGATCCGAGGCGAGTCATTGACCGCGATGGCCACCGGGCTTGGCAAGGAGGCCGCTGTCGTCCCATGGAACGGCGATGAATGGTACGCTATGCGCCCGCCGCCGAGCAGAGCCCCAAGGAGTGGGCGCCGTCAGCCTGCCTCTATCATAAAGCGAGGACGCATGGCTGCCCATGCGTCCCCCATCTTTTTTTGAGTGACCCTAGGCGGTGGTGGCGAGCGCCTTCCCCGCAGTGACCGGATTCAACTTGATGCCGGGGCCCATCGTCGAAGACAGCGTCACCGTCTTGATATACTGGCCTTTGGACGCTGCTGGCTTAGCTTTCACCAGCGCATCCAGCAGCACGGCCAGGTTTTGCACCAGCGCCTCATCGGCGAAGGAGATGCGCCCAATGGTGGCGTGGACAATGCCAGCCTTCTCGGTGCGGTACTCCACCTTGCCCGCCTTGATTTCGCGGACCGCCCCGGCCACATCAAAGGTGACCGTGCCGGTTCGCGGGTTGGGCATCAGGCCGCGCGGCCCCAGCAGCTTGCCCAGGCGGCCCACCAGCGCCATCATGTCGGGCGTGGCAACGGCGGTGTCAAACTGAAGCCAGCCGCCCTGCACCTTTTCCACCAAGTCTTCGGCGCCTACGATATCGGCGCCCGCCTCTTCGGCTTCTCTTGCCTTGTCGCCCTTGGCAAACACGGCCACCCGCGGATTTTTGCCGGTGCCGTGCGGCAGCACCACCGCGCCCCGCACCACTTGGTCCGAGTGGCGCACGTCGACGCCGAGGCGCACCGCCACATCCACCGACTCATCAAACTTTGCACGCGACAGCTGCTTCACCAGCTGCACGGCAGCCAAATCTTCGTACAGCTGATTGGGGTCGTACAGACCCGCCTGCTCCTTTTGGGCCTTGGTCAACTTCGACATAGCTTCCTCCTGTGGTTGAGCGGCCAAAGCCTCCCACCGATGTTTCTGCGGCCCCTGCGCCGGTGTCAGTCGACGATGTCGACACCCATGCTGCGGGCGGTGCCCTCAATCATGCGCATGGCAGCGCCAATGTCCCGGGCGTTCAAGTCCGACAGTTTGGCTTCCGCAATCTCGCGCACCTTGTCGCGGGTCAGCTTGCCCACCTTCTTGCTCTGCGGGCTTGCGGACCCACTCTCCACACCCAGCGCCTTCTTGATCAAAACGGCCGCCGGCGGGGTTTTTAGAACAAACGTGAAGGAGCGGTCTTCGTACACAGTAATTTCCACAGGCACTACGGTGCCCACCTGGCTTTGGGTGCGCTCGTTGTAATCTTTGACGAACGCCATGATGTTGACCCCGTGCTGCCCCAGCGCTGGACCCACCGGAGGGGCCGGGGTGGCCTTGCCGGCCGGAATCTGCAGCTTGATGACACCGGTCACTTTCTTCGGCATGTCGACTGTCCCCTGTCTGCTACTCCATCTCGCGAATCTGGGTAAACTCCAACTCCATCGGTGTGTCGCGCCCGAACATCGACACAATCACTTTGACCTTCGCGCGGTCGTGATACACGTCATCCACCACGCCCGTGAAGCCAGCAAACGGGCCGTCCGTCACCTCCACAGACTGGCCAATATCCAAGTGAATTCGCGGGCCGCGCCCCTCCCGCTTGATTTCGCCCGTGATGAGCTTCATCTCATCCTCCAGGAGCGGAATCGGCCGGGCGCCGGATCCCACAAAGCCGGTGACGCCGGGGGTGTTGCGCACCACGTACCAGGAGTCATCCGTCATGGTCATCTCCACCAGCACGTACCCCGGGAACACTTTCTTTTTGACGACGCGATGCTTGCCATCTTTGACTTCCAGCGCATCCTCCATGGGGACGATGATCTGAAAAATCTGGTTCCCCATGTTCATAGACTCGACACGCCGCTCCAGGTTGGCTTTCACCTTGTTCTCATATCCGGAGTAGGTGTGAATCACGAACCAATCATGCTTACTCACCAGCGAGCCGCCTTCCCAGCAAAAATGGGCGGGACCGCGGTCCGCCCGGTGCGCTGCACGATCAGCGCATGATGGCGGTCCACAGACTCGTGAACACGGTGTCCAGCAGCGACGACAGCCCGGCGGTCACCAACACCATCACCACGGTAAAGCCCGTATAGCCCAGTGTCTGGCGAAAGGTGGGCCATATGACCTTCTTGAGCTCGCCGACGACTTCCCGCGGCAGCCGCACGATGCCAGGCTCGACCGGAGCAGATCGGGAGCGCCGCTTTTCTTCCATCCCTCACGCCATCCTCACATCACAAAAGTCGGCCGCTAGCGAGTCTCCCGGTGGACGGTGTGAGCCCGGCACCACCGGCAGTACTTCCGGCGCTCCAGGCGGTTCGGGTCATTTTTTTTGTTCTTGCTGGTCGTATAGTTGCGGCGCTTGCACTCGCCGCACGCCAGCGTGATGATCGTTCTCACCCAAGATCCCCCCAACATACGCGGAGCGATGCAAGCATGCGCCTCAGCGGCGCATGCGTCACGGGAGATGATACCACGCCCGTGTAGCCCGCGTCAATTTGCGGGGAGCGCTCTGCCGTTGCGACCGCACCATCGGACGCTCCAAGAGTCGGCCTCAGTGGGAGGGGGCCGGCACACGGCCTTCCGCGGCGGGCCTCTGCTTCGGGGCACGCCCCGTGAGCCTATTGCGGCTCGCGCCGGGCGCTGCCCCTTACCCCCCACCGCCCCGCCACCCGAGCTGGAAAACCGGATCGCCCTATGGCATCAGCCGCCCTGGGGCGGATGCCTGAGTCACCGGCGTGGCCACCTCCAGCGGGTGTCGGCCTGCAAAGCGCACGCGGTGAAGCATGACGCAGCCCCTTGCGCTGCAGAGTTTAAAGCGCAGGCGGCAGAACTGGTCCGCCGGAAAACCAAGCCGGCCGATCTCATTGCCGACGACCGCGCCCCCCCACACGACGCGACATTGGTGGCTCGCGTCCGGGCGGAAGCATCCCGCGGAGCCGTTTGCCGGCCGGGGCGGCTCCGCGCGGACGGCCACCGGGTGGGGAAGCTGCAACGCACGGTCCGAGATTCCCGCGAGAAGAACACCATCGGAACAAAGCCCGGAGCCTCGCCGGCCGCCGCCGGGGGCATGGGTTCCGTTCATCCACGACCACCGCTTGGCCTTCTCGGTCGCGCCGAGGTGCCAAATCTCGGCCTCCCCAAGCGGGTACTGCGCGTGGCCCACGATCTTGACAGAAGTCCAGGGCTCCCACGGCACCACACCCGCCCGCCGGGTTCGCCCTAGCGCACGGTTGGCTGAGTCGCGAGGGCCGCGTCTCTGGTGGAACGCTGGGCCCTTCGCGCCGCTGCCCTACAGCGTCACAGAGCGATCAGGCAGCCAGTCGAACCAACGGCCATGGCCGTCCTCGAGGCCAAGCCGCCGTCTCACAGCCCCCGTGGATGATACGACATCAAGATAGAGTCCGCGCTCCGGATGCACATTGTTGTACAGGTGCACCAGCGGGCGCCGGCGGCCCACCGACCGGATGTGCTCGAACAACCGCTCCCGCACGGATGCTGGCATCTGATTGGCGACGTGGAGATGGAACACCACTGGGATGGTGCCGGGCGGCACCTCATCAATCAGCGCCGGCAGAAGTTCCACCCCATCTCCTTCTATGAGTCGCGGCGGATGCTCTTCAAACGCCCGTACGGCGGTGTCCAAAGCATGGCGGCGCTCGGAGGCTTCCGGCCACACCAGCGCCCGGAGCCACCGGAGGTCGCCCGCATCGCGGACATCCAGGACGTTCAGATCGACACCCACGCGGAAGGCCACCCGGGCGGCTCGGCCCGGTGGCGTGGGGGGCTGGCCGCGCAATTCCGCGCGAAGCGTCAGGCGTCCGTCGGCCGGGCCCAGGATGGCTCCTGTCCCGTA
The DNA here is from genome assembly GCA_021846505.1 of Bacillota bacterium. Taxonomy (GTDB): domain Bacteria; phylum Bacillota; class Sulfobacillia; order Sulfobacillales; family JAIMBI01; genus JAJZWV01. Next base: position 7,456 of record JAJZWV010000081.1, read on the forward strand.
GTCGTACCGGAACCGATCCCACAGCAGGAGCAGGCCCGCACTGCACCCAATCTCAATCAGGGACAGCGGCAGGCCCATCTCTTCTTGAATAAGGCCAAAGACCAGGTACAGATACGCGGCCCGCTGCACCTCGTTAGTCTGCACACGGCGCGTCTGCAGCCGGCATGTGAGCGCTGTCGCGTGCTGGAGACAGAAATCTCGCAAGTATGCGGCGATGGCGCGCGGGGGCGCAGGGCAAGGCGTCAAGTCTGGGTAGAAGCCGCGAAGAGGATGGTCGGCGCCCGCTAGGAGGACGTCATGTACGGCCGCCAGGAGGAGGTTCGGCACCGGCTGTCCGGGACGGGCCCGACTGGCCAGACTCAGGATCTGGTGGTCCTCAGCAACCTCGCGCGCGAGCACTTCGTACAACGGAGACTCGCCGGCCGCCTCCCCCGCGAAGCGGATGAATCGCTCGGACAGCGCCGAATATTCCATATCCCTCCACCGATCGCCGGCCCGCACCCCAGACGGATGCGAGACCGTTGGCATCACCATCACGGCCGCATGCAGGCCGCGTCGGCCACCTGCCGACTCTCTCCCCGCCGCATCCGGGCGGCCGCAAGGGCCAGAGCCTCGCGAAGGACGGCGCACGCGACCGCTCTTGCCCATTGGCGCCCCTCCACCGCAAGGTTTGGAGGCCCGCTGCCACAGGTGTCGAGCCCAATCCCCAGACGCTCCGGACAAACGACTAGAGTTCGGACTCGACCACGCGGCAACAGTCCAAGACGATCACCGCATGTGGCAGCTTCCTATCGGCCGAGCGTCCCCACCCAAGAGATTGCTGGCAACCGACTGGTGGCGCGGCTTGGCCGACGGGCTCACGACCCGCGTCCTCTGGCACACGTTCGCCGTTGGCCGCGTCAGGCGCGGCGAGCAGGCCCCCACACGTGTGGCGCACGCTCACCACGCAGCCGCCCCCTCTGGCCCATCATACGGCCCGGTGGCGCACCCGTCGAGCCGCCGACGGCTCTACGTCAATAACTGTGGGATCGCGGTCTCCGGGAGGAAGCCGAGCAGCATCTTCCGTCGATAGCGATCGCGGTTGCGGAACCCGTAGCGCAGGCGATCTGGCGCCTTGATTTTCGTGTGGCACCCCTCAATGAACCCGTGGGGGAACTCCCGGCCCAGTTCCCACCGCGCCAGGATCGCGGGTCGCCAGCGCTTCATCGTTTGCGCCCACGCATACCCCTCGGCGTGGTCACAGGCCTCGGCGTGGATGAGCCATCGCGACAGCTGGGCCGCTGCGGTCGTGCGGTCCGGGGCCTGCAGGAGCTGGCGCCAGTCTTCTTTCAAGCGATGCAGCGCCCCCAACGCGGGATCGGTCGCCGGAATGGTGGCCAGCGCCGCCGCCTGGTCGGGCCGCCGATGCTCCACCCCCTTAATGAGGGGCCAGCGCCGAATGCTCGCCCCCGCAACGTCCTGCTCGTCGCGCCGGGCCTCCTCCCGCCGGTGCGTCCCCTCCTTCACAATGTGGAAGGGGTCGACCAGCACCGGGGCGCGGGGACAGGCGCGCTGGATGGCTTGGCGGTAGGCCCCTTTCATATCGATGCCGCCGCCGCGAATGCGGGCCCGCCCATCCGGGGGAATGCGGGCAAACCACGCATCCCAGGTCGCGATCCGGTCGTCGGCCCAGATCGTGAGCACGCGGCGCTCGGGAGCCAGCAGCGCGATCGTCAGGCACCGGTCCGTCCCCCGAAAGGACGCTTCATCAATGGACAGCACCCGGTCGCCCGGATGCGCCCCCCACGTGTCATCGTCCAGGGGCCCCGGCGTGTCCACCAGGCGGCGCAACCGGCCCTCCCCCACGCCCCGCACCGTCGCCACGCCCCGGACGCGATCTCGTGTCAGGCGCGGGAGGGCCGCCCGCTGGGCGGCCGGGCTCCCCCGCGGCCAGGGCGCCCGCCCGACCGGGCGCGCCGGCGCCGTGGGGTGGCACCCGACACACCGGGAGCGGACGGGCGTCCAGGCGACCGGGACCGGGGCATCGGCCACCCACGTGTGGGCCACCCCCCGCGGAGCGAGGCGGGCATGCCGATGCCAGCGCGTCCCGTCGCACATCGGACCTGCCGCCGGCTGCGGGCTCTCGACGTGCACCCGCCACCCCGTCGCCGTCTCCCCCACCGCCGTCACCTGTTCGTGCGCCAACCCCAGCACCGTGGTCAACTCTGCGGTACACTCCTCCATAGCGGGAGCACCCTCTTTCGTCGATGTCGCGATCAACGAATGGGACGTGCTGCCGCTTCTCTCCTGCCTGCCCATCCCACAGGTTTCATCATAGAGCC
>JAJZWV010000034.1 GCA_021846505.1 Bacillota bacterium
CCGGCCCGCCCTCCGCGTCATCCTGGCGGCCCTCGACCTCCCCGAGACCATTTTTACGACCGTGCCGGCCCGCGCCGCGCCGGCTTAAAATTCGCGTCGTGCGCCCCGTCGACGTGCGGAAGACGTGTTTAAAGCCAATCGATAAATCGAGCGCGGCCATGGCAATGCCCACCCCGCTGAACAGCAGGCCCAGGCGGATGCCGGTCCGGGTGCCGGTCCACACCAGCGTCGCCTCCTTCGTGTTGCACGCAGGCGGCCCATCTTCCCCTCGGCGCCCGGCGCCTCGATCCTACCATGCCGCGCCGCGTCCTGACTGCAGCGGGGGAAACGGTTGGACACTGCCCAGCCCGCTGTGGCAGGATTTGCGGCGAGGCTAGTGAGTGGGTAGACGGAGTCCACAGCAAGGAGGCCATACCATCACCGACAGCCAGTCCGGCACCTCCGGCGCCGGCCAGCCTGACCCGGCAGCCGGATCTCGCCATGGGCCCATTCCCGAGTGGGCCGGCGCGTTTGGCCTGTGGGCAGCCGGCCGCCGCATCCTGTGGGTAGGGGCGGACCGCACCTTGGTTCCCTACGTGATGGCCGCCCTGGGCGCGGAAGTCACGGTAGTGGACGACCGGGCGGGGCTGCTCGCCGATGCGGCCCAGCGCGTATCGCGGGCCGGGATGGCGTTTGACCTGGCGTCGCCCGCGGCGCTGCCGCATCCCGCCGCCCACTTCGATGCGGTGGTGGTGGCGCGGCCCCAAGACGCCGAGCCTGGCGCTAAAGCGGAGTACGCCCGCGTGCTGGCGCCGGGCGGCCGCTTGGTGTGGCTGGGCGCGAGCCCGGCGGATCCCGCCGCCGGGGGCTGGACTCACCGCACGGACGGCGGGGCGGGCGCCGACACCTGGACGGTTATGACCGAGGTGCCGGCCGAGCCCCCTGTTTGGCCGCCGGCTCCGTCGGCGCCGCAGTCAGCGCTGGACCAGCTGGCAGCGCAGCTGGCGGCCTCCCTGGAGGCGGCGGCCGGGTTCCAGCGTGAGGCGGAGCGGCTGGCCCGCGACAATGCGACGCTGGCGGCCGCCGCGGTCCGAGTGCGGCAGCTGGAGGAGGAGCGTCAGCGCTGGGCTGACACGGTGCGCACGCTCAAAGGCGCCGCTCGCCGGGTGGATGAGGCGGTGGCGCGCGCGGCGGCCGCGGAGGCCGAAAACGCGGCCGTCCGGGCGGAGAGCCGGGCGGTGTGGGCGGAGCATGAAGCGCTGGCGGCCCGGTCTGAGCGGCTGGCGGCCATCGAGGCGTCCCGGGCTTGGGCCCTGACGGCCCGCTACTGGCACGCGCTGGATCACTCGCCCGCGCGCGGGGTGCTGAAAGTGGCGCGGCGCTTAGTGCTTCTGGCGGCCAAGCGGCCCCCGGACCCAAAGTGACCTTGAGGCTTTGGATGGCGACCCCCACGCTGGCGCCGGAGGGCGGCGGGCCCATTGGCACCTGCGCGTGGAGGACGGCCGGCGCGTGGGCTCGTGCCGGGCATGAAGTGACCGTGTTTGCGCCCGCGCCCCTGCACGGCGGCGGGTGCTCAGACAGGCTCGAGGTGGAGCCGCTCAGCCCAGGCCTGACACGCGTGCGCTGGGGGCCAGAGTATGTCGCCGACGCGCGCCGGCGCCTGGCCGGGCCCGCACTGGCCAGCTGGCAGTGTGCCGCGGCGGTGGCGGCGCGGCGCCAGGCGGTGGGCCCGCCGGATGCGCTGGAAGTGCAGGCGCATCAGGGCCTGGGCTACTTTCTGCTGATGCGCCAGCGCACCTTGGACCCGCTGCTGCAGGGGTTCCCCATCGGGGTGGCGGTGCATGCGCCGCCGTGGCTGGTGGATCCTCTCGACCAGGCTCCGATGTATCGGCTGCCGCGCTACTGGGCCGGAGAGATGGAGCGGGCCTCGCTGGCCGCGGCCGCCGGGGTGGTAGTGGCGAGCCAGCCGCTGCTGGACCAGCTGGCGCCGCTGGTGGCCGAGGTGCCCCGCCTGGTGGTGCCTCCGCCGCTGGCGGATGACGATGGGCCCCTGATCCCGCCTAGCGGCAGCGCCGCTGCGGTGCTGGCCGAGGGGACGCTGGCGCGCCACGCGGGGAGCTTGGATTTGCTGATGGCGATGCGTGTCCTGTGGGACGAAGGATGGGCCGTGCCGCTGGAGGTGCTGGGCGGCTCAGGCTGGCACCACCCCCAGCGGCAGAGCATGCAGGCCTACTTGGAGCACGCATATCTGCCCTACGTGCAGCGGGGGCTGGTGCAATTTCGCGGCGAGACTTCGGGCGAAGCCGCAGCGGCCGTGGTGCAGGCCGCGGGCGTGGCGGTGGTTCCCGCGCTGCTGGACACCAATCCGTACGCGCTCCTAGGGGCGATGGCGCGCGGCCAAGTGGTGGTGGCCACCGACGGAGGCTTGGCCCGCGACCTCGTTCGGTCCGGCGACAACGGCATCCTGGTGCCCGCAGGGTCCCCTGGCGCCCTGGCCGACGGGATCCGCGCGGCGCTCACGATGCCCGCTGGCCGGCGCCGGGCGATGGGGCAGCGGGCGGCCGTGTCCGCTCGGGCGGCGGCCGGCTCCGGCCGCGTGGCTGCCGCCAAGGCGGACTGGTACCGCGAGCTGGCGGAGCGGGATCACCCCCGGCACTTTCCGTTTGTGGCCCCGGTGAGGCGCCGTGCCCCACCGCCCGCTGCTGCGCCGCGCCTCACGGCGGTGGTGCCTCACTACAACCTGGGGGAATACCTCGACGAGGCGATTCACAGCGTGTTGGCCAGCACCGTGGTGCCGGACGAAATCCTGGTGGTGGATGACGACAGCTCGGATCCGGCCAGCATCGCGCGGCTGTACCACCTTCAGGCCCGCTACCCCCAGGTGGGGGTGGTGCGCGTGCCTCACGGCGGGCCGGCACCCACCCGCAATGCCGGCGCTCGGCTGGCCCACGGACAGTTCGTGGCGTTCGTGGACGCCGACGACCGCGTGGATCCGCGCTACTTCGAGCGGGCGCTGGAGATTTTCGCGGCGTACGACAACGTCAGCATGGTATGCGCTTGGGTGGCAGGCTGCGGCGCCCGTGAAGAGCTGTGGCCCACCTGGACCACGGGGTCGCCGTATGCGCTCTTTCAAAATATATTTTCGTACTCGTCGATGGTGGTGCGCCGCGACGCGCTGCTGGCAGACGGCCTGGGCGATCCCACCTTTGTCCACGGGATGGAAGATTGGGAGGCGGGCGTGGGGCTCTTGCTGGCGGGCCACGGCGGGGTCGCGATTCCCGAGCCGCTGTATCAGTATCGGCTGCGGGCGGGATCTCGGTCCCGGGGCGCCAACCCCGCCCGGATGCTGGACCAGTACCGGCGCATCGTGGCCAAGCACCGTGTGGGGCTCACGCCGCATCTGCCGGTGCTGGCGGGGCTCCTGAACGCCAACGGCCCGCAGTATGGGGCCAACCACCCGACCGAGCCCGCGGCCTGGGTGCAGCAGGAGCTGGCTGAGTCAACCTTGGGCTGAGGCGGGCGCTGCCGAGAGACGTACATAGAAGCTTCGGGTGGCATCCAAGAACCCGACAGGCAGAGGGAAGGGGTGCCGAGAGGGTGGATCGCAGTTTTTGGCACGGGGTGCAGTTTTGGGTGGAGGCGCTGGACACTTGGTCAGTCGTGGAAGCCCTCCCTATTGAGGCGGTCCAAGTCCAGTATCACACGGCCCGCGGCGCACAACCGCTGCGGCCGGTGGTGTGGGGCCAGGGCTGGGCGGAGCCCGATGCGGCCTGCGCTGTGCTGGAGGCGCGTCTCGAGGTGCCGCCGGGCGCCGTGCGGCTCGTGGTGGACGTGGATGGGGAGGCCCTGCTGCGCATCGATGGCGTGCCCGCATGGGGGGTCAATCCCAATCACCGGGAGGCCGATGTGTCCCGGGAAGCGGGGCGCAGCATCCACGTGGCGGTCGAGGTGGTGCCGCGCGGTGCTTTTGGCCGGCCCCTCAAAAATCCGCAGCTTCGCTCGATGGCGCTCCGCCAGATTGACCCGGACATCGAGCGGGTGCGGTGGGACTTGGCCGTGCTGCGCGAGCTGGGGGTGCGGGCGGCCACGCCGCTGGCGGTGCGCAACTGGCTGGCGCCCCGCCTTCTGGAGGCCATCCGGCCGCTCATGCAGCTGCCGCCCGACCTGGCGGCTTGGGAAGCGCGCGAGCGGCGGCGCCCCGACGCATCCGTCGAGGCCAGCTTGTACCAGCGCCTCATTGCCCACCCCGGTGCGGTGGTGGGCCTCAACGCCGTGGACCGGGCGGCCCTCGCCCGCGCAGCGGCGGCCGCGGGGGAGCGGCTCCGGGCGCTGTCCGCCGAGCTGGCCGCCACGTGGCCCGCAGGCGTGGGCCGCCTGGTGGCCGTGGGCCACGCGCACATTGACCTGGCGTGGCTGTGGCCCATCGGGGAGACGCGCCGCAAGATCCTGCGCACCGTGGCCACCCAGGACCGGCTGCTGGACGCGTTTCCCGACTGGGGATATCTCATGTCCAGCCCGGAAATGTGGCAGGGCGTGCAGGACACCGAGCCCGCGCTGTTTCGCCGCATGCAAGCGCAGCTGGGCGCGGGGCGCCTTCAGCCCGCCGGCGCCAGCTGGGTCGAGTGTGACGCCCAGCTGCCGTCGGCCGCCGCCGTCCTGCGCCACCTGCGGTATGCCGGCCGATATTTCACGGCTCAGGCGGGAGAGCGGCCGCGGGTAGCCTTTTTGCCCGACACGTTTGGGTTTGCCGGCGGCTGGCCGACGCTGCTGCGGCTGGCCGGAGTCGACATGATGGTGACCACCAAGCTGCTGTGGAACGACACCACCCGCTTTCCCTACACGGATTTTGTCTGGGTGGGGCCGGACGGCAGCCAGGTGGCGGTGCAGCTTTATGGCGGTGCTGCGGCCGGCTACAACGGCGACGGCACGCTGGACGACCTGGACCGGGCGTGGGCCAACTACGAAGAGCGGGGCGGCACCGACCGGGTGCTGTACACGTTTGGGTTTGGCGATGGCGGCGGCGGCCCGACGCGAGAAATGCTGGAGCGGCTCACCCGCTACCGGGAGATGCCGCTGGTGCCCCGGGTGGAGTGGGGGCGGCTCGAGGACCTGATCCCGGAGGGCACGGCCCGGGCCCGCTGGCCCCAGCATCGCGGAGATCTGTATCTGGAGTATCACCGCGGCGTGTTTACCACCCAGACGGCCGTCAAGAGCGGCAACCGGCGCTGGGAAACCCGGCTGAATGCCGTCGAGGCGTGGTCCGCGCTGGCGGGAATCCCGGCCGGCGAACTGGAGGACGCCTGGCGCCGGGTGCTGCGCAACCAGTTTCACGACATTCTGCCGGGGTCGTCGATTGCCGAGGTGTACCAGGACTGGCGGGAGGACATGGCGGCCGTGGAGGCAGTGGTAGAGGACCGCTGGGCCCACGTGATGGCGGCCCTTCCGGGCGGTGGCTCCGAGGCGGTGCTGGCCGTGGCCAACGCGGCGGGCGCCGCCGTGCCCCCGTCGCTCCAGGTGTTTTCCGCGCCGGGCCCGGTCGAGGTTTTCACCGACGGGGAGTGGCGGCCGGCGGCCGCCACTCATGATGGCCGCTGGGTGGTGCCGGTGCCGGGCCAGCCAGCTCTGTCGGTGGCGCGCTACGCGCTGCGGCCGGCGCGGGACGCCGCCGGCATGGCGCTTGGTGATGTGGCCCGCCAGGGAGACGCGGTGGTGGTGCCGCTGCCCGAGGGGCGCGTCGCCATTGGGCCAGAGGGTATTCGAAGCTTGGTGCACGGCGGCCGCGAGCTGGTGGCGGCCCCGTCAGGGATACGCGGCTATCTCGATCATCCGGCGCACTACGATGCGTGGGAGCTGTCGCCGCAGTACCGCGAAACGCCCGTAGCCTGGCGCCACGATTCGGTGGCCGTCGCAGAGCACCATCCCTGGCGGACGGTGGTGCGGCTCATCCACCGGACCGGGGAGACGGTGGTGACCGAGTACGTGGCGGTGGACCGGCAGCACGGCCAGGTGTCCGCCGAGGTGGCGGCCGACGTGCGCGACCGGCACCTGGTGGTGCGATGGGAGCTCGAAACCACGCTGTCGGCCGCGGCCGTCGACGCGGAAGGCTTGTGGGGCATGTCGCGGCACCCCACCGTGCCCGAAGCCGAGAGCCAGCAGGCCGCCTTTGAGTGGGTGGCGCACCGGTTTGTGTCGCTGGCGGAAGCGCAGGTGGGGGTGGCCATTGCCAACGACGGGCGCTATGGCCACTCGGCCGAGGGCGGCCGCCTCGGGGTGACGCTGTCCACCGCGCCGCTGTATCCCGATCCCGATGCGGACCACGTGCCCGCGCCCATACGCCTCCTGATTGTGCCCCACGGCGGCCGCTGGGCCACCCCGGCGGTGCATGGCGCCGCCCAGGCGTGGTCGCATGGGGTATCCGCGGTGGTGGCGGAAGGCACGCCCGGCCTGTACGCGCCGGTGGCGGGGCTGCCGGAGAATGTCGTGGTGCTCGGCCTGTGGCCGGGGTCGGACGACTCGGGCGATTTGGTGCTGACCTTGGGCGAGGTGTATGGCATGCAAACCGAGGCGGTCGTGAGCTTGGGCCGCGGCACCGGCGCCGCCAGCGTCGACCCCATTTCCGAGGCGCCGGGCGGGAAGCTGGCGGTCGCCTGGGACCAAGGCCAGCAGGCTATGCGCGTGACCCTGCCCGCGTTTGGCATCGGGGTGGTGCGGTGGCAGGCCGCGCCGGCCGAAGCGGCCAAGTAAGGCAGGGACGGCTGACTTCGCCTCTCTCCGGGCATCGCGTCGCGTGTCCTTCGCCAAGCGGGCTGATCTCAGCCCCGCTTTTCCGCCGCCCTGACCATGGCGCCGCGAAAACTTGACGGTCCGTAACACATCCGTTGCGATTGCCCCCGTGCGAAGCACTATGGAGGCCATCGGGCACCCGGCTCGGCGCCGGATTATTGACGAGCTGGCCCAGGGCGACCGGACGGCGGGTGAGCTGGCCGCCTTGTTCGCCATTAGCCGCCCTGGGGTGTCGCGGCATCTCAAGGTGCTGCGCCAGGCTCGGCTGGTCAGCCCGCGCCGCGAGGCGCAGCGCCAGGTGTACCGGCTGACTCCGGCGCCGCTGGCCGAGGTGGACGCATGGCTCGGCCGCTACCGGGACTGGTGGGCAGGGGCCCTGGATGCGCTGGAGGCGGAAGTTCGGCGGATGAATGAGCAGGGCGGAGGAGATGACCGATGAGCGAGCCGTGGGGCCGCATTGACCGCGACGGGGATCAGCGCCGCGTGCACATGGAGCACGTGTATCCGTGTGAGCGGGACCGCTTGTGGGGGCTGGTGACAGATCCCGCACAGTTGGGGCGGTGGTTTGCCCGAGTGGAGCTGTTGGATGGCGCATCCGAGCCGCCGCGGGTGGGGGCGAGGTATCACATCCAATTCGATGACGCGGACCCCAGCGAACACACCACCGGATCGATATTGGCGTGCGCCGCCCCGAACTCGTTCACGCTGTCCTGGACGTTTCCCCTAGAGCCGCTGTCACAACTGCGGGTGGAGTTGATTCCCGTGCCCGACGGCACGCGGCTGGTGCTGGACCACTACGGGCTGCCGCGGAGCCAAGCCGTCGGCTACGGCGCCGGATGGCAGGCTTACCTTGAGCAGTTGGCCCAGGTAGCCGGGGCCCACAGGCAACACCAACCCTGCCCGACCCCGCTCAATGCGGATTGGGTCGCCCGATGGCGCCAGCTGATGCCCGCCTATGCCAGGGGCGATAAGGCTCTGGCGGCTGATCCCTAGTCGCCCACAACCGAGCCGGAGGCGAGGGCGCGCAGAGATCCGGGGGTCTCTTGTCGCTGGAGATGGTTTCGCCAAAGCGTCCTCCGACTCCCAATCGGCGGCGGTCAACCCTGGCCGGCCGAGCCGCTGGCTTTTCCCACTAAGCCGCGTGCTCCAAGTGGGCTAAACTTGGGCGAGTGACCCGGTTCGGCCCCGGCTCACCCAGCTTTTATGTAGTTCCCGGCCGATTGCGCTCAAGGGGAGAAGGTGCCGTGGTGCCGACGCGGGTGGACCTGTTGTCCGCGCCGCCCTTGGTGCGGGCGGTGTGGGAGCTGCTGGCGGAGGCGGCCCCCACCTACCTGGTGGGGGGGGCCGCCCGCGACCTCATTCGCGGCCGTGTGCCGCGGGACTGGGACTTGGCCACGGGCCTGGCCCCCGAGGACGCGGTGGCACGGATGCGGCACGCGCATCCAGAGTGGGGGCTGGGCTTTGCCGGTGTGAGCTGGGGCACCGTGGTGGTGCGCACCGCCGCGCGCGGGCCGTCCGTGGAGGTTACCAGCTTTCGCGCGGACGGGGTATACCGGGACGGCCGCCGGCCGTCGACCGTGCGCTTTGGCACCTCCTGGGCCGAAGACGCCGCCCGCCGCGATTTCACCATCAATGCGCTGGCCGTAGACCTAAACGGTAGCGTGGTGGACGCGGTGGGCGGGCTCGCCGACTTAGAGGCCGGCCTGGTGCGCGCCGTGGGGCACGCCGCCGATCGATTTCGGGAGGACCCGCTCCGCCTCTGGCGGGCGGTGCGGCTCTTGAGTCAGGGGCCCTTTCAGCTGGAGGCCGCCACCGCGGCGGCGGTGCGCGCGGAGCGCCCCCGCCTGGCCGTGGTGGCGGCGGAGCGCCAGGGCGAGGAGCTGGCAAAGCTGCTGGCGGCTGAAGAGCCGGCGGCGCTGGCGCGCGCGCTCGCGGCTCTGCAGGACTTGGGCGTGTGGGACGTGCTGTGGCCCGAGTGGGCCGTGGCGCGGGGGTGTCCCACGAGCACGGAGCCCATAGACCAGCACTGCCTGGCCACGGCGGTGGCGCTGCCGAGCCGGCTTCGGCTTGCGGGGCTCCTGCACGACATCGGCAAGCCCGTGTGCGCCAAGCGCGAGGAGGGCCGCTGGCACTTTGCGGGGCACGCGGCCGTCAGCGCGCTGTGGGCCGAAAGCATGCTGGGCCGGCTGCGCTTTCCCCGCCGCATGCAGCAAGAGGTGTCCTGGCTGGTGGCGCACCATGGGCGCGACTGGGATGCCCTGCGCCCGGCCGACCTCCGCCGGCTGTGGGTGGAGGTGGGGCCCGAGCGGCTGTACGACTTGCTCACGCTGGATGCGGCCGACGGCGGCGCGGTGGCGGATACATCGGCCATGAGAGCTCGGGTGGAGGCGGCGGTCGCCACCCCGTATGGCCTGGCGCCCGCCTGCAGCGGCCAAGACGTTCAGGGCTGGCTGTCGCTGCTGCCTGGCCGCCGCGTGGGGGACGTGCTGGCGCACCTGCAGGAGTGGGTGCTGGAGCATCCCGAGGACAATCGGACGGAGGCGCTGCGGCAGGAGGCGGAGCGGTGGAGCCGGGAGGTCGGCGGCGAATAGCCGGCAGGCAGGTAATGGGAGGAATCTTTGGTGGCTGCGTTGGAAGCGCCGGTGCTGCTGCGCACCTTTCCTGCCCCGGGCCCCCATCCCTGTGGACTGGCCTGGGACGGCCGCGCGCTCTGGTACTCGGACGGCGAGACCAGCCGGCTGAGCCAGCTGAATTCTGAGACGGGGGCGGTGCTGGCGGAGCACCAGATGGTGGATCAGCCGGTGCGGGGAGGGCTAACCTTTCGCGCCGGCCGGCTTTATCAGGTGGCGGGCCACCCCAAGCAGCTGGTGCAGGTGGATCCGGATTCGGGACACACCGACGTGCTCCGGGTGCTGGGTGAAGACGTATGCGGCATCGACGGGCCAGGTGCGGTGCTGTATCTGCTCCGCAAGGGCGTGGGCACGCTCGAGGCGCAGGAGTGGGGCTCGGGCGTCGTGCTGGGCACCTGGCCCGCCACCGCCGCGCCCGGGGGCCTCACGCTGGTGGGGGATAGTGCGGTGGCCGCGGATTTGGGCCAGGGCACCCTGCAGGCCTTTTCGGGAGGCAGTTGGCTGGCGCCCCCGGTGGCCGTGGGCGGGCGGCCCACGGGGCTCGCGTGGGGCGCGGGCCGCCTGTTCGCCAGCGACTTCGCCGCTCGGGAGATTCGGGTATACCAGTGGCCCGCCGCGGCCCCGCGCGGCGGGCTCACGGGCCCAGATTGGGGCCTAGAGATGGTGGATGCGGCCTCCGGCTGGGACCTGCGCCAGGTGGCCGCCATTTTGGCGGATGCCCTGTTTCAGCCCACGGCGGCGGAGTTGGACGCCCTGCTGGAGGAATACCAGCGCTGGCCGCACCTGCTGCTGGGGGTGCGGGAGCGTGACCGGGTGGTGGGCGTCGTGGGGGTGGACCTGCGCGACCCGGGGCTGGTGGAAATCTCGCATGTGGCCGTGCGGCCCGAGGACCGCGGGCGGGGGATTGGCCGCAAACTGGTGGAGGCCGTGCGCCGGGGGGCGGCCCCGCGCGCCTGCTGGCTCATGACCGACGAAGACGCGGCGCCGTTTTACCGCCGGGTGGGATATGGTGCAGTCGGTGGGCGAGCGGTATCCCGGCCGCGAGCGCTTCGTGGTGGTGGGCGCATGCTGACGCGGCCCATTGGCCGGCTGCGCGCCGGCGTGGTGGTGGAGCATGGGGACGCGGTGGCACTTATCGAGCGCCACCGCGCGGGGCTCGTGTACTTTGTGTTTCCGGGTGGAGGGGTCGAACCTTCGGAGTCGCCGGAGGCGGCCGCGGTGCGCGAAGCTTACGAAGAGCTCGGCCTTCGGGTCGTGCTGGGCCCACTGCTGGCGGAGGTGCGCTTCAGCCCGTCGGGAGAGCAGGCGGACAGCATGCAGCGGTACTATCGGGCGCGCTGGGTGTCGGGCGAATTTGGCACCGGCACCGGGCCGGAGTACCAGGATGCTGACGGGATTGCGGCCTACATCCCGACGTGGATGCCGCACCCATCGCTCGCGCAGCACGATGTGCGGCCGCGGGCCCTGGCGGACGCGCTGGGCCAGCACAAAAACGCCTGGCCGGCGGGCTGGGTGCTGCGGCTTTGGGAGTAAATCTCTGCCGCCGCGAGAGCGGGCTGTCGCCAGTTCGGATGCATGGATAACCTGGCACCCATGCGGACTTCAACCCGAGAAGAGCTATCCAGCGGAGACGATACCTCCACGTATGTCTGCAATTCGTCCGAAACGGCCACGCACCACGCGCGTACGCGTGGATGGCCGAGGGACCCCGCATCCCGTGTCCGGCTGCAAAGCGGGACGCCATGCGCTTGCTCCATTGGAAACCGGCATCGAACGCCGCTTACCGCACAGATGGATGCACTTCGACGCCGGCAAGAGCTGCCGCCTGCTGAAGGCGCCTGTCCAACGTGAGCAGCGGCAGAAAGCGCCTCAGCGCCAGCTCGAGGTAGGTCGCGTCGTAGACGGAGAGGCCATATTCACGAGCGAGTGGGAGGACGCCGCTGAAGACGTCCGCTTCGGTGTCGATCTCAATCGCCAGGGCATCTTCCAGCGCTGGAATCAGTGCCGTTATTGCCGAAGCAGCAATCCGCCCCCTGCGCTCGGCTACCATGAGGCCGTTGGCTATTTCAAAAGCCCAAAGGGATGGGACCACGCCTTCCAAGTGCGGGGGCGGCCACGCCGCCGCCTCGTCGGGCAGACACCAAGCCAGCGCCGACGAGGCATCCATCACGCACCGCCTCACGGTCGGCCCTCATTTATCCACTCGCGAATCTCTGAGATATCGGCGCGAGGCAACTGCTCGCGAAGTTGGGTCAGCCTCTCGAGCGCTTCCTGACGGGTGAGGCGCTGTCGAGGAATGGGCCCCACAATGGCCACGTCGACTCCGCGATTCGTAATAGTGATCGTCTCGCCCGCGTGGGCGGCCCGCAAGATCTCGGTGAAGTGAGTCTTTGCTTCAAACGTTCCTATCCTGCGCACAAGCGCGCCTCCTAAAACCAGTTTTAAAACTAGCATAGCTCGGCGCGCGGCGCGCGTCAAGACTTTTCGCCCGCGGGCGGAACCAGCTCAGCCGGCCGCCATTGCCAGACTTAACGACGACCGCCGGCGGACTTCTACTTGGAACATCGCGGCGCGGCAGTGTCTCTGGCAAAGCTCGATGCAAGCCGCCGCGCAGCGCGTGTGACAGCAGGATCCAGGTCCCGTCCAATGATCGGCTGCGGGCGGGAGTGCTGGCTCACCACGGGGGAGCGTGGCTTGCGGGCGGGGTCCTGCGCCTTCAGGAGGGAGAGCCCACTGGCGAGGGGACGGCAATGTCCCAGCGCGCTCGGGGAAAGTCCAAGCGCCAATCCACCTGCATGAGTGATGTGGCACCGAGCAGGACGTCGACGCGGCGCGAGGGATCTAGCGACGATAAATCCACGGCCGCCACCAGGTGGGGGGCGAGCGTGTGTCCCGCCAGCGAGAGGTGGTGCAGCCCGTAGGCGGCGGCCGCTGCCTGAGTGCCGCCAGCAGCCGTGCCCTGGGACTGACCGAGCGGGGTAAACCGGGTGGGATGGGCCGCCCGCCCGCCCGCATCCACCAGCGTAATGCTGGCGCCAGTGTCCACCAGTGCCTGGGCGGGCTCGCCGACCAAGACCTCGATGAAGGGGTGCCCCGCAGCGCCGAAATTTATGGGGTGGCGCGCAGGCGGGCCGCTCGTGGGGGGCTCCGCGATGGTCATGAGGTGGCGGGACCAGCAGAGATCCACCCGGAAGTGGCCGAGAAAGTCCATGCCCAACACCCCCTGGCAGCCGGGCGGCATCATCTCGGACAGCGCCAGCACGAACGGCGCCCGCCCGATCGGGCCCACGCGGATCAGGGGAGCCGCGGCGAGACGCTCTGGGCGCCGCGAAAAAATCCCCCCGGTGCGCGGGTGCCGGCCGGCGGAAAGCCCGACGTGTACACATCGAGCGCCGCCGCACTGCCTGCGGCCCCGGTGTCCAGCAAAAAGCGGCGCGGCTGCTCCCCGAGCCAGCCATCCACGGCCACGGTATATCCCTCGCCGTCGCGGTCCGGCCTGATGATGAGCGGCACTTCGGCCATGCGGCCCTTCTCGGGCATCACGCTAGCGCGGCAGCGGCCCCGAAGTTTTGGCTGCCGTACACTCGGCGCACAAGCCGTGCAGCTCCACCTGGTGGAAGTTGACGCGGCACTGGTTGTCGCGCCCCAACTGGGCCATCACGTCGGTCAGGTCGCAGTTGTAGAGGTCGACGACGCGGCCGCACCCACTGCACACCAGGTGGTCATGGTGGGTGCGAAACGGCTCGCGCAGCTCGTAGCCCACCGACTGATGGTCCACCAGCACGGGGTGCGTGACGCCAATGGCCGAAAACACCTCCACGATCCGGTACAGCGTGGGCACCGACAGCCCGTCGGCTTGGAGGCGCTGCGCCAGCTCAGGCACCGACAGCGGCCGCGCGCTTTGCAGGAGCGCGCGGAACACCGACAGCCGGTTGGGTGTGATGCGAAGCTCCTGGGCTTGGAGCCGCTGGCGCAAGAGCGCCTCGGCCTCGCTGTCTTGAATGCTCAACTCGTCACCCCCGCTGGGTCCGTGCTGTGCGGCGGACTGTCGCCAAACCGGCGCGCCGCTTCCGCGCGGCTGGACCAAAAGGCCCACACCGCCACCCCAAACAGCGCCGGTACGGCCAGGAAAAACCCAGCGCCTAAGTTATGGAGATTATGCACCTGAATGGGCGTCACGATCTCGATATGCGCCACCACCTGCGGGGCCAATAGGCCCAGCGCCGCCACCGCCATGAAGGCGAGGCCGCCTCCGGTCAGCGTCTTGCCGCTCATGGAGCGGGCAACAAATTCGCGCGCCTCGGCCGTCAGGCGGCGGCGCGCCATCCACGCGCCAAAGGCACTGCCCAACAGCATCTGCATGAGCATGGTGCCCAGCCCGAAGAGGAGCCCCGGCACCCAGCCCACCCAGGCACTCGGCATGGTCGGCGCCAGCACCGTGTAGATAATGACGGCGAACGCCCCAATCCCCCACCCCGCAATAAAGCCATGCACCAGCGGCATGTAGGGCGGCGCGGCGCGCGGCCCCTCGCTGGGGCCGTGCCGGCCCGCCGACCAGTGCAGCGAGTGGCCGCGGTGCAGAATATAGAGGCCCGATGCGGCCATGACCAAGCCGACCACCGCGTACACGTCAAACTGCCACCGCGTGGCAAATTCGAAGCTCGCGAGTGCCAAAAACGCCAGCTCCGACGCAATGGCGCGCTGGAGCGTAAACGCTGCGGAAAACAAAAAGCCCACGCGGCGCCCGGCCCGACTGGAGTAGCTGCCCACGGCGTAGCTGAAGGTGATGGGCCACGTGTGCTCGTCCGGCGTGATGCCGTGCACCATCCCCAGCAGCAGGGCCGTGGGCAGCACCAAAAGCAGGGTTAAGTGGTCCGGGTTCCACAGATTCATGGCCGCCTCCTTGCCGCAATCCTGACGCACATGAAATAATCTTGCATGTGCAGTATGTCGGCAACCGCGGACGATGTCAAGGACGCGTGGCGAATATCGCTAGGGGCCTGGCTGTGCGCCGGGGGCGGCGGCAGGTGCCTCCTCGCCGGACACGCGGGCGGCCCGCGGGCGGCTGGCCGCGTGGCCCAGGCTCACACTGGCGGCCACTACCAGTGCGGCCGCCCCGTCGAGCCACGTCAGCGGCTGCCGCAGCAGCCACGCTGACCAGACCAGGGTGAGGAACACCTGAGCGTACTGCACCTGGCTGATGCGCGCGACCCCGCCCCGAGCGAGCCCGCGGTACCAGGCAAAAAACGCGAACAGCTGGCTGCCCAGCGCGACGTAAGCCATAGCGCCCCAGGCGATGAGAGGCACGGCCGACGCGGCCGCGGGCCAGTTGGACGCCGTGACGAGGACCGTCACCGGGCTTGCCAGCACCAGCGCCCATAAAATCACCGCGTGAGGAGCCATGTCCGCCGCCAGGCGGCCGCCCTCCGCGTACCCAAATGCTGCCGCCGCCACCGCGCCCAGCAGCGCCACGTCGGGCCAGGCGATCTGCCCGCCCGCCAGCAGGGCATAAGCCAGGACGGTGGCGCTGGCCACGCCGCCGGCGGCCCAAAAAGCCGCGGGGAGTCGGGCTGGCTCCCGGCGGGCCCCCACCAGTGCGGTGGCCAGCGGCTGCAGCGCCACCACTATGGCTCCATTAGCCGAGGGCAGCCGGGTCAGCGCCACCGCCGCCAGCCAGGGGAAGCCAATCACGACGCCGAGGGCCACCACCGTGAGGCCGCGCCAGTGGCGCCGGGGAAACGGCGCTCGGCGGTGGAGAAGCCACAGCGCCGCCGGCACCGCCGCGAGGGCCGCTCGTCCAAAGCCCATGAGGGCCGGGCCCAGAGACGGATCGCCGAGCTGCGTGGCGGGCAGCGTCAGGCTGAACCCCAGAACGCCGAGGAATCCCAAGAGCCATGCCTGCCGCATCCGATCGCCTCCCGTGCCAAATCGCGCCCCGTCAGGGGGAGCCTACCGGAGATTGGCGCGTTGACATCCAGCCAATTCCGTGTGAGTTTCAAAGCCAATTGGAGGCGATGTCTTGAGGGGCCGGCAGTCCGCACGCGTACGCGAGTTGGTGTGGGACCGCATGCAGGGTGGTGCGTGGCCTCCCGGCGCCCGGCTCCCAGCCGAGCGCGTGCTGGCGGACGAGCTTGCGGTCAACCGCAGCACGGTGGCGGCGGTGTACGATGACCTGGCCGCTGACGGCGTCCTGGAGCGGCGGCGGGGCAGCGGTACATACGTCTCCGACACACTCTGGGGGGTGGCCCCGAACTGGCGGCGCTATCTGGCCGCGGGCGCCTCGCGCCCGTCGGCAGCCCTGCTGAGCCAGATCCGGCGCGCCCGCGGCTCGGCTGACCTAGTGGACTTTACTCGCGCGGACCCGGGCTCCGACTTCTGGCCCACTCGTGAACTCCAGCAGCTGTGGCGGGACATCGATCTCGGATCCGTGTTGGCCTATGCCCCGCCGGAAGGATGGGAGCCGCTCCGCGAAGCCATCGCCGCCGACATGCGCCGGCGCACCGAGCGGGTGGTGTCTGCCGCCTCGGTGCTCATCACGGCCGGCGCCTCCCAGGCGCTGTATCTGGTGGCGCGTGGGCTTTTGGCGCCGGGCGACGGCGTCGCGATGGAGTGCCCGTCGTATTACTATTCGCTGCCCCTGTTTCAGTCGGCCGGGCTCTATCTGTGGCCCATCGCCATGGACGCCGACGGGCTTCTGCCCGAGAGCCTCGAGGCCATTTTGCGCGAGCATCGGCCGGCGATGATTTGGCTGAATCCCACCCACCACAACCCCACGGGCACGGCGCTCGCCAGCGAGCGGCGCCTGGCGGTGCTCGCGCTGGCCCGGCGCTTTCACGTGCCGATTTTGGAGGATGACGCCTTTGCCGGGCTGGACTTCTCCGCAAGCCCAGCACCGGCGCCGCTCTATGGGCGAGACCCCGCCGCCGGGGTCATTTATGTCGGCACCGTCTCCAAAAGCGTGGCCCCGGGCCTGCGAGTCGGGTGGATGCAGGCCCCCGATGCCGTCATCCGCCAGCTGGCGGACGTCAAGGGCCAGATGGACCTGGGCACACCGCTCGCGCTGCAGGCGCTGGTGGCGGGGTGGCTCGCGCATCCGGCGCGGTTCGCCCATCAGGCCCGAGTTCAGGCGCTACTGGGCGAGCGCCTCGACCGCTTTCACGAGGCACTGGCGCCGCTCGGCGCCCTCGGTGCCACCGGATCGCGTCCATCCGGTGGGTTTTATCAGTGGATCCGGTGGCCCGACGGCGCTTCCGACCAGCAGTGGCTGGCAGCGGCGCAGGGGGCCAGGCTGGTGTTTATGCCCGGCTCGGTATATGGCGCGCCGGCAGGCTATGCCCGATTTAACTTTGCCGCGTGGCCGCCGCCCCTTGTGCGCAAGCGCCTGGAGTGCCTGGCCCGCCAGGCTCCCGTGCCCGCCGCGGCCCGGCGGTAGCGGCTAGGGTGCGGCGGCCGGTGGAATGAGCGTGCGGGCGCGCCGAATGGCGGCCAGCGCGCCCGGGTCTTTGGTGCGCGCCCACGACGCGAGAGCCGTGTCGGCAAACTTGATGACATGCTCATCGCCGTGGGCCGCCGCCTCGGCGAAGGCGTCGTCCGCCGTGGGGGCGGGGCGAGGCGCGCCGTCCTCCGCGGCGGCCGCCGCCGGCGCATAAATCGCCGTCAGCGACGCCACCGCCACCCACGCGGCTATGGCGCTGTCCCGCCACAGCTCGCGGTCCAGGGCGGGCAGGATGCGCCACACGGCCTGGGGCGCGGTCGCCGAGTGGACCAACATGATGGGGCTGCCGTGGCCATAGCGCCCGTACCGAATGACCGCCAGGTCTACCAAGCGAGCCAGCCACTCGCGTGCGGCCACGGGGTCTTGCGGCACGGTGGCCCGGCGAGCGGCGTCGGACCAGCCCGGGACATCGGCCATCCGCCCCACCCACTTGTCAAAGCTCTGACCGTCGGCAGACGTAAGCCGGGGCAGTGCATTCAGCACCTGGGCCAGGTCGGCCGCACCGCTGCGGCTAGATGGAGCGGGCCACCCGCCGGCGACGGGCGCCGTGGGCTGCCAGCGCGCCGCCCAGTAGGCCAGGCCCTGCGCCAGCTCATCGACCCGCAAGGGCGCTGGGCCGTCTCCGTCGGCCAACAGCGACCGCACCGCATGGCCCACGCGAATCACCCCGTGCGTGGCCCCCGCCGCGATGCCCGGCAGCAAGCGGGGCCACCAGCGGTTTAAGACCGCGGGCCAGGGGGCCTCCGCCAGCTCGGCTTCGAAGTAGCGCGTCCAATCAGCCACGCGGCGCCAGTTTCCCATCGCGCCGTGCCAGTCGGCGCCAATAGGCGCCACGGTGGCAGGAAACGGCTCCAGCCGCCGCACGTAGCCATCCAGCCAGCGGTGCACCGTGCCGCCGTGCCCGTGGCGAATCAGGGCTTCAACCGCCATCGGCCCATGATTGGACAGATAGCCCGAAAACTCCGGGCCGGTGCGGTGCAGCCGGGCATACGCTTCATCCAGCACTGTGCGGTCGTCCACCTGCGTCAGTCCTTTCGGCGCACACGTGTCCATGCGTTGCTCCCAGTGTACGGCGTCCGTGTCCGGGTGGCATCCGCCTGGAGGCTGATGCGCAGTCCCTCTTGCGGCTGACGGCTGGCGCCTAAACGCAGCGGCGGCCCGAGGATGGGCATGATCCTCGGGCCGCCGGCAGGGGTAGAAAGCTAGCCGGCAGCGTGGCGCGGCGCGCTCTCTTCGAACTCGTCCTCGCGCGACACCTCTTCCAGCGAGCGGCCGGACGGCTCGGGCAAGGTCAGCGTCAGCAGGAATCCGATGGCGGCAAACACGAACGTGATGGTGAGGGTGCCGGCGAGGCCCAGGGACTTCGCCAGCAGCGGGAACACAAACACGCCGATGAACGCGCCCGCCTTCGCGATGCCGGCACTGAGCCCGTGGCCGGTGGCGCGCAGGTTGACGGGGTACAGCTCGCTCGACAGCACGAACGTCGTGGTGTTGGGCCCAAACTCGGCGAAGAAGTAAGACAGCCCGTACACCAGCAGGAACGGTGCCAGCGTGGTAGTCAGACCCGGAACGATGCCCATGGCCAGGAACGCCAGCCCCATCACGCCGAAGCCAATCAGCTGCAGCCGCCGGTGCCCGACTTTGTCCATTTTCGAAAATGCCAAGAAGTAGCCCGGCACCGCAGCGATGGCAAATACGAACAGCGTCCAGGCGGTGCTTTGCAGCAGCGTCGCGTGCGGGGCCACCATCTTCAGAATCAGGGGCGTCGAGATGCTGTTGCCATAGTACGCGTAGTCAAATACGAACCAGGTCCCGGCGGTGCCCAAAAGGGTCAGCAGGTACGGCCGGAGATTGGCCCGCACGCGGGTCTCCGACTGGGTGCTGCTGGCCGCGATGGTTTGTCCCGAGTAGCTGCGCGTCGCCTCGGCCGCCCGTGCGGTTTCCCCGCGGACCCGCGCCAAGTAGCGAGGAGACTCCGGCATGCGGCGCCGCAGCAGAATGACACCCAGGGCCGGAATGGCACCCAAGCCCAGCAGCAGGCGCCAGGCCAGCTCTGCGGGCACACCGGCCGCCAGCAGCGCCAGGGCCACCACCGGTCCGGTCACGAGGCCCACGGCCTGCATGGAAAACACCATGCCCACCAGCTTGCCCCGGTCCTTGGTGTTGGCGTACTCACTCATGAGCACGGCAGACACCGGGTAGTCACCACCGATGCCAACGCCCAGCACAAACCGAATCGCAATCAGCCACATGATGCTGGGGGCGAAAGCCGATGCCAGGGCGGCGATGGCCATGATGCCTGCTTCCACGCCGTAGATGCGCTTGCGGCCCCATACGTCAGCGAGCCGGCCAAACAGGGTCGCTCCCAAAAAAGCTGCCAAGAGGGCGGTCGACGACAACAGACCCAACTGCCACGTGGCCGGATGCCAGGTGGCCTTGATGAGGACCGCGGCTACCCCGATGACGAAAAGGTCGTAGGCGTCCGTGAAAAACCCCATGCCCGCTGTCAGCATGGCCTTCAGGTGAAACAAGCTGAGCGGGGCGTTGTTTAGCGCCTCGGTCAGCCCTTGGCCCGATCCGGCGTCTCGCGTGTCCATCGAGCCCCTCCTTCTTCTGCTTCTGCGACTTCTTTTCTGCTTCCGGTGTGTGGTGCGTTGATGAGGCCTGGTGCCAGTGTGCGGCTGGCCCGTGAACTCTGCGTGAAGGCATTGTGAAGCGGCGATGAGGATTGGGTTAAGGTCGTGTGAAGGCCAAAGACACCCCCCGGCTCCCGCGTGTGGGGAGCCGGGGGCGCAGGGTGGCGTGAATGCTACTGGGGCCGGTGGCTTTCGATCCAGTCGCAGAGCGCCGTGAGCCGGGCTAGGCGCAGCTTGGGCTTTCCGCTTCGCGACAGCTCGTGGTTGGCCTGCGGCACGCGGAATAGCTCCACGTCGCCGCCATGCCGCTTGATGGCGGTGTAAAACTGCTCGGCCTGCTCCATCGGGCACCGCAAGTCCTCTTCCGAGTGAATGAGCAAGAGCGGGGTGGTGACGTCGGCCACATACGCCAATGGCGACATGCGCCACAGCGTTTCGCGGTCTTCCGGCGTGTCAAACAGGGCCACGCCCAGCTGATGCTCCACGAAGGTGGGCCCAATGTCGGACGCCCCATAAAACGACAGCCAGTTGGAGATGGACCGCTGAGAGACCGCCGCGAAAAATCGCTTCGTGTGGCCCACCAGCCAGTTGGTCATGAAGCCGCCGTAGCTGCCGCCGGTCACCGCGACCCGATCGCCGTCCAGAAAGTCAAACCGCGCCAATGCGGCATCGAGGCCGTTTAAGACGTCGGCCGCGTCGCCTTCCCCATAGTGCAGCCGGACGGCGTTGGCAAAATCCTGCCCGTAGCTGGTGCTGCCGCGGGGGTTGGTGTACACCACGGCGTAGCCCTGCGCGGCCAGCCACTGCATTTCGTGAAACATCATATAGCCGTAGTTGGTATGCGGGCCGCCGTGAATCTCCAGCACCACCGGGTACTTGTGGTCGGCCTCCGCACCCACTGGGCGAATGACCCAGCCCTCGACGCTCCAGTCGTCGGAGGTGTATGTGAACGCCTCCGGATCCACCAGCTCCACCTCGGCCAGCCAGGCGTTGTCCTGGTCCAGGCGCACCTCGTGGGCCGGGAACGCGGCCACCGGGGCTTCGGGAATCGGCTCGGTGACGAGGCGCGCCACGCGCGGGCGCCCCTCCGTGTTCACCCGCACAGCTGCGACGCGCGACGGATCGGTGGGAGTGCCGTAAATCGCGACCAGCTGTCGCCCATCGATGGTGTCAAAGGCAAACACATTGCGGTCGCCTCCCATCACCGCCGTGATGGCTCCGGCAAGCTTGCCCCCTGCGACCGGGATGCGCACCACTTCGGATCGGCCCTCGCGGCCGGAGATGGCCAAGAGGGAGCGGCCATCGCGCGCCCAGATGGCTGCCGGCCCGTCGCCGGCCGCGTGAATGTCCGAGCCACAGGCATTGGAGAGCGAGTCGGGGAACGACTCAGTGAGATCCACGACCGTGGTGCCGTCCGGCGACACCAAGAACAGCTTGGACTGTGTAGCCGACCGATATTGGCTCAATTCGTCGCCCACCCCCACCACCGCGAGGTGTTGGCCATCGGGAGACCAGGCCACGTCCTGGGCCGACACCTGGTCGGTGAGCAGCGTGAGTTCGCCGCCCGCGGCCGGCAGCAGGTACACGTGCTGGTGCTCCTGCTGCTCCGTCTCGCGATTCGGGTGCCGGTTGGAGATGAGGGCCAGCGTGCGCCCATCGGGTGAGATGGCTGGCGAGCTGACCCCCATGTCGCCGCGGGTCAGCTGCCGCACCTCGCCGGTGGAGACATCCACCGCCACCAACTGCGGCGCCCGAGGCGGCCGAAGCCCAATGCCGTTCATCTTGTAGTGCAGGCGGTCAAACCGCTTAGCACCCTCGGACCACTCTTTATCTTCTTTCTCAAACTGCTTCGAGGCCTCTTTCTCCGAAAGCTCGGCGTCAAACAGCTCAATGTCGCCGTCGTACGGGGTGGGCACCAATCCATACAGCGTCTCGCCGTCGGGCGCCCACACCAGGGAGCTGATGCCGCGCCGCAGCCGCGTCAGGCGCGTGGCTTCGCCGCCGTCCAATGGCAGCAGCCACGCCTGGGAGCCGTGGCTGCGGTTCGACACAAACGCCAGCGTGCGGCCATCGGGCGACCAGGCGGCGCCCGCGTTGCGCTTGCCGGCGCTGGTCAGCGGCCGCGCCGGGACGCTGCCATCCACCGGGGCCATCCAGAGGTGTGTTTGGTATCCGTTCTCTTCGACATCGGCTACGGTGCGCTGGTAAACCACCCGGGTGCCGTCAGGTGACAGCACCGGGCTGGCGGCCAGCTCAAAGCGCTGGACGTCTTCTGCGGTCAGGCGTCGCTTGTCCATCGGAATCCCTCCTGAGTTGAGGCGGCTATGTTAAGAAGCTGGGAAGCTGGGATGCGGGTTCATCGCCTGGTCCATCATACTGAATCGGCGGAAGGAACCGACGGACACGAGGGCGGAGGCATCAGGGATGCGGCCGGCGGGCGAAGCCAGACCGGCGCTGGTCAGGTGGACCCGCCAGCCACCCGCGCCGGGGACCGCTCCTCCGGGGGGCGCACGTCATGAAACAGCCAGTAGTACGCCACCAGGTTCATGCTCATAAACAGCGTGGCGCCAAAAATCGGGATGTCGAGCACCGCATCCATCAGGGCGCCCGCCACCACCGGGCTCACCATGGAGGTCATCTGCGAGGGCAGGGAGCTGAAGGCGGACACGCGGCTTCGATAGCGGTCGTCGCTGACGCCCATCACAAACGATTGCCGGGCGGGCATGCCCAGCGAGTTGAAAATCATGCGCAGCGTATAGGCGATGCCCGCCAGCACAAACGTGGGGCAAATTGCCATGGCCAGCATTACGAGAAGGCCAACGGCCCGCGTGTAGGTGACGGTTTTCACCGCCCCCCAGCGGGAGGCCAGGTTGGACGACCATAGGTATGGCAGGGCCGACGCCAAGTTGATGATGGTATACAGCACTCCCAGCTCGGCGGGGCCCACGCCGTAGCGGCGGTAGAACCAATAGGTCAGCAGTGGGCCCAGAAAGCCAAACCCCAAGCCGTTCAGCGCGTTGGTAAAACCCAGCCGCCCGAGCAGCTGCTTGAACGAAATCGGCGGGGAGTCGGCGGCGGTCACCGGCGTTTGGCTGGGTGGGTTTTCCTTGAGTGGCAACGTGACTGCAATCATCGCCAGGGACACCAGCACGGACAAGCCAAACAGCACGTGGTAGCTGGCCGCCCAGGTCCAGCCGTGGCTGTGGAGCAATTCGGGCACGGTGGCCACCAGAGAGCCGGCCGCGCCGGCCATAACGCCGACAAACGAAATGGTGCCAAACGCTTTGGTGCGATTCCCGGCGCGCACGGCGCCGGCCACCAGGGGCTGCTCGGCGGGAAACACGGGGCCCCACGACCCGCCGCTCCCCGCGCCGCCGCCTTTGCCGACGCCACCGAGGCCGCTCGCCAGCACCACCGGCCAAAATGCCACCGTGCGCATGAGCACCGCGCCGCCAATGGCGGCCAGCGCCGCCAGCGCCAAAATGACCCGCCGGCGCCCGTACTTGTCACCGATGATGCCGGCGCTGGCCACCAGCACCAGCGTGACGCCGCCCGCCACCCCCAGCACCAGCCCCAGCCGGGCGGCGCTGTATCCCGACACGGCCAGATACAGCGGGAAAGCTACCGTCAGGAACGCGGTGGAAAAGCTGCGCAGGCCTCTCCCCCAGTAAAGCCACTTCAGGTTTTGGGTCACGTCCGTCGCCACCTTACCGATCGTTAACCGGGTCAACTACTTTTGCTCATGATACCCCAAGGCAGCGGTTTCAGCACGATCGCGATGGGGAGCCTAGCCGGCTCGAGCCCGGGAGTTTTTGGGGTGGAGGCCATGCAGGATGCCGTGGGGATCCCAGTGGAAGTGATAAAGCTTGGCCACTTCGACTTTGAGGTGGGCCAATCCCGGGCGCTGGAGAATCAAAAGACCCACCGCCAGCCCGGCCAGTGGGCCGACCCAGTCAATCCACCAGCCGGTCCACACGTGTCCCACCAGCGCCGGGCCGAGGCTGCGCGCGGGATTGGTGCTGGTGCCCGACAGCGGCGCCTCAATCCACACCAAGAAGGCATAGAGCGGAGGGAACAGCCCGGGCGTAAAGCGGCGCAGCCGCTGATGGCCCAAAAACACAAACAGGCCGACGATGAGGCAGGTCGTGGCGCCCACTTCCCCCAGCACGGCGGCCACCGGGCCCGCCGGGCCCGGCAGCGTGGCGGCCAGCTTAACGCTGGCGGCCCACCGGCCCCACAGCAAGAGGGGAAGCGCGCCCAAGATGGCGCCCACCAGCTGGGCCACAACATAGCCCGCGGCCACGCTGGGCGCCAGCGTGCCGCGCCGCCAAAACGCCAGGGACACAATGGGGTTGATGTGGGCGCCGCTGGCGTGCCCAATGGGCGACAGCGCAATCGTGCCGCCGGTGGCCCCAAACAGCAAGCCCGTCAGCGCACGCCGCCAGGCGGCGCTGGGAATGGCCGCTGCCACCGGGCTGCCTTTGGCAAAGTCCAGCACCACCAATGAACATCCGATGGCCACCAGCAGCAGTGTGCCGAGGCATTCCGACGCGTAGAGCCGCCACACAGCGCTCGGCGGGGCCGCACCCGAACCTCCGCCGCCCTGTCCTTGGGGCCGCGCATTGTTCGCCATGACGACTAGTGTACCAAATGACAAGGGGCGCCTTCGTGCAGAAATGTTTCGCTGACAGCAGCGTGGCGCCGACTCTCATGGGAGAATGAGCCGTACCCTCACCTGAATGAGCAGAAGAGAGGAGAACCGTCGGTGGGCTTATCCTTGAGGTCCCGGCTGAAAGTGCCCGTTCGCGGAGCGGGCGGCTGGATGGCCACCGTGGCAGCCGCGTGGGCCGTGGCGGCCGCTCCCGTCTTTCTATTTATGCTGCTGGGCCCGTCCTGCGCGGCGGGTTCGACATGCACCAACCCCGCGATCGCCGCGGTGTCGCCTCCCGTGGCGACCGTGGGATTTCTCATCGTGTCCTTGGCCGTGGGGATCCTGCCCTTCTGGCTGCGGCGCCGCCGCGGGTGGCTCCGTGCTTGGGCGCTCCTGCCGCTGCTGGTGGTGCTGGGCACCTTCGGTGCCGATGTCTGGATCCTCCCGGCTGGGGTGCTCGCATTTATCGCCTCGTTTCTTCCGGTCCCCACCCCCGGTGTGGCGGCTAGGCGCTGACAGGACGCAGCACTCGCCCTGGCCATCGTGCGGCCCGCCAAGCACCCGATCGCCTGCGCTGCGGGGTTCGGAACCGCGACTGCTCCCCGCGACCGGGTCCCCCGCTGTTGACCTACAGTCGGAAAGCCTTGACAGGGGCCCCGCTGGCCGCCACCATGAGCGCACGACTCCATTCGGGAGGATTCTGGACGAAGCTGGACGAGGGCGTTCGGCTGGAGGGGGGTGGCGACGATGACGGCAGTGGGCTTTGTGACGGGCCGGCAGCGTTTTGCCACGCTCCAAAAGCGAACCGGCGGCTGACCTTTCTGCGGGCGCCGCAAGTTTTTTGGCGGCCTGGGCACGTTGCCCAGGCCGCTTTTGCTTGGCGGGGTGCACACAGAGAGAAAGGGGCAGGTGCTGAAATTGCTAGGACAGATCGAATTGGAGTCGCTGGCGGGCTGGGGCTGGGACGCCCAGTGGCAGGACGCCTGGGAGAAAGAGCCGCGCGAGGGCGAACCCGCGCGCGTCATTGAGGAGCAGCGCGGATTGTATCGCCTGGCCACCGCCTCGGGATCGTGCGAGGCCGAGTTGGCGGGACGCTTCCGACATCGGGTCGTGGGCGCAGAGGACCTGCCTGGCGTGGGTGACTTCGTGGACGCGGCGCCCGCCAGCCGCCATCGCATTCACGCGGTGCTGCCGCGCCGCTCCCAATTCGTGCGCCGGGCGGCCGGCGGAGCGGGGGCGCCGCAGGTGGCGGCGGCGAACGTGGACTACACCTTTATCGTGCAAGCCTTGGGCCACGACTTCAGCCCGCGGCGGCTGGAGCGCTATCTTGCGCTGGCGTGGGAAGGCGGCTCGTCCCCGGTGGTGGTGCTCAACAAGGTGGACCAGGTGCCGGATGCGGCCGTGCAGCGGGATGCGGCGGCCTCGGCCGCTCCGGGGGTGCCCGTGCACGCGGTCAGCGCCGCCACCGGGTCGGGCTTAGAGCATCTTGCGCAGTGGCTCGCGCCCGGGCGCACCGTCGTGCTGCTGGGGTCCTCCGGCGTGGGCAAGTCCACGCTGGCCAACGCGCTGCTAAGCCAGGGCGGCGATGGCCAGCGTGGCTGGCAAGCCGTGGGGGCCATCCGGGAGCAGGACGGCCGCGGGCGGCACACGACCACCGCGCGCCACCTGCTGCGGCTTTCCGGCGGGGCGCTCCTCATTGATAGCCCGGGCATGCGCGAGGTGGGCCTCATTGGCTTGGACGAAGGGCTGTCCTCGGCGTTCACCGACGTGGAAAAGCTCGCCGCCGCCTGCCGATTCGCTGACTGCAAGCATCAGGGGGAGCCCGGATGTGCGATGGACGCGGCGCTGGCCGAGGGCCAGCTGGACCCTGACCGCCTGGCGGCCTACCGCAAGCTGGAGCGCGAGCAGGCGTTTCAGGCGCGCAAGGAAAACCGAGCCCTGGCCCACGCCGCGCGGCGGGAGTGGGCCCGGCGCGCGCGGGCGGGGCGGCAGGCGCGCCGCGACCAGTCGCGGGGAGGCGGACTTACGTGAGCGCCGCCTCCCGCAGGGAGCCCAACACATCGTGGCCATGTGAGGCCAACAGCGTGTGCACCGCCGGGTGCTGGGCCAGAAGCGCCTGGAACGCCGCGCGGGATGCGGCCACCTTGCTGGGGTCCGGCTTGGGCACCAAGCCTTCGGGGCACGGCCACAGCTGGCCCGCTGGGCCACCCATGGCCACGTCGCCGGTCAGCAGGGCACCGCCGTCGGGGGTGGTGAGCGCCATTTCGTCCACATAGGCGGACGCTTCATCGTCCCACATCGCGGTGGACACGCGAATGCGGTGCGCCGCCAAGCCGCCTGGCAGCGGGTCGCCGTCGCCATAGGGGGTGGCGGAGAGCCGCCCGCGGCGCACGGGGTCCTCCCAGGCGGGCCGCGGCAGGTGCACTGGGGCTCCACTGGTTTTCTGAAACCACTCCGCGCCCCGCACGTGGTCGTGGGTGGTCAGGACCACGCCGAGAATGGGGCCCCATTCCGCCAGCGTGGCGAGGATGCCGGGCACCACCGGAGGATCCACCAGCACGACCCCGCTGGGGGTTGTGACAAAGTGGCCCACCATCATCCAGTCATCTTCAGGATCTGGGGTTTCCCAGCGCCACACCGATGGGTATACCGCGACGGCCGTCATCGTGCTGCCCCCTCAAGTCACTGCCTGGAACCGATTCGTAACCTCTATTGGCCGTTTATAGGTTGCACCATCCACACGCCCGGATGCAAAGCGTGGACGCTGGCCGCCCTGGGTGACACACTGAAGCCAGCCAGACTGGACGCCAGCAGAGAGGGGGGCTCATGGTGAACGGCGCGCCGGACAGGGCCGCGCGCATTATCGCGTTTCTCAACACGCGGGACGTGGATCTGGGCGGCGATGCGCTGGCCACGCGCGAGGGCCTCCACGCGTGGCTCCGCGAAGAGCGCGGCTATCAGGGGCCGCCGCCCTCGCTCCGCCAGATGGGGGCCGCATCGCGCTTGCGAGAGGCGCTGCGAGAGTTGCTGGCGCGGCATGGGGCGGCGGAGGCCGCCCCGGCCGTGCCCGCCGACGCGCTAAATGCCTGGCTGGCCAAGTTTCCCGTCCGGTTTGCCGCAGCGCCGGATGGCGCATTCGAGGTGCTGCCGCCCGGCTCAGATATCGTGCAGGCCTTGGCGGGGATCGCGGCGGATGCCGTGCTGTGCCAGGGCAGTCCGGCGTGGCTGCGGATTAAAGTTTGCCAGAATCCCGACTGCCGCTGGGCGTATTACGACCGGTCTCACAGTGCTACGCAGAAGTGGTGCTCCATGGCGGGGTGCGGCAATCGCCTGAAGGCACGGCGGCATCGGCGCCGAAAGGCCCTGGCCTCCGGCCGCGTGATGCCGCCTGACAGCGAAGCCCCTGCCGAGAACTAGTGGAAGGGGATGGGGCCGATGACTGGCCAGACATTTGGGAGTCAAGTGGCGCTCGTGACCGGGGCGGGCCATGGCTTGGGCCAGGCGATGGCGCTCATGCTGGCCGGCGACGGGGCGGTGGTGCATGGGGCCGACTTGGACGCGGGAGAGTTGCAGGCAACCAAGCAGTTGGCGGCGGTGCGCGGCGGTGAGTTTGTTCCGCGGACCTTGGACGTTAGGGACTCGGACGCCTGGGCGGCTTGGGTCAGCGCGGTGAGCCAGCGCCATGACGGCCGTCTGGACATCCTCATCAACAATGCGGGCGGCGTGGCCGGCCAGGTACACCGCGACATCGAGGAGGTGTCGGATGCGGATTGGGCCGCCGTGATGGAGTCCAACCTGGGCGGCGCCTTCCGCGGCATCCGCGCGGCCGCCCCCCTTATGAAGGCGCGCGGGTATGGCCGGATCGTCATCATCACGTCGGGAGCAGGGAGGAGCTGGAGCCTCACCGGCATCCAGGCATACACCAGCACCAAGGCGGGGGAAATTGGCCTGACGCGCCAGATGGCGTTCGAGCTCGGGCCGCACGGCATCACGGTGAATGCCATTGCGCCCGGCTTCATCCGCAGCAATCCCGCCACGGAGCGGCAGTGGCATGCCATGGCACCCCGGGAGCAGGCGCGGCTCGTGGACGACACGCCGCGGCGGCGGCTGGGCACGCCGGAGGACATTGCCTGGGCCGTGCGCTTCTTGGTGCATCCCCTCACCGACTTCATTACCGGCCAAGTGCTGCCCGTCGATGGCGGCCACCAGATGTTCTGAAATGCGGGGGCCGGTGCCGGCAGGTTCAGACGAGACCTGCCGGCGGCGCCTGAGGCGCCTCAGCCAGGAGCGGGCCGTCATGGGCCCACTCCTCCCGGAAAACATACGCACGGTTCTTCCCGGCCCGCTTCGCTTGGTACATGGCGATGTCGGCCGCACGGATCAGGCTGTCGACATCGCCGCGCTGGCTCGGGTACAAGCAGAGGCCCACGCTGATGGTGGGTGCCATCGAGGCGCCGCGCGCCAGCAGGATGGGCGCCGCTACCGCCGCCAGCAATCGGTCCCCTGCGGTTTGGGCGGCCAGCCCATCTGCCACGTCGGCCAGCAGCACGCCAAACTCGTCCCCGCCCAGCCGACTCACCATGTCCGCGCCGCGGCAGTGCTGGGTCAGGCGCTCCGCCAGCTCCACCAGCACAGCATTGCCGATCTGATGGCCCCAGGTGTCGTTGACCCGCTTAAAGTTATCGAGGTCGACGATGGCCACCGCAAATTTGCTCCAGCGGCCCGGCCCTGGGGCTAAAGCCTCGGCCAGTCGCTCATAGAAGTGCGCGGCGTTGGGGAGCTGGGTGAGGTCATCGTGAAGGGCCATGTGGGTCAGCGCCGCCTGGCGCTCCCGCTCCTGCGTGAGGTCGTGTAGCACCAAGATGCAGTAGGGAGTGCCATCCACCGTGATGTAGTCGCCTTCAAGGGAGAGCCAGCGAATGCCGGCGGCATGCCGGAAGGGCACCTCGCGCCCCCGCACGGGCTGGCGGCGGGCAAACGCCGACCGGAATTCCGCGAGCAGGGGCGCCTGCGCATCAGACAGCAGATCCGACAGGAATTCGCCTGACGGTCCCAAGAGGCGCACGGCGGCGCTGTTGCGATCCGCGATGCGGCCGGCGCTGTCCACCATCAGGAGGGGAGCCGGGGTCAGGGCAAACAGATGGTGGTACTGCTGCAGGCGGTGAGGCCGAAAGGCGTGCTGGCTCATCGCCAAGCGCATGGTGTAAATCCACAGCAGCATCCCCAGCAAATACGGATACGGCGGCAGCCACGCGGGCGTGTGGGCGGGCAAGAGGGCTCCCAAAAAGAGATTGCTCGCGCTGAGGAGCCCGGCGCCCCACATCAAGCCGGTGATTTGGCCGCGGCGGCCCGGGTCCGCAGCCCGCCTCCGCACCCACCCCAGTGCCACCTCGATAAGGGCAATCAGCGCGAGGGATGCCCACATGGTTAGGTGAAAACGGGAGTCATAGACGGGGTCGATCCACATCCCCGTGCGCACAAACCGGAGGGTGCTGAACAGGTTCTGGCCAGTGGCGAGTGTCCAGAGCCCGGGGACCGTCCACACATACGCCAGCGCCAAGCCCACACCTGGCGGCAGACGGCCCATAACCCGGAGCACCCGCAGAAACAGGTGCACGCCGAAAGCCACCAGCAGTACGGCGAAAGTGCCGATGCCATACAGCGCCACGGCTGGGGCGTCGGCCAGGGGCAGCACCTGAACGGCGTACACCGCCAGCAGCATCAGGCCAAGGGAAAAATGCTGCGCCGCGACGAGGCGCGCGCTGGTGTCCTCCGCGTTGCGGCGGAGGGTGTCGAGGCCCCAGTGAAACAGGAAGAAGGCCGGAAGGCCAAAAATCGCACTGAGCCACAGCGTGTGCACGGCGCCTACGTCCTCGGGCCGGTTGCCGTGACCCGACACCGCATCAGCATTGGGTCCCCTCCGGGGATTGGCAGCCACGCGCTGCGCCCACGTGTCGGCACCCTCGGCACCTCCCCACCTGGAATTCCTGGCATTTGCCGCCTATTATACCAAGGGGCCTCCCCCGGCCGCAGGAGGACTCCCATTCACCTCCGCCAGACCTGCGCCACGAGAGGTCCGATATCGGGCCGCCCGCTCACCGGCCGGCGCCGATAGGCGCCGGGCTTGCGGCGGTGGGGGTTGCGGGCCAGCCCATCCGCACTGCTTGGATGGCTTGGATGCGTGTGCGGAGTTGGTCGATGGGCAGGGAAGACAGCGCCGCCTCCCAAGTGGTTAGCTCTGCGACGTAATCGTGCAGGGCGGCGAGCAGCTCCTCGCGGTTGGCATCCAAAATCTCTGACCAAAGCTCGGGCGGCGCTGCGGCGGTGCGGGTGGCGCCCAAAAAGCCGGGGCCCATGAGATGCTCGGTGTCGCGGTCTTCCCGGGCCAAATTCGTGAGCGCCAGCGCACTCACGTACGGGAGGTGGCTGGTGCGGGCTGCCAGCCGATCGTGCCGGGCCGCCGGCAGCGTCACCACCCGCGCGCCCAGTGGCTCCACCAAGGCGCGCAGCGGGCCTTCAGGGCTGGGACGCCCGGGCACGGGGATGAGGGCCCACACGCGATCCCGGTACAGATCCGGCTGAAAATTTATGCCGCCCCCACGCTCGCGGCCGGTCATGGGATGAGAGCTGGCCACCTCCAGGTGGCCGGGCAAGGCGGCCAGCGCGGGCAGCACGTGGTGCTTGACGCTAGTAATGTCGGTGACCACGGTGCCCGGTGCCAGCCGGGGGGTGGCGGCCGACAGGACGTCGGCCACCGCCTGGGGCGGCACGGCCACGACGACCCAGCGGGGGTGGGGTGCGCGCCCAATGCGGACGCCTTGCCGGCGAGCGTAGGCCTCCGCCGCCGGGTTCGCGTCCACGCCGTACACGGCAAGGCCCGTGTTCGCTTGAAGCAGTCCGGCGGCAAGGGACAGGCCCATCAGGCCGAGCCCCCAAATTTCCACTTGGTCCATGTCAAACCACCCGGTCCACGCTGGCAGCAATCGGGGCGAGCGATCGCGCCAGCTGGGTAAAGTCATGCGGTGTGAGGCTCTGAGGCCCGTCCGACAGCGCTTGGGCGGGATTGGGGTGCACTTCCACGATGAGCGCGTCGGCCCCCGCCGCCACCGCTGCGCGGGACAGGGCCGGCACCAGCGCCCGCTCGCCCGCGGCATGCGACGGATCCACCACGATGGGCAGATGCGTCAGCGCCCGCAGCAGGGGCACCGCCGCTAGGTCCAGCGTGTTGCGGGTCCGCGGCTCGAAGGTGCGGATGCCCCGCTCTGCCAGCGCCACGAAGGGGCTGCCCGCCGCCATGACGTATTCCGCGGCGTACAGCCACTCGTCGATGGTGGCGGCGAAGCCGCGCTTCAGCAGCACCGGCTTCTTGGTGGCGCCGGCGGCGGACAGCAGCGAAAAGTTTTGCATGTTGCGGGCCCCGATTTGGATCATGTCCGCAACCTCAGCCACCGCGCCTAAGCTTTCCTGGTCCAGCGCCTCCGTCACAATGCGGAGGCCAAACCGCGTGCGCGCCGCATCCAGAAATTTCAGCCCTTGGATTAAGAGGCCCTGAAAGCTGTAGGGAGACGTCCGCGGCTTGAACGCGCCGCCCCGAAGCACCGTTGCGCCCGCGGCGGCTACCGCGTGGGCCGCCGCCATCAGCTGATCCTCATTCTCGACGGCGCAGGGGCCGGCCATCAGGAGCACCTGGGTGGAGCCCAGCACGACGCCCCCTCCCAGCGGGATGGTGGTGGGCTCGGGATGGCGCTCCCAAGACACCAGGCGCCAGTCGTCCCGAGCGGCCAGGGCGGGCGCCACCGGCGCCGCACCGCGAGAATAAGTCGACCGCACCTCGGACTCGTGGACTGTCACGGTGAGCTCACTCAATGTGTTGGTCACGCTTACCCTCCTCCGCTTCTCTCGACTGTGCCGGGACTCCGGCTGCGGCCGTCCCAACAAAAAAACTTCGCCCCCATCGGGACGAAGTTGCCTTCGCGGTACCACCCTGATTGCGCATCCCGCCTTCGGGACACGCCACTCTTGTGCGCCCGCTAACGGAGGCCAGCCGTCTCGCCTACTGAATCCCCTCTAACCTAAGGGGAAGTTCGGTCTGCGCTCCCGGGGGTATAGCCAAGCGCCCTGGATGGCTTGCACCAGCCGCCATCTCTCTGCTGCCAGGGGTGACCCGCTTCTTCCGGTCATCGCTTTCGGATATTGGAGCCAATCCTATACGACACCGGCAGCCGCCGTCAAGCGCTTTCGGGGCTATATTGGCCAGAGCCTGTTCTAAGCAGCGGTGGCGCTTCGGCCTAAGGAGACGCCGAGGAGGGGGCGTGGTGTGGCCGGCGAGGCAAGCCAATACTCGCGCGCCACACAAAGGGGTTCCTACTGCGGGTGTCGAAACAGGGTGCGCGGACTCCTCGGGGATCGCTTCATCTGCACCGGTCTGTGCCAACTAGTGTGTGAACGCGACACCCGGGAGGACGGTGTGCCCGGAAGTCCCTGACGGACGACTGACAGGAGATGCTGTGCGACGCGCCAGGGAAATGGGCTGCGGGCCCCGTCAAGCGTGGCCGCCGTGCTATTGGCGGTGTCCGCACGAGGCGTGAAGCCGGAGGGCGCCGCCCGGCCTCCGCCCGCCCCTGGTGCCGTGTCTGTCAGCCAGCTGGCCCCAGCCGATATCATCGGGACGCGTAACCGACGCTAGGGTGCCGCGTGGTTTCCGACGCCTAATTCAGCCGCTCGTGTTGGAATTGCATCGCGACCCACGCCGGGCTCCGCCCAAACAGCGCCATCAGCACGCGTCCGGCCGGCGTCATGCAGCCGGGCGAAGGCAGTCGCCCGGTGCGGGCGCCCAGCAAACCCAGGCCAGCACCGCGCAGGGGTCCACGTCCCAAGACTGGCCGGGGTGAGCGTGGTCGGCCGCTGCCGCGCGCAGGTGAACAGACACGGGCACTCGGAGCCGGTGCGCGGCGCCGCCGCCGCCATGCAGCCAAATTTGTGTCATTGAGTTCACGTGCCTCCGATGGCCTCGAGGGTTATTGTCTATCCGTGGGGTGTGGGTAAGTCGCCGGGCGGTCTCAATCGTGGAAAGCGTGGGTATCCGGGGATGAAGAAGTTTTGGCATCATACCTCTTTGGTGTGTGCTATGAGGACCCGCTGGGGGGTGTTGCCGCTAGGTGCCGTCAGCGCCACAGCGTGTTGAGTTGAGCCCGAGCTTCGGCACAGAGCGAATCCTGGGCCGGCATGACCCGGGAGGATGGGAGGCGACGTTGCCCGCTGGCGAATCAGAGGCTATCCGAATCCGCCCGCTGGGGCCGGATGACAGCCTGGACGAATTAACCGAGCTCCTGCATCGAGCGTATCAGCGGCTGGCCGTGATGGGCCTGAACTTTACCGCCGTGGACCAGGAGTCCAGCGTCACGCGCGGTCGCGCCCAAGGGGGGACTTGCCTCGTTGCCGAGGTGGCGGGCGCGATGGTGGGGACTGTGACCTATTACCCTCCCGGCGGGAAAGCGTACTGTGCCTGGTATGCCTGTGGCGGAGTCGGCCATCTCGGACAGTTTGCCGTTCTGCCGGGCTGCCAAAGACGCGGCATTGGCGGACAGCTGCTGGATGCCGCCGAGGCACTGGCCGCCCATGACGGCGCCAAGGAGCTGGCGTTAGACACTGCGGAACCGGCGGTGCATCTCACCCAGTACTATGAGCAGCGCGGATACCGCCTGGTGGGCCACGAGCAGTGGGAAGGGAAAACCTACCGCAGCGTCATCATGAGCAAGACCCTCGCGACGCAAATCCCAGACGGCTAGGCTCGCGGCCATAGAAGTCGCGGGCCGCCTCGGCGAAAGCCTCGGGGTCATCCCAAAACACGTAGTGGCCGGTGGGAAGTCCCACGGCGTCCACGCCCGCCGCCTCGAGCGCGGCCAACGTCCGGGCTGCCCGCGCCGCGGCCCACGCGGGGCCCCGCGGAAACAGCGCCACCAGCACACGCCGGGACGCCGTCACGCGTGCGAGCGACCGCATGCCCCAGGTGCGCATGCCCAGCAAACCCAGGCGCATCACCGCGCGACTGTCCAAGTTCCAAGGCTCGCCGGGGCGAGCGCGGTCGGCCGCCGCGGCGAGCAAATCCTCGGAGACGGGCACTCGGAGCCGGTGCGCGATAGCGTCAGCGCTGTCCGGCGCCTCCGGCGGCGCGGGAGGACCAGGGCGCCGCGTGAGGATCCGGCCGCCCACCACCCGATCCGCGGCGTCCAGCGCAGAGGCCGCTAAGGCCTGCCACCCCTGCGCTTCACGGACCACGATGGAGGCCGCGCCGCCGTCAATCAAGAGCAGGGATCGAAGCGGGATCTGCCCCTCCGCCGCAATCGCCAGCGCCACATAGCCGCCCAAGGAATGCCCCGCGAGGTGTGGGGCGGTGATGCCCTGCCGCTCGCAGAAAGCTGCCAGCCAGCGCGACAGCCCTCGAGCATCCGCCTGGCGGAGGGATTGGCTGCCACCGGTGCCGGGCAGGTCCAGCAGGTGCCACCCCAAGTGCGGGGCGGCGCGCGCCACGGCGAGGCCCTCGGCTCCGGTCCAGCCCGCGGCCGGCAGGAAAAGGGCGGGCTCACCGCGGCGGTCCCCGGCACGGACAAATCTCACTCCGCCGCTTGCTTCCACCGAATAGTCCCCGGCCAACGGCTTCACCTCACGCCAATGATACACGGGAGAGTCCGGCGACCCAATCGGGGGGCGCCAAGACAGAGGGCAGGGCCCGCGCAGAGACCCCGGCGCCTTGACACTCGCCTGGCTAGAGGCAACACTTTCAGCCAGGTTAAGGAGGGCGCCATGGATTTCAACACACGCGTCGTGGCCGCGGAGGCGGTGGCCACCCCCCACAATGCGGTTTCGCCTCCCATCTTTCAAACGTCGGTGTTTGCCTTTGAGGACGCAGAGGCCGTGGACCAGCTGCTCAGCGGGGCGCGCCCGGGCTATTCCTACAGCCGCGGCGGCAACCCCACTTTCGATGTGCTGGCGGGGCTCATCGCCAGCCTGGAGGGGGCGGAGGCTGCCGTGGTGGCGGCGTCGGGCACCGGGGCCCTGACAGCCGCCATCCTGACGCTTGCGCCCGCGCCCGTGCGCCTCTTGGTGTCGCGCGAGATTTATGGGGGCACGGTGGGCCTCGCCCGCAAAGTGCTGGCGCCCCTGGGCTATCCCATGGAGTGGGTGGATCTGCACGACCCGGCGGCGGTGGCCGCGGCGTGTGACGGCCCGCCGGCGATTTTGCTGGCGGAGAGCATTTCGAATCCGCTGGGCCGCGTGGCCCCGCTGGATGAGGTGATTCGCTCCGCGCACGCGGCGTCGGTGCCGGTGATGGTCGACAACACCTTCGCTACGCCTTATCATGCGCGGCCCCTGTCATGGGGTGCGGATGTGGTGGTGCACTCCCTCACCAAGTTCATCGGCGGCCACAGCGATCTCATGCTCGGCGTGCTGGCGGGATCCCCCGACCGCATGGCGGCGGCGCGCGACGTGGTGGCCACGGCGGGGTTCACGCCCGACCCGTTCGCCTGCTGGCTCGCGCTGCGCGGCGCGCGGACGCTGGCCCTCCGCATGGAGCGCGCCAGTGCCAATGCGCTGGCGCTGGCCGAGGCGCTGCAAGGCCACCCCGCCGTGCGACGTGTCTACTATCCGGGCTTGGCGTCTCACCCGGACTATCCGGTGGCGCGGTCGCTGCTGTCCCGTGGATTTGGCGCGATCGTATCGGTGGCGCTGGACGGCGGCTATGAGGCGGTGCAGCAGATGGTG
Source organism: Bacillota bacterium (assembly GCA_021846505.1). Taxonomy (GTDB): domain Bacteria; phylum Bacillota; class Sulfobacillia; order Sulfobacillales; family JAIMBI01; genus JAJZWV01. Next base: position 35,938 of record JAJZWV010000034.1, read on the forward strand.
CAGCGCCTGCGGCTGGTCCGGTTTGTGCCCAGCTTGGGCGACGTGGCCACCACCCTGTCGCATCCCAAAGTCGCGTCCCATCGCGAGCTGTCTTTGGAGGAGCAGGCGGCGGTGCATATTGAGGGGCGCGTCGTGCGCATCTCGGTGGGCATCGAGCAGGCGGCGGACATCATTGAGGACTTTCGAGCGGCACTGAGCTAGGAGGTGGGCAGCGTGCCAGGAAGGGACCGTGATTCGCTCGGCCCGTCGGAGGGGTACCAGAGCCTCCGGTGGGACGGCGGGGTGCTGTGGGTGTTGGACCAGCGGGAGCTTCCCGGAGAAACCCGCTATCTCCAGGCCGACACGGTGGACGCGGTCGCCGACGCCATCCGCACCTTGGCGGTGCGCGGGGCGCCGGCCATTGGAGCGGCCGCGGCTTACGGCTTGGCCATCGCGGCCGCGCCAGAGTCCCGCGACGAGCTGGCTCGCGTCCAGGCCCGGCTGGAGCAGGCAGCCGCACGGCTTCGCGGCACGCGTCCGACCGCCGTGAACTTGGCCTGGGCCCTGGATCGCGTCCTCAAGGCGGCGGAGGGGGCCCCCTCCGCCGCGGAGCTGTCGCACCGCGTGCTGGCGGAAGCATCGGCCATCGCCGACGAGGACCGGCGCATCAACCGGGCACTGGCCCAGCATGGGCAGTCGGTGATGCCCCGCCGGCCGTCCGCAGTGACGGTGGTGCACCACTGCAACACCGGCTCGCTGGCCACGGTGGACTATGGCACCGCGCTCGGGGTCATTCGGGCGGCTCACGAAGCAGGCCAGGCGCTGTTCGTGCTGGTGGATGAAACCCGGCCCCTGCTGCAGGGCGCCCGCCTCACCATGTGGGAGCTCCAGCAGCTGGGCATCCCGGCGGCCCTCATGGTGGATGGGGCCGCCGCGCATCAGATGCGAACCCGCGGCGTGGACCTGTGCCTGGTGGGCGCGGACCGCATTGCCGCTAACGGCGACACTGCGAACAAGATAGGCACCTACCAGCTGGCGCTGGCGGCCAAGGCGCACGGGGTGCCGTTTTACGTGGCGGCGCCTACCAGCACCATTGACTTGGCGATGGCCGACGGCAGCGGGATGGTGATTGAGGAGCGGGCCGGCGATGAGGTGGCGGTGATTGGCGGGCGCCGCATGGCTCCGCCAGGGGCCGCTGTGCTGAATCCCGCCTTTGACGTGACGCCGGCCGCGCTGGTGGCGGGCATCATTACGGAAGTAGGGGTGCTCACGCCGCCATACCGCGACGCCCTGGCAGCGGCCGTGGCGCGGTCTGCTGCGGGCGGGGGCGCCGGCCGAGTGGCGGCAGAAGGAATCCGCGGCTGACATCGGGAATCACCACCAAACAGCCGCGATGAGAGGGAGGTGCGCATCGGTGCAATTGTGGAAGGCTCTGCATCACATGGTGGATCCTCAGAACCACACAGACGAAGAGGTGCGCGGGTTTCAGCAGATTGGCGGCCAGGTGCTGGATGTCCTGGACCGCTTGTCGCATGACCAAGCGCCGGGCGCGGCCCTGGCGTACATTCAGGTGGCGCGGTGTCTGGAGCTGATGGCCGACGGGCTCATTGCCCCCTACCAGGAGGCGGCATCTGGATCGAGCGCCCCGAGCCACATGCCCAACTGGATTCGCAGCCAGGCGCTGGCGCTGTATCATCCGATACCGGAGCTGGTCACCGCCGCCAAACAGGAAGCGATTGACCCGGGCGGCGGCCGCGACGTGGACCTTCCCTGGATTCTCAAAGGGCGGGTGATGGGCGCCAGCCATGAGGGCATGCCCGTGTTTCGCGCGTATGGGGGCGCGGTCAAAGGCGTCATGGAGTGGGTGGAAGTGGCCGTCCAGTCCGGCCCGGTCTTCAAGCAGGCCCAGCTGTACCTGGCGGAGGCGTCCACCAACTGGGAGTCGGCCAACCATCTGCTGTACGGCTTTCGAGATGAGGCGCCGTCGCCCGCGACACTGCAGTCGCTGGACAACTACCTGTGGACCGCGGTGGCGTATGCGCTGGGCGCCATTCAAGAGCAGATGAGCCCAGGCATCATGCAGACGATGGACATTGACACCATGCTGGAGGGCGCGGACATCCAGGATGGCCATCTCCAGGTCCTGCGGACCGACCGCTCGGGCCACAGCGAAGTGGTGCGCGACATCGCCCGGCAGTGGCGCGACGTGATGCGCGACGAAGGGCCCTACGGCCACGGCGAACATCACCACCACGACCACGACCATGACCACCATCATCACCATCGCGATTGGGACTGACGGCGGCGGGCCGGCACCCTATCGAGTGAGGAGCGCGGATGGATACACCGGCATTGACCCAGGCGGTTCGGGATCGGGCACGGGGGGCGATGCTGGGCCAGCTGGCGGGGGACGCGCTGGGCAGCATGGTGGAGTTTCAATCGGCGGCCCAGATCCGCGAGCAGTTTCCCGGTGGGCTCTCAATCATCGGGCCGAGTCCCGTGTTCGGGACCATAGCCGGACAGCCCACTGACGACTCCGAAATGGCGCTGGCCCTGGCGGACACGCTGGTGGCCCGCGGGGCCCGCGGATACGATGCCGAGGCCGCGGCAGCGGCCTATCTGGCGTGGTTTCACAGCGGCCCGTTTGACTGTGGCCGAACCATCGCCGCTGCGCTGTCGGCGATGGCCGAGGCGCGAGCGCAGGGCCAAGACTTGGCTCAGGCTGCCCGGGCGGCCAGCAGCTGGCAGAGCCGGGCCAATGGCTCGGTGATGCGCCATGCGGTGCTGGGGATCTGGGGCTGGGCCGCGGCGGACACCGCGGTCGCCGAGGCGGCGCGCGCCGACGCGCTTTTGACGCACGCCCATGCGGACTGCCAGGAGGCGTCCGCCGTCTACGCGGTTGCGCTGGCGCGTGTGATTCGCGAGGGGCTGACGGGCTTGCAGGCGTGGGAGGCGGCCGGCGTCTGGCAGGCTACCCACGGCACCAGCCTCGCGGTGGCGGAATGCTTGGCGCTGGCGCGCGATGAGCCGCCCGCGTCGTTTTCGGGGCTGGTCACCAACGCGCTGCACAATGCGTTTTACCAGGCGATTCACGCGGAAGCCCCGGCCGCCGGGATAGTGGCCACGGTCATGGCGGGCCAAGACACCGACACCAATGCCTGCATCGCCGGCGCCCTGTTGGGCGCCATTTACGGCGCGTCTTCGATTCCCGCGCCGTGGCGGCAAGTTCTGGGGTCCTGCCGGCCGGGGCCCGACTCGCCACGCCCCCGCCCGAAGCTTTACTGGCCGGCCAGCGGTGAGGCGGTGGCCGATGCCCTGCTCTTGGCGGGCCGCGCGTGGGCAGGACACGGCCCCGCGCCGAAGTCGGCGGCGGTTCAACCCGCCCGCCGCGCCGCCCCATCGCGGCCGTCCCGGTCGCGCTTTCAAGGGGCGCTGCTGGGCGGTGGGATTGGGGATGCGCTGGGCTTCCCCTACGAGTCGCGACCCCTGGATTATCACCCCCGGCCTCTGGTGTTCACGGGGCGGCGGCGCGGCGGCATTTCGGATGACACGCAGCTCACGCTGGCGGTGGGCGACACACTCCTGGCCCAAGGGTGGCTTGACCCCGAGGATTTAGCGCGGCGGCTGGTGGAGTGGCTGCCGGTGGCCATTGGGCCGGGGCGGGCCACCATTGATGCGGTGCTCCGCCTCGGCCGGGGCGTGCCTTGGCACGCAGCGGGATCGCCGTCGGCCGGCAACGGCGCAGCGATGCGCGCAGCGCCCATTGGGCTCTTGCGCTGGAATGACCCGCCGCTGCGGCTGGCGGAAGCGCTGGCGTCGGCACTGCCCACGCATCACGACCCGCTGGCGGCGGCCAGCACGGCCATCATGGCGGAGGCGGTGGCCAGCCTGGTTCAAATCGACGCGGAGGCGTTCGAGCCCGGGCCGTGGCTGGAGGGACTGGCGCGCCTGGCCGACCTGCTCGCGCCTGAGCCGGTGGCGGAGCGGCGCGACCCCACCTCCCGGGTGACGTTAGGGGAGCGTGTGCGGTCGGTCGGCAGCCATCTCCAAGACCCGGCCCCCGAGGTGATTGGCCAGCTGTTTTACAGCGGCGGGTTTGTGCTGGAGACGTTGCCAACGGTGCTGTGGTCCTTTGTTACCGCATATCGCGATCCGACAGCCGTGCTGACGAAGGCCATCACGGTGGGCCACGACACCGACACCGTGGGCGCGATGGCCGGCACGCTGGCCGGAGCGCTGCACGGGGTGGAGGCGCTGCCGCCGCATTTGGTGGCTCAGCTCGATTGCCGCCAGGAGCTGGACACCATGGCGTGCGCCCTATTTGAGAGAGCTCAGGGCCAGCGCCGCTAAGGGCGGCCCACTCAGCCTTGTCCCGCTCGATGAAGAGCGGCGGTCACCAGCGCCGTGGCTTTTGTCAGCCCTTGGCTGACGCCGTCATCGGCTTTACCGGTGGCCGCGTCGATGGCGACAAATCGGTGGCGGCCGCCGCGCGACAGCCGGCCTACGAAGAATGGGTGCGCCACCAGCCGGGTGGAGTCAATGGTCACGTGCCGGATGGGCGTCGCGATGCCCAGCTGCGATAGCTGCTGGGCGTAACGCTCGCGCGCCTTGTCGGTGACCACCTCGTTCCACTTGCGGGTGCTGTCGGCAATGCGCCGTGCCAGACCGCGAGGGGTGGTGGACGGCGGCACCGCGGCCGCCACATCAACCGCTTCGATTTGCGGCTCGGCGGTAAATACCTGCCACAGCGTGTCGTCCAGCGCGCTGTACAAATTCCAGGTCGGAAACACTTTCACCTGCGCCCGCCGAAACAGTTCTGCGACGGACCGCGCCTGAGACAGTTTCATGAGGTGAAACGGGAGCCACACCAGTCGGCCCGCTTCCACTTGCTCGGCGCCCAGTCCCATGAACCCTTGGCCCTTGCTCGCCAGTGCCGCCTGCAGGCGCTCGACGGGTACGCGCGGGAGGATCAGTGCGTCGACCGCCGTCTGCCGGCCGGAACCCTTCACCTCCGCCAGCGACAGCGCCCCTAGCTTTCCCTGCAGGTCATCAGGCCCCCACAAATCAATCCCAAAAGAGTCTGCCGCGAGTTTCGCCCCTTGGTGCCAGCCGTTCAGGGCCACCACGATTCCCTTGTTGATGCCGAGGTCCGCCATCACCATCGCCAGCTTAGATACGACGTCTTTGCTCACGCGCTGCTGCCACGCCTTGCACTCAACGGCGACGCGCACCGAAATAATGCCGTCGCTCTTTTCGGCCAGCACATCAATCTCGTGGTGGCCGCCCGACTTGCCTTCCAACACCACATTTTGGTCTGCCGCATAGCCGCTGGCTCGGAAGTAGTCCCCAATCTGACTCTCCAGCGCGGCTCCTCGCTCCAAGGAATCCACAACCCACCTCCTGGTGTGGCCAGTGGTGCCCCGATGGCGGCCACTCCCGCACCAGTTCGCGCTGGGCTCATGAAGTCCTGCCGGATGAGACCACGTGGATAGGCGCACCACCAACTGGATCGTCGCTGTCGAGCGTTAGCGCGGTGGTGTCCGCCGCGCAGCTGCTCGCGGGCTTCGTCTGGGATTTGCCCGTTTGCCGGCGTGCCCTTAAAATAGCCTTGCGGGCGCCCGTAGCTCAGTGGACAGAGCAGAGGTTTCCTAAACCTCGTGTCGGCGGTTCGATTCCGTCCGGGCGCACCAGCGACATTTGAAGCCCTGGAAGGCTTGCCAACGCTCTTCCCACACGGTATTGGCTTTTCATCCACGCCATCGCCAAGAGAGCCGTCCAAGGTTTTCGGTGTGGGTTCCCCTCGATGCCACAAGACCGCCCACGCCTGCCCACTTTGGTGTAGCGTTGGCACTGGCGGCGAGAGGTTGGCAGCTGCGGTTGACGAACGGGGTAAGTGGTGCGTAATGTGAACGCCCTGCACCTGGCCTACCTCGCCGGGCTCTTCCAAGCCATGGCGGTGTTATCCATGAGTCATCGAACGGATGTCTAAGGGCAGGGTCTGTTAATGGGATGAGGAGATGTCGTCACGCTCTACATTTTTGGAGGGTTGCCGGGTGTTGGGAAGTCTGCGATGTCTCGAACCCTTGCCCAAGAAT
>JAJZWV010000082.1 GCA_021846505.1 Bacillota bacterium
GGACATCCGGGCGTGGATCGCGGCGTGGAATGACCATCCCCGGCCCTATGTCTGGGTGAAGACGGCCGACCAAATCCTCGCGGCCCTCGCAAACTATTGCAAGCGAATTAGCAATTCAGGACACTAGCGCACTCGGTGTCTCGGCAGATGGTGCGCCACACCCCCATGGCCCGTGGCGTGAGCCGCCGGGTCGCCGCGCTTCTGCGCGCACACCAGCCCACGCGGGCCATCACCTACGAGGTGTGCGGCACGGAGTAGGTGTACCCCGGCGCCGGTGGGGAGGCCCGATTCGCTCATGGGTCCGGTGTGGCCGCCCCCATCGTGGTGGACGTGCGCGGGGCCGACACGCTGGAACCCATCAAAATATTGGTGGCCGGCGATCAAGTGACACCTGGGTGGCGCGGTTAATGTCCTGGCGACGGACAGGGGCACCCTGGTTCACATCATGGATGCCTCGGTATCCAGAGCGGCCGCGGCGGCGTGGGTTCTCGCCGTACTGGGTGCGGAGCCATGCGACGTGAGGGCGTTTGGCGACGACACCAACGACTTGGCGCTGTTTCAGTGGGTGCGCGGGGCGGGGGGCCTTCCCATTGCCATGGGCAGCGCGGTCCCTGAGCTCAAAGCGGCCGCCGCCTGAGTCACGGCCGATCGCGATGCACACGGCGTGGCCGCGGCCCTGGTAGACGCTGGGGTAGGCGACTTAGCCCACCTCACGGCGATAGAACACCTGCCCCCGCCGCTGAATGTGGTCCCTGAGTGCGCTGTCCGTGATGTTGTTCCAGATAGCCAAATCCACGCGGTGCGGAATGAGCGAGTCGTCCGGCTCGCCGGCAATTTTCAGGAGGGCGTCATGGGTGACCGCCCCCACCAGCGCCAGGTCTATGTCGGATCTCCGCGCTTGTGTCCCCTTGGCTCGCGACCCGTACACGATCGCCGCCTCCACTTGCGGACAGCGCCGCAGAATGGCGCGGACCTGCTCGGCCGTTTTGGCGGATAAGCCGAAGGTCATGGCAGCGCCTCATCGGCAGCGCGGAGAGGCTTCAATACCTGCTGCAGCGCCTGAAATGCGGGCGCGCATCGCGTGAACACCGACGCCAGGATGCGAGCCGTCGTCTCCTCGTCATATTGGTGCGCGGTCAAATTTCGATCCTGAATCATGTCCATCCACAGCTCGCCGTCCTCCATGAGGCCCGCGCGAAATCCCGCCCGGACGGCGTCTTTCGATCCGTAGAGTGGTTGGCTGCCGTGGCTTGCCAAGAAGTCCTTGAGGGTGTTCCAAGCCAGCTCGTGCGCATATTCGAATGATTTGATGGCTCCCTGCTGCTCCAGCGGGGACAGCGGGCGCTCCGCCGCCAGGGCCACGGCATCGAGCAGATGGCCCAAGGCTCGCCCGAAATGTTCAAGCCGCTGGATCCAGCGCACATCCTGGCTTCCCACGACTATGCCCCTTCGTCGTCGCGCGACCACGCGCCTATACTTTGCCTTCGCTCCCCGCTGCCCTACCTATGCCCCCGAACCAACGTGGCTCTGAGCGTCGACCTGATGTCCTCACTCGTCTACGCGGCTTCCAGGCGCATGCCCGTCGGCGCCAGGCGCGAGGGTTCGCAGTCCGCACAGCCGCGCTGCGGCCGCCTGCCGAATGTCATAGCTGATGAATCCGGCGAGCGGGGCCTCGTCCAGCGCGGATGCAATGTGCACCGCATCCAGCGATCGCAGTCGGGGCTCCGGCACCGCCCCCGCTGCTTGCAGCAGCTGGGCGGTGAGAGGCCACAAGGCGATGGATTCTAGCACCTCGTTCGCCTGCTTAAGCAGTGCCGCCAATGAGAGCACCGGGTCTAGCCACGCCGCCCGTCGAATGGCCCGGGGCAACTCGACCAGTGCAAGTTCGGATGAAAGCAGCTCAGCCTCCACCGTGAAGCGCGCCAGTGCAGGTGACTCGGGCTCTTGGCGCACAAGTTTCACCAACGCCGAGGTGTCCAGATAAACGAGGCCGGCGCTCACCGCTCTTGCCGGACCTCCTCCAGGGCCCGACTCAGCGCGTAAGGGTCGCCTGGCCCGCCCAGGGGCTCAGGCAACACGCGCCGCAGGGGTCGGGTCACACGCCCCTCGGCGATCAGACGATCCAGCGCTTCCCCAGTAACGGGCGGCGGCCCCAACTCCGCGACGGGCCGGTTGCGGTCCGTGACCAAGAGACGCTCCCCGCGCTTCACGCGCTCCAGGTACTGGCTGAGGTTTTGGCGCAACTGCGCCACGCCTACCGTGTTCATGTACATAAAAGTAGCACTCCGCAGAACCCTTGGCAAGCGGCGGCAATCCGCCCCGGGTTTTGCGCCCATCTGATGAACCGGCAGCACTCCACCCTTCGAACCCCGGGGGTCTTGCAGGGTTCCGCTCCCCGCGGTCCCCCGCGGCGTTTCAGCCCAGTCTTGCAGAGGACCTTCTGAGCCAGCCGGTCAAGGGCCGCATCGCGGCCGCCAACCCGGCGGTGTCGGCCACTGCTGAGGCTAGCAGCGGATCATAGGCTTGGGGCGCTCATTCATCCGTGGCGGATGGGTCTACAATGGGGCATGAACCCAGGCGCCGGCCGGGGCAGCGGTCCCAAGAGGCGCCGAAGGCGACGTCCCGGCACCAGCCAAAGGAGGGACCTTATGCGGCCGCGCGTCTTGCTGGCCATGTCTTCATCGGTGGATGGGCGGATCTCGACGGGCCCCGGGCGCAATGTGACGGAGTGGTCGGCCCGGTGGCCGGGGCGCCGGGCACCCGCCATCATTCAGGAGCGCATCCAGCAGTGGGGAGCGGACGGCGTCGTATCGGGCAGCGAATCGGTGCTGGTGTGGAGCCGCCACCCCGTCGCGGTGCCGGCCGAAGCGGATGGCTATTCACCCGATTTGCCCTACATCGTGTTTGACGGCCGCGGCCGGATCACATGGACCCAAACCCGCGGCTTGGTGGTGGTCACCTGCACCCACGTCACCGAGACTTACAAAAATCATCTGCGGGACCGAGGCATCGAGACCGTTTTTGCCGGCCCCGGCCCGCATGTCGATGTGTCAGCGGCGCTCACTGCGCTGTACGACCGGGGATTTCGCCGGCTGGCGCTCAATGGCGGCGGCACTCTCAACGGCGCCTTTCTGCGCGCAGGCCTCGTGGACGAGGCGGTGGTGGTGTGGGAGCCCCTGCTGGTGGGGGCCAGCAGCACCCCCACTCTCTTTGATGCCCCGGACCTGGATGCGCCCGACGCGCTGCTGCCGCTGGAGCTGGTCGCGGCCAGCCCGGGGGGCGGCGACACGGTGGTGGCCCACTACCGCCTGCGCGGGTAGCGGGGTATAGCCGCGGCCGCCTCCCTCTCGTGTCCGAGGCGGAGGTGCATTGGGTGAGCGCATGCAAGTTCATGGGGGCTGGGACAGCGGCCGGCACTATGCGGCGGGCGGCGGGGTGTGGGATTTCCGGTCAGGCTGGGCAGGCAGCGCCACCGCCGGCGCACTCAACCCCGCATCGGACGGTGGGCGGCTCTCCGGCTCGCGCTCCCCATCGGGCCTACAAGTCGGCCGGCGCCAAACCCTCAGCGGCCAAGATGCCGCCCAGCGCGCTGGCGGCTTTTGCCGCCCTGGTGCGCCAGGCGCTGGGCGCCGTCGCCTTGCGAAGCCCGGTGGCCCTATGGGCGCCAGCGGCCTATCCTGGCATGGCCCACTCGCCGGTGCCGGCGAGTGCCACCGCTGCCGCGAGCGGCCAGCCCCAGCCGGGTCGCCCACCGTGAGCCTCGGCTACGGCATCGCCGCGCGCCTCGAGGCCCAGGGATTGCCAGGCGGGACTCACGCCGTCGTGTGGCAAGAGGGGGGAGTCTTGCGATGGAGTACGGTGCCCAAGCCCACGCGGCTGCGTTGGCCGCCGCCGAGCCGCTCGTGAGCTGCGCGCACACCCACTTCCTACCCCCGCCGGCGCTGGGGGGCTGGATCGTGGGGACGGTGAGCCGCACGGGGGCAGTCTCGATGACCGTGGCCTGGCAGCAAAGCCACGCGGCCTTCGAAACGTGGTCCACCGGGCCGTCCAACTCGAATCTCAGCGGGGGCTATCTGTCGGCCCTGCCAGTGGCCGCCTCGCTGAAGCGCGCCGCACGCTAGACGACGTCCGCGTCACCCGCAGAGCCGCGCCAGAAAGTCTTGGTCGCTCGCGGCCGTCAGCGCGTCGAGCACGTCAGGCGGGCTGGCCGCCGGAACCTTCGCCAGCGCTCCCTTGATGGCCGAGACACGCGGCACCGGCACGCTCAGCTCGTCCACGCCCAGGGCCGCCAGCAGGACGGCCCAGGCCGGATCCGCGGCTAAGCCCCCGCAGACCGCCAGCTTGACGCCGTGGGCCGCGGCCTCACGGCACGTGTGAGCGATGGCCCGCGCCAGCGCCAGCGGGCTCAGGTGCGAGCGGTCGGCCTCTGCGCGGTCGACCGCACTCAAATATTGCGTGAGGTCATTCGTGCCCAGCGACAGAAACTGGACCCCCAGGGCCGCCAGCTCGGGGATGAGGAACAGGAGGCTCGGCACCTCCACCATCACGCCGACGGCCTTAGGGCGTGCACCCGTGCCCACGGCGTCGAGCGCGTCGCGGCAGTAGTTCCAGTCGTCCAGGGTGGCGACCATCGGAAACATCACCTCCACTGGGCCTTCGGCCGCGGCCGTCCGCATGGCCTCCAACTGCTCCCGGAACACCTCGGGAACGTCGCGATACAGCCGCATCCCGCGGCGCCCCAGCGCCGGGTTCTCTTCGTCAGCGAGCGTGAGGCCAGCCAGCGGCTTGTCCCCGCCTGCGTCAAACGTGCGAAAGCACACCGGCCCGCCGGCGGCAGCAGCGGCGCGGCGATACTCCTCCTGCTGCTCCGCCCGCGAGGGCACGCGGCCGCGGCCTTGGAAAAACAGCTCGGTCCGAAAGAGCCCCACCCCGTCGGCGCCCGCCCGGCGCGCGGATTGGGCTTCCTCGGCACTGCCTACATTGGCGCGCACCTCAATCGCTCGGGGACCGCCCCTCCACGGCACCGGACCCGGTGGAGCCGACAGCGCCAGGGTGGGGGCCGCCCGGCGAGCCTCCCCCACCACAATGCGCCCCGCATCACCGTCCACCGCGACCTCCTCGCCGTCTGTCACGGAGTCGAGGAGACTTAGGCTATCCACCACCACCACCGGCACGCCCAGGTTTTGCGCAATCAGGGCGGCATGCATGGTGGGGCTGCCGTCCTGCACGATGTACGCGGCGGCCGCGCGGCCGCCGGGCAGCACGTCGGCCACCGCGAGGCGCCCGGCCAGCACTACCGCGCCCGCAGGGGTGCGCGCCGTGACTTCCCCCGCCAGGCTGGCGAGCCACAGAGCGGCCACCTCGCGGACGTCGGCAGCTCGGGCCTTGAGATAGGGGTCGTCCAGAGCGTCCAGCGCCGCGGCAAACTGGTCGCCGGCGGCTTGCACAGCCACTTCAGGAGGGTCGCCGCTTTCCAGGCGCGCTTGCACGGCGTCCCACCACTCGGGGTCCAGCAGCATGGCCTGCTGCGCCAGCAAGACGTCGCGGTGGCCGGGATTGAGGGCCGCATGGGCCCGTTCGCCCAGGGAGGCAGCGGCTCGGCCGCGGGCCTCGCCCAGATCTCCCGTGGGCGGAGCCGGATGCTCATCGGCCACAATCCGGGCCAGCGGCCCGGCGGCGAAGCCGGGGGCGATGGGAGTGCCGTTCAGTTCCAAACTTATCCCTCCATTGGTTGATTGGTCGATGGATCGGCCCACCCAGCACTCCTGAGGCGTCGGCTGCGGGTCGGGTGCGCTGCCGCCATCTTCTCACAGTGGAAGATCACAGCGACCACCCGAGGCGAGTGCCGCAGGTCCCGACCCATCGGTGCGCTCTCACCCGTCGCGGCCTGCCGCAGGCGTTGCATGTCGGGCCCCCTTGCGATACGCCCTGAGTGCCGCGGGGATATTAGTACTCGTGTCGTTGGACAGCGTGCTCACGGCAGGGCCAGCTCCGCCGCGCCGTCTTCGCCCACGGCTCGGTTTATCGCTCGGGAGCAGCTGATCGCGCCTCCCATTGCGGCAAGCGCCGCGGCCCGCTGGCTGTGCGACCCTGCCCAAGCGCCCCTGCCCGTCTCCGAAGCTCCGGCAATCAAAGTGGCCGAGGCCACCGACTCCCTGGCCTCGCCTCCCTTCGGCTCGGAGTTGGTCCTGTTTTGGCTTCCGGGGTCTCCGCTGTTCCAGAAGCAGCCGGCTTGGATCATCGCATGGCGCCAGACGACCTAGCCCGCTGGCACCGGCTCACTTGCGTCATGCGAGCCACCCGCACTCGATTTGCACATGAATGATGCCGTGAGCGCCGTGACCGCAAGCACATTGGCTGAGTTCCCCAGCGACGAAGACCCCCGCATACGCCGACCACGGCGCAGCCACCACTCCGTGACGCGCAGCGATGCACGCCCTCTCGAGCGACCCGTCAGGGCGAGAACCGCCCGCGCCGCGTGATCCTCGCCTCTGCTTGCCTCTGCCCAGCGGCCCATTTTTCGGGGTCTGCGCCGCAGCGGGGTGGCGATGAGGATCAGTGTCTGCGCTGACCGGGGCCCGCACTCTAGTGCTGGCTGGCAGCCGATGGCCTTAACGCGCCAAGCCACTGCCCTGGGACTCCAGGATTTCCTCCAGCGCCTGCCGGTGGGAATGCGCAAAGCGCCGCCTGCAGCGCCGGTCAAACTTCGACGTGTCCAGGACCACCGGCGCTTGCCACAAATGCTGCGTTTCGATCAATCCTCGGGCCGGCGCGAAGCCAATTCCCATCAGCCGGACCATCAGGGGGCTAAGCACTGTCAGGCGCGTGGGGCCCGGCTCACGGCTTGAGCCAGGTCCCGAAGATCCGTCCCGGCAATCGGGTCCGCCCCCGCGACGTGCCACACCTGCCCCCTCGACTGATAATCTTCCGTGAGCCACAAGAGCGCCCGCGCCGCGTCAGGCAGGTGGATGAACTGGTGGGGCAGATCCGGCGGGCCAAACCACCGCACACCGCGCGGCAGCGGATCGGTGGCGATGGCGTAGAAGTCCGGAAAGCGTGCGATGGCAATGGGATAGGTGTCCATCGCCTGCATCAGGCGACGCTCCACGGCTTGGCGGATCTGCCCTTTGGCGCTGATGGGATGCCGAGGGGCGGCCTCGTCGATCGGGCGCGGCGTGCCGGGCTGTCCGTAGAGGTAAATGTTGTCGACAGACAGGTAGTGGGCGGCGGTGCCCGCCAGGGCCGCCAGCGTGGCGTCGATCATGGCCGGGTAGCCACTCCAGTCGTCATACCGCTGATTCCGGGCGTCAATGACGGCGTCGGCCTCAGCAAACATCCGGCGGTGGCCCTCGACCGCTGCCGGGGCCAGCGAAGCCCATCGGACCAAGCCGGCGGCTGGCGGCACGGCGCAGGACCGGGTCACCGCCACCACTGGGTGGCCGGCGGCCGCACACGTGCGAACGACGTGGCGGCCCAGTCGGCCTGATGCTCCCAACACCACAATTCTCACAGACGGACCGCTCCCTTCTTCGAGCGACGGACCGAACGATCGGTCGTCCAAAATCCGCAAGAAGCTAGGGGCAGAGAATGGCACGGCACAGCTCGCGGACTTGGCGCGCGAGGCGCCGAGCGCCGGCAGGCGACAGTGCTTGCTGGCCGCGCCCGCTCTCTGCGATCACTTGATTCATGAGTCCAGTGCACGCGGTCACCAGCAGACCGGGGTCGAGGTCCCGCGCGGCCCCCCCGCTTTGCTGAAGGCGGCGAATGACTGCGACGGCCCATCCGGCTGTGGCCTCCAGGTTGGTGTGGCTCCGCGAAAGCCCAAGTAGCGCTCCCTGCCACTGCAGGAAGCAGAAGCGGCAGGCGGCCGAGTGGCTGAGTCCCCAGAGCGTCATCTGCTCCGCTAAATCTAAGACATCTTCCAGCGTGGCTTCGTCAGGAGCGATCCGGTGCGCACCGACGGCGGCGGCTTCCTCCGCCAGGATCCGATCCAGCAGCGTGGCGGCAATCTGCTCCTTGCTGGAGCAGTGCGCATAAAGGCTCGACTTGGTGCGAAACCCGGCCGCCGCGCGAATCGCGTCCATGCTGGTGCCTTCGTACCCCCATTGATCAAACTGGGTCAGCGCAGCGTTCAAAATACGAGTGCGCGAATCCAACTCCACAGCGGCCTCCCCTGCCTCTAAACGACCGATCGACCATTCTCGCCAATCATCCGCCGGCGTGCGATGGCCTGGAGCGCGCAGCTCCCAAGGCTCTGGACGGTTGTGGACGGATTTTGCGCTCGCCCACCCCCGCTGTGCTAAACTTAGGTGAAAGCGTCAGCCGATTCTCACTCGCGCGCCTCGGGGTCTGCGCTGGGGTCGGAGGCCAACTCCATATACGCACACGGGTACAGAGCAGGAGAACCCGGGGGCGCCCAGGCGCCTTGGGTTTTCTTTTGATCTGGGAGGGATGCGCGTGGTGGTAGTAGTGGGAGGCGGCGCCACCGGCCTCGGGGTGGCGTGGGACCTTCAGTCTCGCGGCATTCCTGTGACCGTCGTAGAGCAGGGCGACTTGGGGCACGGGACGTCGGGCCGCTTTCACGGGCTGTTGCACAGCGGAGGCCGCTATGTTGTGCGCGACCCGGCGGCGGCCCGAGAGTGCTGGCAGGAGAACCAACTGCTGCGCCGCATCGCACCCTCCGCCATTGAGGACACAGGCGGCTACTTTGTCGACGGGGGCCCGGACAGCGACCCTAAGTTCCTCGGGCTGTGGCTGCACGGCTGCCGCACGGCCGGGATCCCCGTCCGCGAGGAGCCGCTCAGTCGGGTGCGGGCGCTGGTGCCCGACTTGAACCCCGGGAGCCGCAGGGCGTTTTGGGTCCCTGACGCCGTGCTGGAAGGGTTTCGGATGCTCCAACTCCTCGCCGGGCACCTTGAGCGGCAGGGCGGCCGGGTGCTCACCCACACCCGGGTAGATGCGGTGGCACTCAGTGGTGGCCGCGCCGTGGGCGTCGACGTGGAGGGGCCCGCTGGCCGGGAGCATCTGGCCTGCGACCTCCTCATCAATGCGGCGGGGCCGTGGGCCGGCGAGCTCTCGCAGCTATATGGCGACCCGATCCCGCTGCAGCTGGGCGGAGGCCTGATGCTGATTTTTGCCCACCGGCGCACGCCCGTGGTGGTGAACCGGCTCGGCCCGCCCGGGGACGGCGACATTTTGGTGCCCCACCAATCCGTGGCCATCCTGGGCACCACCGATGTGCCCCAGGCGGACCCAGCTCCCCCTGCCGCCAGCCGAGCGGAGGCCCGCCGGCTCGTGGACCTCGGCCGGGTCCTGTTTCCCTCCATCGACGCGTGGCGCGTGCTCCGGGCGTTCGCCGGCGTGCGGCCCCTCTATCAGCCACCGTCCAGCGGGGCGGCCACCTCGCGGTGGGTCACGCGCGACTTCACCGTCATCGACCATGAAGCGGCCGGCGGCCCAGCCGCGGTGCTGGCGGTGGTGGGCGGCAAATTCACCACCTTTCGCGCGATGGCCGAGCGCACCGGCGACGCGGCGGCAGCGCATCTCGGGGTGCACGCGGCGTCACGCACGCGCGGCATGGTGCTAGAGCCCCTCGCCCCGGACGCACCCCACGACAGGGAGGCGCCGGCCGTCTGCGAGTGCGAGCACGTGGGCGAGGATCGGCTGAATGCC
>JAJZWV010000083.1 GCA_021846505.1 Bacillota bacterium
CGGATGGCCAGGTAATCCGGGACCACCCCGCTCCGACCGGGGGACCCAACCGGCGGATCGTCCTCGTCCACTTCCGATAGCCTGCCCCCATCGCGCCCCTGGCCGTCTGCCCTTTTTCAGCACGATCATCGCTATGGTGGAGGGCAGCCGGCGCCTCGTGGCGCAGGTCCACGTCCACGAAGAGCCAGTCCTCCCGTTCCAGCTCCGCCTTGAGCGCATCCACGCGGGCGTAAACCGGGCTGGGTGCGGAGCCGCCATCGCCCGTCACCAAGACCAGGGTGCGCCGGCCATTGGTCGGTGTCGTGCTCTTCCACACGGCGACGCCGTAGCAGCGCCTCCCGATACCGGCGCCGGGTTCCGGTCTGGCCATTGTCCGCGTGGCTGCGGCCAAGATAGCGGTCGACGACGGTGACGGTGCGTGCGTCCGCACCCCTCCATGTTATAGTGGCCCGAGAATCCTGCGGCGGAGGGATGCGCGATGTCTTCGCTGACGAAGAACAGACCATGGACCGCTGATGAGCTGGACCGACTTCCCCGGGGCTGGCGCTATGAAATCGACGAGGGGGAGCTGGTTATCTTGGCGCCGGCCGGCCACCGACATGCCCGGGTGGTTGCCCGGATCACCAGCGTACTGGAGGCGTTTGCCGCTCTACATCCAGCAAGCGAGGTGGATAGTGGCGAGATAGGCGTATGTCTTGGAACTAACCCCGAAACGTTGCGCGGGGCAGATGTCGCCTACTTTTCCCCAGAACGCGCGCAAGCGATCGCTGGGGACATTGGCTTTGTGCACGTGCCCCCCGACCTTGTGGTGGAGGTGCACGACCCGTCCGAACCGGACATCGCGCGCAAGGTGAAGCAATATCTACATGCCGGGGTTCGCTCAGTCTGGGTGGCCGATCCGGCGGCGCAGACCCTCACCATGCACCGCGCTGTGGAAACGCCGGTGTTCCTATCTGATCCGGATGCCCTGGTGAAAGATTCCGTGCTGACCGGCTTTTCGGTGCCATTGAGGAAGCTGTTCAGCCGGGATTGATGGCGCTGGGGTGCATCGCGGTGTGCGAAGATGCGCCCGGGTGGCTGTCCGCCCGTTCGGCGCGTAGCCGGTGACTGACTAGACGTAATGCAGGAACGATACCAGCCGAGAGTGGGAAAGAGTCGCTAAAGCGCAAGCATGGTTGCGGCCGCAGCCTGTTGCATCCCGCGGGCAAGGACGCCAGGAAGTGATGCCGGCAAATGGCGTAGCACGCCCATGGGCTGCACCGGCGGGGAGCTATGCGGTCGCTGATGCCAGCGGCCAACGCGATGGGGCCATTCCCGCGTGCTGCCCATCGCGCGTCTCCGTGCCGTCGAGCCGCCCCGGTCTCCACCACCTCGTGAAGCAAGCCGCTGCCATTTGACGGCACGGACCCCGCCTTGCAGACTGGACAAGACGGGTCGCAAGCGAATTGGGGGATGGCCGTGACCGAAGTGGGGACCGACGAAGCCAAGACGCATTTCGCCGACCTGTTGGACCGAGTGGAGGCGGGAGAAGTGATCACTATCTGCCGCCACGGCCGCGCCATTGCCGTCATCTCTCCCGCACCCGGCATCGCCGAGCGCGTCCGGCGATTCAAGCGCTGAAACGCTTGCGATCCGGGGTAACTCTCCGGGGCTCCATTCGTGACCTGGTTGAGGAGGGGCGCGCGTAAGCGGCCTTCGGGCTGGATAACTCCGTCAGCATGGCTTGGTGCTTTGAGGACGAGGGCTCCGCCTACACGGACCGCGTCTTCGGTCATCTGAACGAAGCCTACGCGGTCGTGGCTTCCGGAGGCGTCCAATGCCGTGCTCACGGCCACCCAGCGCGGATGGATCGCGGCCCCTAAGGCTCGCACGCTGCTGGACGGGCTCTTGGCTCTGCCGATTCGACTCGGCACCGCCATGGCCGTGCGCGACACCGTCCGTTAGCGCCAGCCAAAACTGCCAGCTCAGCAGTTATGATGCCGCTTATGTCGATTTGGCCATGCGGTCAGGGATGACGCTGGCTACCCAGGATCAGGCCATGGCCAAAGCGGCGCGCCACCTTGGCCTCGCGGTCTTCGGTGAGGCGTAGGGCGGCCGAGGTGACAAGCCTGCTCCCGGACATGCGGGCGTCGCACCGGGCTGCGGCGCCGCGGTACTTCAGCCTCCCCGTGGGAATGTCTGGGTCTTGCGAATGCGCCGGGCACACTTAGCGCGAGGTGTCCCACTGCCATCCCAGCGACGCTGCCGGGTCCGCCCCAGGACACGGACCGGTGGGATGGCTGTGCTCGCCGATCATCGCCGGGGCTTGGCACCTACCGGCCTGGTCGCGCGCAGCGGGTGGTGCCGTTCGCACCGACGATGGTCCGCGGCCACCCGTCGGGATGTCGGAGAGAGGTCGCCGGCTCATGCCGTGGGTCTGCCACGCATGACGACTCTTGACGCTGAAATGCCCGGAGTCAGTGTGGATCTAGGCGTTGGCCGCGGCCATACTGCAGTCCCCTGAACGCGAGAGGGAGCCTCAGGCCCAACCTGAGGCTCCCTCTCCATCGGCATCAGGGAACAAGAGACGGCGGGAGCGATGCGCTTATCGCGGGATTCTGGATGCTCTCGATGGTGCCGCCCAGGCCCGGAAACCAGTCGTACAGGATGCCCTGCGCGTTGGAGTGCAGCACGGTAAACGACAAGATACTCAGCGAGATACCGCTGGCGGACGGGCTGGGCTGCTGGGTGACAAATCCCCCTACGGCCTCCGCCTGCACCGCCGTGTTGGGCAGGGGCTCCTGCCAGGAGTTTTCTACCGTAATGAGGTCCAGAGGGAGTGCTGGCTCGCCGCTCGTTGGTCCCGAGGGGATCAACTGATTCACGAAGAAGCTACCCACCGATCCGATGCCACCCAGGACGGCGGCACTGGAGCTCACGAGCCAGACGGGCGCACTCGTCTGGCCCACCGGAACCGCGATGTGGGAGATGGGGGCCCCTTGGCTGTTATCCCACTGTTCGCCTGGCGGAAGCGCCGGCAGCGCGATGCCGCTCGCCAGCGGCTGCCCGGTCACGACCGGCATCGGATTGCCGGCCGTGTCCTGGTTCACCACCATAAGCTGCTGAGGCTTCTCGGCCTGCAGCGACAGGGGGTTGGTGACCGAGACGGCCTGGCCGTTCAGCTGCAGCGCGGGATAGCGAGCGGGCTGGGCGGGCAGCACCGTTACGGTGGCCGTGGAGGACGGCATCGCGGGGTTGCTCATGTCCTGAATCGTCAGCGTCGCCGTGCCCACCGCCTGCGTCGCGGCCAGGACGGTGGGTATCAGCGACCCGGTGGCCGCCGCCCATGTGTCGAGCACCCACTCGTTGTCCGTGCCCGGCACCGGCGTCACCCCAAAGTTGGGAGCGGGCAGGCCGCCGGTCACTCCCGTGGGCCAGGCACGGCTGGTAGCGGGCGGAATCCTCACCACGTTCGGATTGGACGAGGTGATGAGCCACTCGTCAAACACGTTCATCGTGCCGGAAACGGGCGAGAAGCCCGCCTGATACAGCGGCTGGTACAGGGGATTGGCGGGCGCCATATTCACGCCCAGCAAGGTTCCCGCCGGCACGCGCAAAGGCGCGGACAGCGGAGGGGGGGTGCTGGTGCCCCCCGACTGGAAGGGCATCAAGGCGGCCAGCAGGTGCGCATTCTGAAACACCGGTGGCACCACCGCGAACGTGGGCGACGCGGCCCACTGGCCGCTCACACTGCTGGCCGGGTTTTGCCCGTAGGCACTGGTGGCCACGCCCAGCTGGAACGCCTGGTAGACGGTGTCGGCCGAGGGGGCGGTGACCCGGATCGTCGCCTGCCCGCTCGCGTTGGTAAGCGCCTCGTATTCGTTGCCCACCTGACTGGCGCCATTGGGCAGCAGCACGACACCATTCACGTCGCCGCTCAAGGTGGGGAAGTAGGTCCCGGCAGACACCATCGCGTTGTACGCCTGGATCGGGGTGGCGGAGCTGGCGGCGTTGCTGATCACGACAGCGGGGGAGACCGCGGGCGCCACGACCGCACCTGGAACGCCCCCGGAGAAGCTGTTGGACGGGTTGGCGTAGCCCGTCGCGGGCGCGCTGGCGGCGGCGTCAATCCTAAACCAGATGGGCTGGCCGGCGCTGTGCACCGCCACGCCGCTCGCGTCTTCCAGCTGGCCGGTCACCGCTAGGGATTGGCCGGGGGCCAAGCTCCCGGTTTGGATGCCCATCGCTGTGCTGGTGAACACCGCCTGGGTTGCCTGGCCGGTGTAGTACGCGTATGGGGCCGTCCCCTGGTCGCCCAAACTCGGGTCGGTGACCGTGAGGGTCGGCAGGCTCGCCGCCACCCCCGACGGGTTGCTCACGGAAAACGTGGCCTGGCCATAAGCCAGCGCGGTGGCAAACGCCGTCCCGGTGAGCGTGAGGGGCGAGGTGGCGCTCTGGCCGTCGTTCGGCCCATACCCGTACGTCAGCCCGGGATCGCCCAGCTGCAGGGTGTTGTCGGTCACGGTGATCGTCCCCGAGCTGGCCGCCCCTGCCGTCAGCGTCTGCCCCTGGCTGTCCACCAGCTGCACCGTGTACGTGGTCACGCCGCTGTGCTGGCTCGTCCGGGCAACCGTGAGCCCCGCCGGCACCCCCGCCTCGTACGTGGGAATTTGGAGCGGCGGCGGGCTCACCAGCCCGCTGCCCGCGGCTGTCACCGAGAGCGTGCCCGACACCCCGGCCTCATCGAACACCTGCACGCCCGTGGAGCTGGCACCACCGGCAATCGACACCACCTCGGTCGTTTGGGTGTGGGTGGCGCTGAAGCTGCCAGGGCCCGCTAGGGTTAGGGTCACGTAGTCGGGGCCCGGCGTGGCCGGCGCGGCCACGCCGCTTGCATCCGCCAGCCCCACGGTCAGCAGTGCGCTGTGCTGGCTGTTGTTCGCCAGCGCCGACGGCGCCGCCCGGAGCGTCAGCAAGGTGGCCGTCGGCGCCACCGCCGTGTACGCCGTCCCCTGATACGTCACGTTGGCTACCTGCGGCGCCGTTGCCAGGCCGCCGTTGCCGCTGTTCAAGGCAGCGCTGCTGATCAAGTGGTCCGGCGTGATGGCGGCACCGCCCGTTGTGCTGCTGGTCACG
The DNA here is from genome assembly GCA_021846505.1 of Bacillota bacterium. Taxonomy (GTDB): domain Bacteria; phylum Bacillota; class Sulfobacillia; order Sulfobacillales; family JAIMBI01; genus JAJZWV01. The sequence continues at coordinate 5,116 of JAJZWV010000083.1, forward strand.
GGAATCGTGGCGGTGCCGTCCACCACCTGATACCAATTGCCCGAAGCCGCGGCCTCGGTCCCGTAGAACCCAGTCTCCGGGAAGGTCACGGGGCCCGTGCCGCTGAGTGCCACCCACCCGTCAAACGTGGGAATCACCGTGCCCAAGGCATCCCGCACCCGCACCGTTACGGCGTCGGTCGTCTGGCCATCCGCCACCAGCGTGGGCGTGGCCACGGCGGTCGTCACCAGCGCCGGCGCCCCCCACGCCGTATAGAGCCCCACGCTGCTGGCCAGGGCCCCGGTGGGGTTGTTGGCCGCCAGCGGGCTTTTCGCATACACCACATACCGGTACGCCCCCGCCGCCGCCGGCGTGAACGTGTAGGTGGCGCGCGTCTGATACGGCCCGCTCTGCGTCCACTGGCCGTTGGGCGCTTCCACCCAAAACTGATACTGCGCGTCATAAATGTTGCGAGCCGCCGCCGTGAGTGTCACCGCCTGGCTGGCCGCCCCACTCGCCGCCGCCGCCACCGCCACCCCGCTGTCCACAAACACACCGCGCGGCAGCGTGGTTTGGGCCGCGCTCCAGTCGCCGGCCGCCACCTGCCCCTGGTCCAGCACCTCCACCGCCACCAGGTAGTCCCCGGCCGACGGTGCCGCCAGCGTGAACGTGCGGTTGCTCGAGTAGTTCTGGGCGTCGGTCCACTGCCCGGTGGGGGATTCCACCCACCACTGGTACTCGGCGGTCCCACCCGGGTCCTGCGCCGCTGCCGTGAACGTCACCTGCCCGCCCACCGGCGCCGTGTGGCTAGTGGCCGTGAGCGTCACCGACCCCGGCGTCACGGTAGGGGTGCTGGACGCAAACACGGCGGCCGCGGGCACCACACTCATCCAAACGAGACTTGAGGCCAGGGTCAGCGGCTTCCACACCGCATTCATGCGGGTCCGGCGATTCGCCGTCATGCGACAACTCCTTCTCTACACGGAGATCCCACTTTGTCTTTGGCTCATATGCAGACCTGCCCAGACACGTAACTCAGCAGCTACTTTGCAGGAAGGCTGGCAGACTGACCGTGCAGTCCGTGTGCGCCCGGTTCCGGGCATGGCAATTTCGACGCCCGACCACAAATTCCTGCTGCCGCCCACCGGCATGCGACGTGAGGCGTCCGTGTGATGAACCCCGCACTGGGCCGCTTAGGCGTGGAAGGCGAGAGCGGGACTGGGATCTCCGCGGGACGCATGCGGGGCCGCCGCCCCCAGCGGAATCCTCGTTCGTGATGCTGCTGCTCCTGCTGGAGCTCCGCCAGGGCTGGTCGGACCGCGAAGCGGTCGAGGTGGCCGCGATCATCACGTGGCCCCCGGGGAAAACTGTGGTGTACGGGGCGCTCGGTGGCGCAGCGCCCGGAGGCACTCCTCCAGGTCCGGCACAATCGACGGTGCTAGCGGCAGCGGCCCGCAGCGGGAGCGGTTGCTGGGTCGCCATTAGCTCCACCACCAATGGCATGGTACGCTTGGCTGCCTTTCGGGCGCTGGAGGACTTGCCCCGGGCGATACGTCCCCGTGCATTACGGCGGCGGCTCGGGCATGGATCGTGAGCCTCGCGTGCCAACAGCCCAACGATCTGGGCGAGGCGCCCCGCCCCCTTAGGTCCTCGCGGACCCGTTCCACTTCGAAAGGGGCCCCCGGCGAGATGAGGCCCGCGCGACGAGTAGACGATCACGCCCACGACCATTCCCCGGTGGCCGCTCATAACAGGGAAAAGCCCCGGCGTCCCCGCCAAACGGGGGGCCTTGACCGCCATTCAGCGAGCCTATCCCGCGCTCGGCGCGCTCCATCGCCTGAAAGGAGACTGGCACCAGGGGCTGCGGGCCCCGGACCGCGCCCCCGCCGCGGCGCAGCTCTCGCGCTGGCTCACCAACGCCGAGGCCTGTGCCCGCGCCGAAGACTGCGCCTGGGCGCAAGCGACTAAGCGCTGGCGGCGTGTCATCCTGGCGCGTTGGGACCTGGGCCGCGAGTTCATCCACGGGTTCATTGAGGGCTGCCACACCAAAGGCAAGGCGCCAGATCGTCGGATCTAAGGGTTTCGGAACCGGGCTCGCTATCGACGGAAGATTTGGCTCGGCTCCCTCCCGGAGACCGTGATCCCACAGTTATTGATGTAGAGTTCACTGCCAATAGACAGCAGCTGCCACATGGCGTATACTGCACGCCGGGAGGTGCCCTCATGACGGATGCCAAGGCGCGTCGCTGGTGGACGCTCGCCGCCATATCTCTTGGAATTCTCGCGGTCACGATGGACACGACGGTGCTCAACCTGGCGCTACCCACGCTCGCTGGGGTGTTCAAGGCGAGCGAGTCCCAACTGCAGTGGTTCATCACCGCGTACACGCTCGCGCTGGTGGCCGGCATGCTGCCGGCCGGCCTCGTAGGCGACCGCTACGGACGCAAGGCGGTCATCATCGGGGCCCTCATCGCGTTTTGCGCGGGGTCGGTGTGGTGCGCATACGCCGGTGGTCCCGGACCGTTTGTCGTCGCCCGCATCATTCTCGGGCTAGCGGGCGCCGGGATGACGGTCGTCGCTCTCTCGCTGGTTCCCGTTCTGTTTGACGAAGCGGAGCGCCCGCGCGCCATCGGCATTTGGGGCTCCGCCAACTTCTTGGGGCTGCCGCTGGGGCCGATCGTGGGCGGCTGGCTGCTGTCCCATGTATGGTGGGGCTGGGTCTTTCTCATGAACGTGCCGGTCGCGCTCATCGCACTCGTAGCGGTCATGGCTTTCGTTCCGGAGTCCCGGGCGGGGTCCGGCCGCGCGTCGACGTCATGGGTCTGTTGCTGTCCAGCGCGGGCTTGGTGGGGCTCATGTACGGTGTAATCCGGGCCGGCACCGCCGGTTGGGCGACCGCCGCCGTGCTCGGGCCGATCGGGGCCGGCGTCTCCGTCCTAGCGTTGTTTGCCGCGTGGGAGGCTCGGTTGAGCCGGAGGAGGCACGGCACGCCTCTGGTTGATGTCGCCTTGTTTTCCTCGTCCCGCTTCACCTGGGGCGTACTGCTCACCGCGTTCGGTGCCTTGTCCCTGTTCGGCGTGATGTTTACGCTGCCCCAGTACTTTGAGGCGGTGCGTGCGCTCACGGCGGAAGGGGCGGGCATGCGGCTGCTCCCGGTCATTGGGGGGCTCGTGGTGGGGGCGGTCCCCGCCGATCGCCTGGCATCGCGTGCCGGTACGAAAATTACGGTGGCCGTCGGCTTCGCTGTTATCGCCGTGGGCCTGGGGCTGGGCACCTCCATGACGGTCCACAGTGCGGGAGCGTTCACCGACATGTGGACCTTCCTGACGGGCCTCGGCGCGGGGCTGGCGTTCGCTACGGCCGCCTCGGCCGCGGTGGTCGAACTTTCCCCCGCCTCGAGCGGTGTGGGGTCTGCCCTCCTGCAGGCGGTCACCAAGCTCGGGCCGGCGTTTGGCGCGGCCGTCCTGGGAAGCGTCCTCAATGCGAGCTACCGCTCCACGCTGCACGTCGCGGGAGTACCGGCTGCCCTCGCCTCCGCCGCGCGGTCCAGTGTGTTTGTCGCACTCGCCGTGGCGCAGGGCCAGGGGTCTTCCCCCCTGGCAGCGTCGGCCCGCGCAGCCTTTGTCCATGGCGTGAACAGCGCCACCCTGTTGGCGCTCGCTCTCGCCGCGGCGGCCGTGGTGCTGGCTCTGGTGTTCCTGCCGACGCGGCGAGCCGCCGCACAAGCCTCTCGGTCCGGGTCCGCGTGACCCCGGCGGGGCGCGATCCGGGACTGATATACTAAGCAGCGGGGAGTGATGGGCGCGAGCGGCAACCTGGTTGAGCGCAAGAAGGCCAAGACGCGGGCACTCATTCAGAGCGTCGCCCTGCGCCTGTTCATCGAGCAAGGGTACGACGAAACCTCCGTGGAGCAAGTCGCGGAAGTCGCGGAGGTTGGGCCCCGGACGATCTATCGGTATTTCCCGACGAAAGCGGACCTTGTGCTGTTTCGCGCCAATCAAGATCCGATGGTCGAGGCCATCCGGGCTCAGCCGCGTGACCTCTCGGCGGTCCAAGCCATTCGGCAGGCGGTCAGGGCCGTCGTCGGGCACCTGAGCCCGGAGGCACTGCAGATTCAAGAACAACGAGAGCGGCTGGCCCGCTCGGTCCCGGAGCTCCGCGCCCGAATGCTCGACGAGATGGCACAGTCGCTGAGTGCGATCGCTGCGGTGTTGGGGGAGCGCAGCGATCGGGCCGCAGACACCGATGAAGTCAGCGCTCTCGCGGGTGCCGTTCAGGGTATCGTGATGAGCCTGTGGCTGGGCGAACCGGTCGGAGCATGGCGCACTGGCGTCCTGGAACGATTGGACCGCCGGCTGGCCCTGCTTGAGACCGGTTTCCACCTATAGCAGGCCACTAGTAGATCCATTCTTAGATGTTGACTTATTGGAAGAGTTGGGGGCACACTGGGTTTATCCGTTCTAGGAGGTGACCCCCGTGGCCCATCCCCGCACCATTCCACCGGTGACCGTCAGCGCCGAGG
>JAJZWV010000084.1 GCA_021846505.1 Bacillota bacterium
CCGGCCCGCCCTCCGCGTCATCCTGGCGGCCCTCGACCTCCCCGAGACCATTTTTACGACCGTGCCGGCCCGCGCCGCGCCGGCTTAAAATTCGCGTCGTGCGCCCCGTCGACGTGCGGAAGACGTGTTTTAGAGGCTGGCCCCGACGGATCGCGGGTGGCCCGCGGAGGGAGTGCCACACCGCCCGACATCGCGCTGGATGTGGCTGCGCTGGGCGCCGCCTATCTCGGCGGCGTAAGCCTCCTGCTGCTCGCGCGTGCGGGATTGGTCCAGGAGGTGGCGCCGAGAGCACTGGCCCAAGCCGCGGGGCTGTTCAGCACGCTGGAAGCTCCGCACAATGCCATTGGGTTTTGATCTCACACCGCACGGATACAACGATCCCCATGCTCCGCGATGAAATTGTGGCGCGGCCGCTTGACAGGTTGCTGGCTCTCGGGTACTTTACTGCAGTAGAGCAGTGCATAAGGAGAGTGCGCCATGCGAATTGCGGTGCCGCGCGGGCGGCTGAATCGCCCGAGCTGGGATTGGCTGCAGCAGGCCGGCTTGCCCGTTCAAGCGCCGGCCGGGCGGCAGCTGTGGACCGAGGCGGGCGGCGTCGAAGCCGTGGAAGTGCGGGGGCGAGACATGCCGCAGCTGTTGGCGGACGGCGTGGTGGACGCGGCCATCGTGGGGCGTGATGTCCTGGAGGAAGCCGACCTCCCGGTGGCGTGTGTCCTGCCGCTGCACTTTGGCCACTGCCGCTTGGTGGCCGCCGTGCCGCGCGGACGGCCGCTATCGGCCGGCCGCCCGTGGCGCGTGGCCACGAGGTACCCACACATCACGCGGCAGTGGATGGCTGCGCGTGGCTACTCGGGAGAGATCGTGACGATGAGTGGCGCTGTCGAGGCCGCCTGCTGGCTCGGGCTGGCTGACGCGGTGGTGGATGTGGTGGAGACCGGCGCCACCTTAGCCGCCAACGGACTGTGGGCGGTGGACACCGTGATGCAGTCGGCGGCCACGCTGTCCGCGCCCTTAAGTCGGGCGGACGCGGTGAGGGAGTGGATCGAGCAGTGGATGCCGGAAAGGAGGGCGCCCGCATGCCGTGGACGTGCCGCAGTGCCGACGATTGGCTGAAGCGGCGGCCGTCCGCCGATCCATCCGTGTCGGACGCGGTGGCCGCCATTTTGTCTGATGTCCAGGCCCGCGGCGATGAGGCGGTGGCCGACTGGACGCGGCGCCTGGATCGCGTGGACCGCGCAGGGTCCCGGGTGCACCTCGCGGGCGGCCTCCACTTGATCTCCCCGCCGCTGGCCGAGGCGCTGCAGGTGGCGGCCAGCCGCATTCGCACGTTTGCCGAAGCCAGCCGGCCACCCTCCGCGCAGGATGGCCCGACGGCGGGTGGATTGGCTGTGCGCACGATTTGGGAGCCGCTCGGCCGGGTGGCGGTGTATGTGCCGGCGGGGCGCTTTCCGCTGGCGTCGAGCCTCCTGATGGGCGTGATCCCGGCGCAGGTGGCCGGGGTGCCCGACATTGTGGTGCTGACGCCGCCCCAGGCTCACGGCGAGCCCGACCCCGTCACGCTGGCGGCCGCCGCGTGGCTCGGGATTCGGGAGGTGCATGCCATTGGCGGGGCTCAGGCCGTTGCGGCGGCGGCATTTGGGACCGATAGCCTCCTGCCCGTGGATGCGGTGGTGGGCCCGGGCAGCGTGTATGTGACCGAAGCCAAGCGCCAAGTGGCGCATCGGGTGCGCATCGACGGCTTGAACGGCCCGTCCGAGGTGGTCATCTGGGGAGAGCCGCCCGCGTCGCCCCAGCAGGCTGCCCAGGACCTGCTGGCGCAAGCCGAGCACGATCCCCAGAGCCTGGCGCTGGCCGTGAGCCGCGACCGCGCCTGGCTCGCGGAGGTGGGCCGCATTGCCGCTGCGCTATCGCCCGGGCTGGTGAGCCAGCCGGGGGTGGGCGGGGCGGTGGCGGCCACGGCCCAGCAGGCTGTAGCCTTCATCAACGCGCTGGCGCCCGAGCACTTGGAGCTGTGGGGGCCCCCCGAAGCGTATGCGGCGGAGCTCGGGGCCGTTGGCGCTACGTTCATCAACTGCCCGAGCCCCTTAGGCGACTACGTGGCCGGGCCCAACCATGTCCTGCCCACCGGGGGCCAGGCTCGCCGCCAGTCGGTGCTGGGGGTGGAAGACTTCCTGCGCCGGCGCACCGAGACCCGCCGCGTGGGGGATGCCAGCCAGCTGGCGGCTGCAGCGGCCACATTGGCGGAAGCCGAGGGCTTGGCGCACCACCAGGCGGCGCTGGGGGCTTTTGCTGGCGCGGTGGCGCGCCGGCCGGCCGCGGAGGTGGCCCGATGACGGGCGGGAGGGTGGATGCGAAGCCGCCCACGCGCGTGGAGCGCGCAACGCGCGAGACGCGGGTGAGTGTGGAGCTGGGTGCTGCGCGTGGCATTGAGCTGCCGGTCGGGATGTTTTCTCACCTGCTGGATGCCTGTGCCACCACATGGGGCACTCCCGTACGGGTGCAGGCGGCCGGCGACACCGAGGTGGATCCCCACCACCTGGTGGAGGACACCGGCTTGGTGCTGGGGCAGGCACTGGCGGCGCGGTGGCCTGGATATCAGGGCGTGGCGCGCTACGGCTGGGCGGTGGTGCCCATGGATGAAGCGCGGGTGGAGGTGGCCGTGGATCTCTCCGGGCGGGCGGGCAGCTGGCTCGCCCAAATTCCCACCGGCCCCATCAATGGACTGGACGGAGAGGTGCTGGAGGAGTTTTGGCCGGCATTGGCGCGCGGCGGGCAGCTGACCGTGCATGTGGAGGTGCGCGCCGGCCGAAATCGCCACCATCAGTGGGAGGCGGCGTTCAAGGCGCTGGGCTTGGCGCTGCGCCAAGCCACGGCGCCGCGGGCCGGGACGCTTTCCACGAAGGGGGTCATTGGGCTGTGACCGTTGCCGTAGTGAACCTGGAGCGAGGCAACTTGCAATCCGTGGCTTGGGCGCTGGAGCGGCTCAATGTGGCCGTGGCGGTTACGCGCGACCCGCAGGAGGTCGCGCGGGCGAGGGGAGTGGTGCTGCCGGGGGTGGGCCACTACGCGGCCGCAGCCGACGAGCTGGCGCGCACCGGGATGGACGAGGCCATTTGGAGCCGCGTGGGGGTGGTGCCGGTGCTGGGCATCTGCCTCGGGCTGCAGCTGCTGTTTGAGTCCTCCGAGGAAGGCGGCCGCGGCTTGGGCGTGCTGCCAGGGACCGTCGAGCGCCTGGATGTGGGGTCGGCGCCGCTGCCGCATATGGGATGGAACCAGGTGCAGCCAACCGCCGCCGCCGGGCTCCTCGCTGAAGTGGGGGCGGGTGAAGCCTACTTCTGCCACGCCTTTGCGGTGCGTCCGAGGGATGGCCTCTTGGCTTCGGCGGTCACGGAATACCAGCGCCCGTTTGTCAGTGCGGTGCAGAAGGGCCTCGTCGCGGGGGTGCAGTTTCACCCCGAGCGCAGCGGCGCCTATGGGCGCCGCGTGCTGGAAGCGTTCTCACGGCAGGTGGCGCGATGTTCACGGTGATGCCAGCCATTGACGTGCTGGATGGGCGGGTGGTGCGGCTGATGCAGGGGCGGGCCGAGCAGCCCACCGTGTACGGGGATGACCCCGTGGCGCAGGCGCGGGCGTTTTGCGCCGCGGGAGCCCGAGCGCTGCACGTGGTGGACCTGTCTTCCGCCTTTGGGCAGCCGGGGCTGTCGGAAAGCCAGGGGCGCCGGCTGGCGGCGCTGGGGGTGCCGGTGCAGCTGGGCGGCGGGGTGCGCAGCGTGGAGGCTGCCCGCCGCTGGCTCGACTGCGGCATCCGCCGCGTGGTGGTGGGGTCCGCCGTGGCCGATCCCGAGGTGCTGGCCGCCTTTGCCCGCGAGCTGGGTCCCGACCGCGTGGCCGTGAGCCTAGACTTCCGCGGCCGGGCGCTGGCCACCCACGGGTGGCGCAGCGAGGCCGCCCTGGGGCGAGAGCAGGTGGCGCCTCGCCTTCACCAGCACGGCTGGCGATCCGTCATCGTGACGGCAGTGGAGCGAGATGGCACGGGCCAAGGGCCCGACCTGGATTTGGTGGCCGAGTGGGTGGCGGAGGGCTTTTCCGTGATCGCCGCCGGCGGCATTCGCGGGGCAGAGGACGCGGCGGTGCTGGCGCGCGCCCACGCCGCGGGCGCCATAGTGGGCCGAGCGCTGTATGACGGGTCGCTGCCCGCGGCAGCGCTGGCGAGGCTCCTGCAGTGCTGAGGCCGCGGATCATCGCGTGCCTGGACGTGGCCGGGAATGAAGTGGTGAAAGGCATCCAGTTTGGCAGCCTCAGGGCCCTAGGGCGGCCCGAGGAGCTAGCGGCGCGCTACGAGGATGAGGGCGCGGATGAAATCGTGCTGCTGGACATCACCGCCGGGGCGGAGCGGCGCGGGCCGGATTTGGCCGTCGTGGAGCGGACGGCCCGCCGGCTGGGCATTCCGCTCACCGTGGGCGGCGGAATCCAGGCGGCGGAGACGGCACGGGTGGTGCTGGCGGCCGGGGCCGACAAAGTGTCGGTCAACTCTGCGGCGCTCCGCACACCCGCCTTGGTGGGGCAGATTGCGGAGCAGGCGGGCAGCCAGGCGGTGGTGGTGGCGGTGGATGTCCGACAGGAGCCCGGGGGGCACCGCGTGTACGCGAGCGGCGGGCGCACGGCCACCTCTTGGTGGCTGGGGCCGTGGGTGGCGGAGGTGGCCGCCCGAGGGGCCGGAGAGGTGCTCTTGACCTCCATCGACCGGGACGGCACCGGCCAAGGGTATGACGTGGGCGCCTTGGGCCAAGCGGCCGCGGCCGCCCGCCTCCCCCTGATCGCCTCGGGCGGCGGGGCGACCGCGCATCACGTCGCACAGGCGCTGGCCGTCCCCGGCGTGACCGGCGCGCTGCTGGCGGGAGTGCTGCACCGGGGGGACGTGACACTGGCGGCGCTGAAGGACGCATTGAGAAGCCAGGGGGTGTGGGTGCGTGTCGGACGCTAACGCTGGGCCCCTGGTGCCGGTGGTCGTGCAGGATGTGGAAACGGGCGCGGTGCTGATGCTGGCCTGGGCCAATGATGAGGCCGTGGCGGCCACCCGCGAGACGGGCCGGGCCCACTTTTGGAGTCGGTCCCGCGGCGCCCTGTGGGACAAGGGCGCAACATCGGGCCAGCGGCTCGAATTGGTGCACATGGCCTGGGACTGCGATGGCGATGCGCTGCTGTACCAAGTGCGCGCGCCGCACGGAGCCTGTCACACCGGGCGAGCCAGCTGCTTTGCGGACGGGGCGTTTCCGCTGGCGATGCTGGGCGGGCTGTTTGCCGTGCAGCGCCAGCGGCTTGAAGAGGCCGCCGCGCCCGCATCAGCTTGCCCCTCGTACACGCGGGACTTGGCCGCAGCCGGGCTGGACCGCGTGCTGCGCAAAGTGGGGGAGGAGGCCGCCGAATTTTTAGTCGCCGCCAAGAACGGGGAGGCCGGCCCCATCACGGCGGAGGCGGCCGATGTCGTGTATCACCTCTGGCTGGCGCTGCACGTGGCGGGCGTGCCGCTCGAGGCGGTGGCGGCCGAGCTGTCGCGCCGCCATGAGGCCAGCCGCTGAGCCTTGAGCCGCGCCGCGGGGGACTGGCGCCCGCGCCTCAGCTGGGATGCCGCGTCACGCAAGGAGAGAGCCTGCCAGCTTCTGCAGCTGGCGCACCTGCGCGTCCACCGCGGCGGTGAGCCGGTCCAGCACCAGCCGTGCTGCGGCGATGGGCGGGCCGTCAGACCCATCCACCGCCTGCATCAAGGCGGCAAGCTTCACGTTGGGGCCGGGCGGATACTTGAGGTAGTCCAGCGGAACCTTCGCGTGCCGCTGAATCAGCGCATCTTCAATCGCGTCCAGCTGGGCGCCCTCAGTCGGCAGGCGGCGGCGCAGCTCCCGCACCTGCAGGACAGCTTCGTTGAGTCGGCTCAGCACCCCCACGATGTCCTGGCACAGCTGGAACTGCGCAGCCGCGTCTTCAGGCGTGGGCGGCAGGCGGGGATCCGGAACGATGGTCAGCTCAGCGGCCACCTCGGCGCCGCCGACCGTGAGGGTGGCCCAGTAGGCTCCGGGAGGCGCGAGCGGCCCGCGCTCGCCGCCGCCCCGGTAGACGGCGCCGGGCAGCGGGGTGGGTCCCGGATATCGCATGTCCCACACAACCCGCTGGCTGCCGCGCACGGGCTGAATCGCGCCCTCGGCGAATTCATGCAGCAGCGCGCCCTCCGCATCCGAGATCCGGAGGCGGGGCGAAGATGTCGGCACGGTGGGGAGAAACAAGGTGAGCCCCATGCCCGGGGCGGGGTTCGCACCGGCGTTGACGAGGGTGGCCGTGTCGCCGACTGGCTCCCAGGCCACCAGGGCCGTGTCCGTGGAGGCGCAGCCAGCGTGCTGCGCTGGCGGAAGCGCGCCGGCCCCGCGCCCGCAGAAGCGCGGGGTGGGCGGGGGCGGGGCCAGGATCGGTGCAAGCGGCTCTTGGTCCGCGCGATGTTCCGCGATGCGGCGCAGCGCGGCCACGTCATCGGCAATCCAGAACGAGCGGCCGTGGGTGGCGGCAATCAGGTCGCCGTGGTGAATCTTCAAGTCGTAGATGGGGACGCGCGGCAGGTTTTGCTGAAACGGGCGCCAGTGCTCGCCGTCGTCCAGCGACGTGTACACCCCCGACTCGGTGCCGAGAAACAGGAGCCCGGGCCGCTCGAGGTCGGCCCGGATGACGCGAGCAAAGTCATCGGGGGCGACACCCTCGGCAATCATCTGCCACGTCACGCCAAAGTCGTGGGTTTTCAGCACGTAGGGCGTCAAATCGTCCAGCCGATGGCGGGATGCGGCGGCATAGGCCGCAGCCGGATCGTGCGGTGACGCTTCGACGGCCAAGATGGCCGCCCACTCGGGCAGATGGGCCGGCGTCACATTCTGCCAGCGGCGGCCGCCATCTCGCGTGACGTGAATGAGCCCGTCATCCGATCCGGCCCACAGTACGTTGGGGTCGCGCGGAGAGGCCGCGACGGTGGCGAGCGTGGCGTAAAGCTCGGCGTGGCCGTTGTCGCCGGTGATGGGGCCGCCCGAGGGGCCCAGGGTGGCCTCATCGTGGCGGGTGAGATCGGGGCTGATGACATCCCAGGTGCGCCCTTCATCGCGCGAGCGAAACAGCACATTGGCTCCCACATACAGTGTCTCGGGATCGTGCGGAGACAGGACCACGGGAAAGCTCCAGGCGAACCGATAGGTGAGATCCCGGCCGGGGGCCCCCCGCACCTCCTCCGGCCAGGGCGTGATGACGCGCCGGGTGCGGGTCGGATGGTGGTACCGGGTCAGGATGGAGCCGTTGCTGCCCGCGTACACGATATGGGCGTTGTCCGGCCTCACGGCGATGGCTCCGCTTTCTCCGCCGCCCACACTGTAGCAGTCGGCGAGCGTAATGCCGACCCCGCTGGTCCGGCTCGGGACCGACAGGGTGCTGTTGTCCTGCTGGGCCCCATAAATCCGATAGGGGATCTGCTCATCGGCGGTGACGTGGTAAAACTGCCCCGTGGGCTGGTTGAGTGTGGAAGACCAGGAGGCGCCGCCATCATAGGAGACGGCGGCGCCGCCGTCATGCCCGCTGATGAGGCGGTGGGGATCGCGGGGGTCCACCCACAGATCGTGGTGGTCCGCGTGCGGCGTCGGCAGTCGATCAAACGTGCGGCCGCCGTCCGCTGACCGCCACAGGTCAAGATTCTGGACATACACCCCCTCGCCGTTCAGCGGGTCCGCGGTCAGGCGGCTGAAGTACCAGGGGCGCAGGGTGAGGGCCGGCGCCGCTGACACGCGCTCCCAGTGCGCGCCATCGTCGTCGGAGCGAAAAATCCCGCCCTCCCGAGCCTCGATCGAGGCCCAGAGGCGATGGGGCGCGGCTGAGAGCGCCAAGCCGATGCGGCCCAGCGGCCCGGCGGGCAGGCCCGGCTGACCCGTCAAGTCGTCCCAGTGGGCACCCCCGTCCTCGGTGCGGCAGAGGCGTGTGGCCGGACCGCCACTTTCAATGCTGTAGGGCGTGCGGCGCACCTGCCAGAGGGCGGCGTACAGCACCTGCGGGCTGTTCGGATCCATGGCGAGGTCGATGGCGCCGGAGCGCCCGTCCGCAGGCAGCACGGGCGCCCAGCTCCGCCCGCCGTCGTCCGTCCGGTACACGCCCCGCTGGCCGCCCGGCCCGTAGATGTGGCCGAGGGCCGCGGCAAACACCACCTGAGCGTCGGTGGGGTCGATCGCGAGGCGGCCGATGTGGCGTGAGTCGTCGAGCCCAGCGGGCTCCCAGGAGGCGCCGCCATCTGCTGACCGGTAAATCCCCGAGCCGTGCGCCACGTCTGTGCGGATGTTGGCCTCGCCGGTCCCGGCGTACACGACCTGCGGGTCGCTCCCTGCCACGGCCAGTGCCCCCACGGCCGGCGTGCGGAAGAAAGGATCCGAGACGTTGCGCCAGCTGATGCCCCCATTGGCTGTTTTCCACACGCCCCCCGCCGCTGCCCCCATGTAAAACGTGAGCCGGTCGGCCGGGTCACCCGCCACGGCGGACACCCGGCCAGCTCGGAAGGGGCCGACCGGGCGCCAGCGAAACGCCTCAAACACCGATGATCACCTCCAGCTTTTCTCAGACGCACAGCCGGCCGCGGCTACAGCCGCGACCCAAACCACCGCGCAATGCGCCACAGCCGGTCCACCCGATGCACGCCTTGGCCTGCCCGTGACAACTCGTGGCTCTCCCCGGGGTAGCGAACGAGCTCCACCTCTCGCCCCAGCATCTTGAGGGCCTGAAACAGCTGCTCGGCTTGCTCGATGGGGCACCGCCAGTCCTCCTCCGCGTGGAGCAGCAGGAGCGGTGTCGTGATGCGGTCCGCAAACGCGATGGGCGAGCTGTCGCGGTAGTGCTCGGGGTTGGCCCAGGGGCCGCCATACTCCTCCATGCCGCGAAAGCCGCTGTCGCTGGTGCCGACGAAGCTGTACCGGTTGGACACGCTGCGCTGGGCAATGGCCGCCCGGAACCGGTCGGTCCGCGTCAGAATCCAGTTGGTGAGGTACCCGCCAAAGCTCCCGCCCGTGATGCCCAGGCGGGCGGGATCGATCCAGGAGCACCGCGCGATGGCGGTGTCCAAAACCGCCAGCACGTCGCGAGAGGCATCCACCCCCCAGTGGTCCTGCACGGGTGTGCAGTGCGCCTGCCCATAGCCCGTGGAGCCCCGCGGATTGGAGTACACGACGCCGATGCCCATGCCGGCCAGCATCTGAAACTCAAACATGAAGGCATGGCCATACGCTGCATGCGGCCCCCCATGAATCTCCAAGACCGCTGGCCCTGGCCCCTCGCGCTGGGGGGCCAGGGTCCAGGCTTCCACGGCCAGGCCGTCCGGCGTGCTGGCGATAAACGCTTCCGGGGTT
>JAJZWV010000004.1 GCA_021846505.1 Bacillota bacterium
TCCACATCCAGTACCTGCCCGGGATCGCAGCGCTGACGCAGGATGGCCGCACGACGTATTGGAAAGCTCCGGCGCTGGTGCGGTGGATGCGGGCGGGGCGGTGGCTGCCGCTGTTCACCCTCGCCACGGCCGCCGATTTTCCCAGCGCGGGCCCTGGCGGTCAGACGCACTCCAGCGCGGCCGCGCATGCAGAGGTGCGGCACCTATGACCTCCGGCCGAGGCGAGGCGAGGGCTGAGACTTAGAGAGCAAGTTGGCCATGACTGCGCGGGGAGACGCTCAGCGTGCCGGACACCGCAAGCATGCACGAGGCCCGGACTCCTGGTCTCTGCTGGCGGCTAGAGCGGCGGCCGGCGAGGGCATTCGTGCCGAGTGGGACGGCAAGCCGGTGGCCATGCGGGCGCCCATCACCGGCCCGCCAGCCGGGCTCTGGCGACCCGTCGGCGACTGCGCCGCCGCGCTCCCACTGCGCCACCATTGCGGGTCGCCAGCGCTCAGTCGCTGGCACTAGGCATGCGTCCCGCAGCGATCCCCGGTCCGATGATGCGCTCGTGCCGCCGCAGCGTGGTTGCCCAAGCTGTCAAGGCAGCGCGCCTCAATCAGGCCGAGCCTGTTTCGGCGGCCCAGGCGATTCGTGACGCAGCGGGGTCGTTTGTCGAACCCGCGCCGTCTGGGCCGGTCCAGGCACAGCTGGTGATGTTCGCCCAGCAGGGATCGCCGGATTTTGAGAAGCCGCAGCCGGTGTGGCTTCTGACCTGGGATGCCGCGGTGTACCCCACCACAAGCCCCGCGCGCACCGGTCAACCCATCACGCCTCACGGCGCTAACCACGGCGTTCATGTGATGCCAACCTATCGGCTTTCGTTAAGGGTCGGATGGTGGTGCACCCATCGTTTGGCGATCCCTGCCCGACCGGCCCGGAGCTTGAACCCGCGCGACTCGCCGCTGACAGGGGTGGGAGAGCATGTTGAGCCGGGCGAATCAGGGAAAGAGAGCGCCCATCGCCTTTCTTGGCTTGATGGCCGCCTCGGGCCTAATCTTAATCCCCACAGCGGCTGCCAGTCGGAGTGCTCCGGCCTCGCCGACCGCGCAGGCGCTGGCCTTGGCTGGCAGGGAGGATTGCCGCGAGAAAGTCAAGAGGCCAGCTCGCCTGAGCTGCGGGTTCCGGAGCCGGGCGCGCTGTCAGGGCCGAAGGCGGGAAGGTGCTGCGCGGCTTCCGCCCGAAGACCAAGATCCCACAGTTTTGACGCAGAGCCCTCCACGCTTGACCCTGAGAGCTCGGCGCGGTACGGTCGCAGTGCCATGATCCACGGCGGTCGACGGCCCAGCACCGGTCAGCTTATCGATGGAGTCCCCGGCCAGGAAGGAGCATAGCGGCGGTGCACATCCTTCTTATCGGCGGTCTGTGGCTCGACGCGTCTGCCTGGGACGAGGTGGTGGTGCGCCTGCGCGAGCTCGGTCACGACCCGACCGCGGTCGCCCTGCCCGGACAGGGAGCGCCGCCGGCGAGCGCAACGCTCGGCGACCAGCGCTCGGCGGTGGTCGCCGCAGTCGACGTGGCCACCGGTCCGGTCATCGTCGTGGGCCACTCGGCCGCGTGTACGCTCGCCTGGATGGCGGCGGACGCTCGACCCGAGAGGGTGGCCCGCGTGGTGATGATCGGCGGCTTCCCCTCGGCCGACGGCGAGGTTTACGCCGACTTCTTCGCGGCCGCAAACGGCGCAGTCGGGTTTCCCGGCTGGGAGCCCTTTGACGGGCCCGACGCCGCCGATCTGGACGAGCACATGCGCGCTGCCTTTGCGGCACGGGCCGTGCCGGTCCCCGAGGGGGTGGCCAAGGGAATCGTCCGCCTCGGCGACGAGCGGCGGTTCGATGTGCCTGTCACCCTCGTCTGCCCAGAATTCTCGCCGGCAGAGGCCCAGGGGTGGGTCGAAGAAGGCGAAGTCCCTGAGCTCGCGCGCGCACGGCACCTCGACTACTTAGACATCGACTCCGGCCACTGGCCCATGCTCACCCGGCCAGCCGAGCTCGCCGCGCTCTTGGACGGCGCGGCGCGCACCGAGGGCGGCCGAGGCGGGGGCTGATGCGTCCGCCGGAGGATCCCGCCGGAGCGCAGCGCCGATGGGCTCGTCGATCTGCACGCCCGGGTGGCCTGAGTCGGCTGCGTGGAGCACGTTCGCCGACCTCGTGGAGCGCAACGAAGGGATCTTCCGCGGCTGCTGATGCATCCCTCACCACGCCGAGTATAAGCGCGGCCAGAGCGGCCTCCGGGCACTGAAGGGCCGCGCGCACGCAGCGCTGGCCGCACGGCAAGGTCCCCACCACCTGCCCGGTGGCGGATCCCCTGCATCTTCGCCGACAAGGAGTCGCCCGCGCGGCGCTGAGCCAGATCGCTGAGGCTCGACCCCACCGCTATCGACATAGCGCGTCCGCTCTGTTGACGCCGCGCCACACAGCCGCTGAGATGTTAGCCAACTAGCTCTCCGGGGGGCGTTCGCCCTGGCGGACATGATGCACAGCCACGACGCCAAAGCCCCTTTGTCTGAGGTGGCGGCTAGGGCGGCCGAGGAAGGCAGCATTATTGCTCGGGACGGCAAGCCGGTGGCCAAGCTGGTGCCCATCACCGCCGCGCCGCGCCGGCCGGGGTTCTTTAAGGGCCGGATGGTGGTGCGGCCGTCGTTTGACGGTTCCCGGCCTGAAGAGTGTTTGGCAGGTGGCCGAAGCCATGACTCTGCTGCTCGACATGCACACGGCGCGGTCGTGGAGCCGCAGGCGCCGACCACTCGGCCCGTGGCCGCGCGCGGATCAACGCGAGCAGCCGGGTCGCGGCGCGCGTCGTGTCGCGGCGGGAGTTGGCCATCAAAGAGAGTCTCCACCGCATGGCCATCGAAGGCGGTGCTCCGGCGCTGGCGGTGTCAATCATCGCAAGTCAGTTTGTGGAGATACTGGATGTCACCTTGCCCGACGCCATAGGATGGGGCACCCTGCCGCCCGTCCGCCGAAAGTCTGTTGACCACCACCTGATTGCTCAGGCGGCAGGGCGCCGGCTGACCTTAGTGCGTTGCGACCGCGCGTTCACCGAGTATCCCGTCGGCCTGCTGTGGCAGGATCGGTCCGAGCTAGCGCCCGGCCCACTGCCGGTCGCACGGGGGTTTGGCGTCTCTCCCGCCTACCCATCCCACAGGTTTTGTCCCGGAGCCCTCGAGCGCCTTGACAGGGCTTGTGGCCGGCTCGTATAATCACGCCGATGCCCAAGACGGTGGGTGCCGAAAGGCTCAATATCCCGCCCAGGCGCGAAGGCTGACCGTGAGACATCACGAAGCTTGACCTCTGTCTTGGGCGACAGAGGCTTTTTGTTTGGAGGGGACAGCGTGCCCAATGCCGCCAAGGCCGAAACCATCGAGGAGACGCGTGCTTTGCTGGAAGGCAGCGCGGCCGTGGTGCTGGCCAGCTATCAGAAGCTTTCGGTGACCCAGGTGGGCCACCTGCGCGACCGCTTGGCTGAGCGCGGCGTCCGCGCGCGCGTGGTGAAAAACACGCTGATCAAGCGTGCGGCCGACGAAGTGGGGATTGCCGGACTGGAGCCGTATCTGAAGGGCCCCACCATGCTGCTGGTGTCGGACACCGACCCGGTGGCGCCTGCGCAAGGTGCGCAGGCTGCCCAGCGCGAGTTCCGCAACCTCGAAATGAAGGCGGGGATCCTGGGCCGCGAGACCCTGGGCCTGGCTGAAGTGCGCCAGCTGGCCTCCCTGCCGGGCAAAGAGGCCCTCCTGGGGCAGCTGGTGGGCACCCTGGCCGCACCGGTGCAGCGGCTGGTGTGGGTGCTGGATGCGCCCTTGAGCCAACTGGCGCGGGTGCTGGACCAGGTGCGCCAGGCGCGCGAAGCCGAGGCGTCCGCCTGAGGTTGGGGCCAGTTCGGTTTGCGACAGACACTTAAACGCGTGGAACAACGTTGAGGAGGTTTCTCAGTGGCACAGGTGCAGGACATTATCGAGCAGGTAAAGGCCATGAACGTGTTGGAGCTGTCGCAGCTGGTGAAGGCGCTGGAAGAGGAGTTTGGCGTGACGGCGGCGGCCCCGGTGGCGGTCGCGGCTCCAGCCGCAGCGGCGGCGGGCGGCGCTCCGGTGGCTGTCGCCGAGGAAGTTGAGCAAACCGAGTTTGATGTGATTCTGACGTCCGCCGGCGACAAGAAGGTTCAGGTGATCAAGGCGGTCCGCGAGCTGACCGGCCTTTCACTCACCGACGCTAAAGCCGTGGTGGATGGAGCCCCCAAACCCGTCAAGGAAAAACTTAGCAAGGTGGACGCCGAGGCGGCTAAGGCCAAGCTGGAAGAGGCCGGTGCGGCGGCCCAAATCAAGTAGCCAAGCGCGCTTCACGGCCCATCCGCTGGTTGGCCTCGAAAAGGCCTTGACCAGGGGATGGGCTTGTGATACGCTCGCTACTTGCGATATTTTTTCTTCCCGCAACAACTTCATCCGGCCCTGGGAATTGGCCAGACATTGCACGGCGCACAATCGCTAAGGAGCTGACTGCTTAATGGCCCAGCCGCTCGAAACTCCCCTGTCCCGCGTTAGCTTCGGGTCCATCAACGAGGTTCTGGACATGCCGAACCTCATCGAGATCCAGAAAAGTTCTTACGACTGGTTTCTTCGCGAAGGGCTCCGCGATCTCCTGCGCGATATCTCCCCGATCCAAGATTTCACCGGCAACTTGCAGCTGGAGTTTGTTGATCACCAGCTGAAAACGCCCAAGTACGACGTGGACGAGTGCAAGGCACGAGACGTCACGTATTCGGCGCCGCTGCATGTCAAAGTCCGGCTCATCAACAAGGAGACCGGGGAAATCAAGGAGTCCGACGTGTTCATGGGCGACTTCCCGCTCATGACCGACAAGGGGACCTTTATCATCAACGGCGCGGAGCGTGTGATTGTCAGCCAGCTGGTGCGGTCGCCGGGAGTGTACTTCAGCCGGGAATTTGACGTGTCCGGCAAGCCGCTGTTTTTTGCCCAGGTGATTCCCAATCGCGGCGCCTGGCTGGAGTTTGAGACCGATGCCAGCGAGGTTATCTCCGTCCGGATTGACCGCACGCGGAAGATCCCGGCGACTATTTTGCTGCGGGCGATGGGGCTCGAGACCGACGCGGCGATTGTGGACGCGGTGGGCGAGGACGAGCGCGTGCGGCGCACCATTGAGAAGGATCCCAGCCACACCCGGGAAGAAGCGTTGGTGGAAATTTACAAGCGTCTGCGCCCGGGGGAGCCTCCCACGGTGGAAAGCGCCGACACGCTGTTGAAGTCGCTGTTTTTTGAGCCGAAGCGCTATGACCTCGCGAGTGTGGGCCGATACAAAGTCAACAAGAAGCTGTCGGTGCAGCGGCGCATTGTGGGGCACATGGCGGGCGAGGTGCTGGCGGATCCCGAGACGGGCAGTGTGCTGGCGCACGAGGATGAGCGCATCTCCCGCGAAGCGGCCGAAGCGATTGGCGAAGCCGGCTTCGCGACGCTGACCTTGAAGACCGACGCTGGCCAAGAGGTGCGGGTGGTTGGCAATGGGTCGCCCCAGCCCGATG
Organism: Bacillota bacterium; assembly: GCA_021846505.1. GTDB lineage: Bacteria > Bacillota > Sulfobacillia > Sulfobacillales > JAIMBI01 > JAJZWV01. The sequence continues at coordinate 5,569 of JAJZWV010000004.1, forward strand.
TGCGGGTGGTGACCCGCGAGGACGTCGTGGCCGTCTTCAACTATGTAATGAACCTTTATGACGACGTGGGGTCCACGGACGACATCGACCACTTGGGCAACCGCCGGCTCCGTTCGGTAGGCGAGTTGCTGCAAAACCAGTTCCGAGTGGGCTTGGGCCGCATGGAGCGGGTGGTGCGCGAGCGCATGACCATCCAAGACGCCGAGTCCGTGACGCCGCAGGTGCTCATCAACATTCGGCCGGTGGTGGCGGCGGTCAAAGAGTTTTTCGGGTCCTCGCAGCTGTCGCAGTTCATGGACCAGCACAACCCGCTGGCCGAGCTGACCCACAAGCGCCGCCTGTCCGCGCTGGGCCCGGGTGGGCTGTCGCGGGAGCGGGCCGGGTTTGAGGTTCGCGACGTGCACCACTCGCACTATGGCCGCATGTGCCCGATTGAGACACCTGAGGGGCCGAACATCGGCTTGATGCTGTCCCTGTCGACGTACGCGCGCATCAACGCATACGGCTTTATGGAAACCCCCTACCGGGTGGTGGACAAGTTGCACGGCGTGGTCACCAACGAAATCAAGTATCTGACGGCCGATGAAGAAGACGACGCGGTCATCGCCCAGGCCAACGAGCCGCTGGCGGAGGACGGCCACTTCACGGCGGAGCGGGTGACCGTGCGCTTTAAGCAGGAAATTTTGGAAGTGGAGCCCACGCGGGTGGACTTCATGGATGTGTCGCCGAAGCAGGTGGTGTCCGTCGCTACGGCCCTGATTCCGTTCCTGGAGCACGACGACGCCAACCGGGCCTTGATGGGCGCCAACATGCAGCGGCAGGCTGTGCCCCTGTTGCGCACCGACGCACCGCTGGTGGGCACCGGCATGGAGAAGAAGGCGGCCGTGGACTCCGGCGTGATGATTGTCGCCGAGGGCGATGGAGTGGTGGAGCGCGTCTCGGCGCACCAAATCACCGTGCGCTATACCGATGGCCAGGTTAAAAGCTACCGCCTGCACAAGTTCATGCGGTCCAACCAGGGCACGTGCATCAACCAGCGCCCCGTGGTGCACCGCGGGGATGAGGTGCTGGCGGGCCAGGTGCTGGCCGATGGGCCGTCGACGGATCAGGGGGAGCTGGCGCTCGGCCGCAATGTCCTGGTGGCGTTCATGCCCTGGGAGGGCTACAACTACGAAGACGCCATCCTGATCAATGACCGCTTGGTGAAGGACGACGTGTTCACGTCTATCCACATCGAAGAGTACGAAAGCGATGCCCGCGACACCAAGCTGGGTCCGGAAGAGATTACCCGCGACATCCCCAACGTGGGCGAAGAGGTGCTGAAGGACCTGGACGAGCGGGGCATTATCCGCATCGGGGCGGAAGTGCGGCCGGGCGACATCCTGGTGGGCAAGGTGACCCCCAAGGGGGAAACCGAGCTGACCGCGGAGGAGCGCCTCCTGCGGGCCATCTTTGGCGAAAAGGCCCGGGAAGTTCGGGATACGTCACTGCGCGTGCCCCACGGCGAGTCGGGCATCGTGGTCGACGTCAAGGTGTTCGAGCGATCGGCCGGCGACGAGCTGTCGCCGGGCGTCAACCAGCTGGTGCAGGTGTACATCGCCCAGAAGCGCAAGATTTCCGAGGGCGACAAGATGGCGGGTCGTCACGGCAACAAGGGCGTAATCTCGAAAATCCTGCCCGAGGAAGACATGCCCTTTCTGCCGGATGGGACGCCCGTGGACATCGTGCTCAGCCCGCTGGGTGTGCCGTCGCGCATGAACATCGGCCAGATTCTGGAGACCCACTTGGGCTGGGCGGCCATGGCCTTAGGCTTGAAAGTCGCGACCCCGGTGTTTGACGGCGCGTCGGACTACCAGGTGGCCGAGTTTCTCGGGAGGGCCAACCTGCCGGCCGATGGCAAGACCGTGCTGCACGACGGCCGCACAGGGGAGCCGTTCGACAACCGGGTCACGGTGGGCGTGGTGTACATGCTGAAGCTGGCGCACTTGGTAGACGACAAAATCCATGCGCGGTCCACGGGCCCGTACTCACTCGTTACCCAGCAGCCGCTGGGGGGCAAAGCGCAGTTTGGGGGCCAGCGCTTCGGTGAGATGGAAGTATGGGCGCTGGAAGCTTACGGCGCGGCCTACACCCTGCAGGAGCTGTTGACGGTGAAGTCCGACGACACGGTGGGCCGGGTGAAAACCTACGAGGCCATCGTGAAGGGGGAAAACGTGCCCGAGCCCGGGGTGCCGGAGTCGTTCAAGGTGCTGATCAAGGAGCTCCAAAGCTTGGGTCTCGACGTCAAAGTGCTCAACGAGCTGGACGAGGAGATTGAGCTGCGGGAGCTGGAGGAAGACATCGACCCGCGCCGGTCCGACTTGCTGGTGGAGCCGCTGGACGACGATGGGTCGGACGAGCGAGAGCTGCAGCGGCTGATGGGCGACGGCTTAGACGCCACGGTCGGGTCCCGGGCACCGGAAGGCTTCGGGGAGGAAGATGCTGACGATGAGGATGACGGCGAGGACAGCTCGCAGGCCATGGCCATCCTGCAGCGCGGAGGATCGGACGACGAATCCCAGGGGGACCCGGACTAGGGAAGGCGGTTCGGGCCCCGAACGCGGGGCGCGAGTCCTACACCTTGACCCTTCAAAGGAGGACGACAGGCCGTATGCTGGATGTGAACCACTTCGACTCCATGCGAATTGGATTGGCTTCCCCGGAGCAAATCCGCGAGTGGTCCAAGGGCGAGGTCAAGAAGCCTGAGACCATCAACTACCGCACCCTGCGGCCGGAGCGCGAGGGGCTGTTCTGCGAGAAGATTTTTGGACCCCAGCGCGACTGGGAGTGCCACTGCGGCAAGTACAAGCGCGTGCGGTACAAGGGCGTCGTGTGCGACCGCTGCGGCGTCGAGGTGACCCGCGCCAAGGTGCGCCGCGAGCGCATGGGCCACATCGAGTTGGCCGCGCCGGTGTCGCACATCTGGTACTTCAAAGGCATCCCCTCGCGGATGGGCCTCTTGCTGGACATGACGCCGCGCCAGCTCGAAAAAGTGCTGTACTTCGCGTCGTACGTGGTGCTGGAGCCGGGCATGACGCCGCTGATGAAAAAGCAGCTCCTGGTGGAGTCCGAGTACCGCGAGTACCGCGAGAAGTACCAGAGCGACTTCGTGGCCGGCATGGGTGCGGAGGCGATCAAAGAGCTGCTGCTGGAAATTGACTTGGATGCGCTGGCGGCCGAGCTGCGCGAGGAGCTGCACGCCTCCAGCGGCCAGCGCCGGCTGCGCGCCACCCGCCGTCTCGAAGTGGTCGAAGCGTTTCGCCTCTCGGGGAACCGCCCCGAGTGGATGGTCTTGGACGTGATTCCCGTCATCCCGCCCGACTTGCGCCCCATGGTGCAGCTGGACGGGGGGCGATTTGCCACGTCGGACCTGAACGACTTGTACCGCCGGGTCATCAACCGCAACAACCGACTGAAGCGGCTCTTAGATTTGGGCGCGCCCGACATCATCGTGCGCAATGAAAAGCGCATGCTGCAGGAGGCGGTCGACGCACTCATCGATAATGGCCGCCGCGGCCGGGCCGTCACGGGCCCGGGCAACCGGGCGCTCAAGTCCCTCTCCGACATGCTGAAGGGCAAGCAGGGGCGGTTTCGCCAAAACCTGCTGGGCAAGCGGGTGGACTACTCCGGCCGGTCCGTCATCGTGGTGGGGCCCACCCTGCAGCTGCACCAGTGCGGGCTGCCCAAAGAGATGGCGCTGGAGCTGTTCAAGCCGTTTGTCATGAAGCGGCTGGTGAACGACGGCTACGCGCACAACATCAAGTCGGCCAAGCGCATGGTGGAGCGGGTGCGGCCCGAAGTGTGGGACGTGCTGGAAGACGTGATTCGGGAGCACCCCGTGCTGCTGAACCGCGCGCCGACGCTGCACCGATTGGGCATTCAGGCGTTCGAGCCCGTGCTGGTGGAGGGCAAGGCGATCCAGATTCACCCGCTGGTGTGTGCTGCCTACAACGCCGACTTTGACGGCGACCAGATGGCGGTGCACGTGCCGCTGTCGGCCGAAGCGCAGGCGGAAGCCCGCGTGCTGATGCTGTCGAGCCACAACATCCTGAACCCCAAGGACGGCCGCCCGGTGGTGACGCCCGCCAAGGACATGGTGCTCGGCTGCTACTACCTGACGCTGGAGGAGGCCGATGCACCCGGGACCGGCATGGTGCTGGCGGACATGGCCGAAGGCTTGATGGCATATCAGCAGGGCGTGCTGTCTCTGCATGCGCGGGTCCAGATGCGGTTTGACGGCCGGCGCCAAGAGTCCACGCTGGGGCGCTTCATATTTAATGAGGCGCTGCCCAGTGAGCTGCGGTTCATCGATCGGGTGGTGGACCGGCGCGAGCTGTCGCGCCTCGTGGAAGACCTGTTTCGGCAGTTTGGCAACTCCATTACGGCCGACGTGCTGGACCAAATCAAGCACTTGGGCTTTACGTACGCCACGCGGGCCGGGACAACGATTTCTATCAGCGACATCGTGGTGCCGCCGGAGAAGGCCGAGATTCTGGCCGATGCGGAAGCACAGGTGGTGCAGGTGGACCGCCAGTACCGACGCGGGCTCATTACCCAGGACGAGCGGTACGAGCGCATCATTGCGATTTGGACCGAAGCCAAGGATAAGGTGACCGAGGCGCTCATGGGCACCATGGAGATCCTGAACCCGGTGTACATGATGGCCACCTCCGGCGCCCGCGGCAACATGCAGCAGATTTCGCAGCTGGCCGGCATGCGCGGCCTGATGGCCGACCCCTCGGGGCGGATCATTGAGCTGCCGATTCGCGCTAGCTTCCGTGAGGGGCTCACGGTGCTGGAGTTTTTCACGTCGACCCACGGCGCGCGCAAGGGGTTGGCCGACACGGCCATCCGGACGGCCGACTCCGGCTACTTGACCCGCCGGCTGGTGGATGTGTCGCAGGACGTCATCATCCGGGAGGTGGACTGCGGCACCGACCATGGCAACGAAGTGGCCGAGATTCGCGATGGCGGCCAGCTGATTGAGGGGCTGGCGGACCGCATCACCGGCCGCATGGCGGCGGGCCCGGTGGCCCATCCGGAAACCGGCGAGGTGCTGGCCCGCCGCAATGACCTCATTGACGAGGCCACGGCCGCCCGCATTATCGAGGCGGGCATCACCCGCGTCACGATTCGCTCGCTGCTGACGTGCCAGGCGCGGTACGGCGTCTGCGTGATGTGCTACGGCCGCAACATGGCCACCGGCATGATGGTGGAAGTGGGCGAGGCGGTGGGCATCATTGCGGCGCAGAGCATCGGCGAGCCGGGCACGCAGCTCACGATGCGCACGTTCCACATGGGCGGTGTGGCCGGTGATGACATCACGCAGGGCTTGCCGCGGGTGGAGGAGCTGTTCGAGGCGCGCAAGCCTAAGGGGCAGGCGGTCATCAGTGAAGTGGCGGGCACGGTGCACCTGACCGACAGCAAAGGGCGCCGCGAGGTGACCGTGGTGGTGCAGGACGGCGAGGCTGCGGCGTACGCCATCCCGTTTGGCGCGCGGCTCAAGGTGCACGACGGGGACGCCGTCGAGGCGGGCCAAGAGCTCACCGAAGGATCGGTCAACCCGCATGACCTCTTAAAAGTGCGGGGGCCGGTCGGTGTGCAGGAGTACTTGGTGCACGAGGTGCAGCGCGTGTACCGCGTCCAGGGCGTGGACATCAACGACAAGCACATCGAAGTCATTGTGCGGCAGATGCTGAAGAAGCTGCACATTGAAGACGCCGGGGATACGGCTATCCTGCCGGGCAGCAACACCGACCGGTTCGAGTTTGAGGACGTCAACGCCGAAGCGCTGATGCAGGGCCTCATGCCGGCGGTGGGCAAGCCCCTGCTGATGGGCATCACCAAGGCGTCGCTGGCCACGGACTCGTTCCTGTCAGCCGCTTCGTTCCAGGAAACCACGCGGGTGCTGACCGAGGCGTCCATCAAGGGCAAGCGGGACCCGCTGCTGGGCCTGAAGGAGAACGTCATCATCGGGAAGCTGGTGCCGGCCGGCACGGGCATGGCGCGCTACCACGATGTGGGCGTGTACTCGCTGGGCAATGCGGACGAAGTGTCGTTTGTGGGCGACGCGCTGACGCGCTACCGGGAATAGAACCCGCGAAAGCCGCTCCTCACTCAATCCAGGTGGGGAGCGGCTTCTTTGTGCTACAGAAAGCTCAAGATGGGCAGCTGCTTCAGCACCAGCATGATGACGCCCAGCACGATGCCCAGCAGGGCCAGGCGCTTGGACCCGGGGCGCATCAAGCCCACTAGCCCAAACAGCACGGCCAAGATACCCAAAATGTCTGCCACCGTGGCGCCCAGGACGGGTATCCAGCCCAGCACCAAGGCGGCCACCCCGAACAAGCCGCTCCAGAAGCCCGCGTCATTGCCGCGATGAAGCTCTCGCCGCACAGAACCCACGGCCATCCCCTCCTTGCCCCTCACGAGACTCACCACACTCACATGCCCCTCGGTCTCCTGGGCCGCGCCTGCCCCGTCGAGGGCTGCTAGTCCCATCCTGAACGGTTCGGCCGCAACTGGCAAGAACCCGGCATCCCGCGTTGATGGCAAGGGACGCTAAGAGATCCGAAGAAGCCCACGGGGCAGCCGCTCTCCGGCAGATTTGCCCGCACGCCGGTGTCCAAAAAGGCCAAGCGTGCAAGTGCGGCGTGCCCGCTTGCGCGTCTCGACGCAGAAGCGGGGGCCCCCACTTCGCCGGTTCGGGGGTTGCCGCTCTGGAGCCCTGTGAGGGCCGGTGCCTGGCCTATCCGACTTGTCACAGAATCTGACGGGGCGACCAGGGCGTATCCGCAGCCCCTCAACTCGCCCCAACCGTCGGGCTGCGGCGCTCCAGCAGCAGCGTGTCCCGCCAGACGCCGTGGAGCTGGCCGATGCGCTCGCGGCGTCCCACCACCCGAAAGCCACATCGCTCGTGGAGCCGGACGCTAGCTACGTTCTCGGGAAAGATGCTCGCCTGCAAGGTCCACAAGCCCGCCGCCTCACTGGCGGCCACGAGGTGACGCAGCAACTCGCGCCCCACCCCCTGGCCGCGAGCAGGGGCCGCCACGTACACGCTCACCTCGGCTACACCGGCATACGCGCACGGGCTGCTCACCGACGACAGCGCCGCCCACCCGACCAGGGTGTCTCGGGAGTGCGCGGCTAGGCGGCAGTCCGCCAGGTGGGCAGCGTCCCACGCCGCCCAACTTGGCGCCTCGGTCTCAAATGAGGCCTGGCCGGCCAAGAGCGCCTCTGCGAAAATGGCCAGCACGCCATCCGCGTCGGCTGGCGCCATGGCCACAATGTCGATGGTTGGCTCCATAACGATCCCCTGGGTCAGTAAACCACAGCGCCGAACCCCGTGCGCATCGACCTCGACCTCCAAAGCGCGCACGCGGACCGCCTCGGCTTCTTACCCTTGTGGGGAGCGGATCACCATGGAGAACGTGTATCTCGAAAGGCCTGGGACCAGGTCGCCCAAAAAGTCGGGGAGCTGAGCCATGCCGCGCTGGTGGCGCGTCCGGGGGTGCGCCAGGCAGCGAAAGCAGGCCGGCTTCCTGTGCCCAACGCCACCGCCGGGAATCGGCACCTGAAGGAGCTGCTGGGGGAGAAAGGGCGCGAGCTTGCCATCCTCCGCGGGCCGCAAAAACAGCCGGCCGCATCCCCACGGCCGCTGCGTCGCCGCGCACCACTGGATCACGCGAGAGTGCGGTGTGCCAGCTGGCGGCGGCAGCGCCATCCACGCACCCTGCTGGGCGGGTCGGGACGGCCGCGCCCGCGCTGTCTTGGCGGCGTGCGCTAGCATGTCGCGGCGGTGGGCCACAGCCCGCTCGCCATCCCAGGGGGCCGGCAGATCGGCAAACCCCGTGATAGCTCCCGGCCTCCCGCTGCTCAATCCATCAGGCGCACTTCCCTCGATGAAGTGATGGCCCACGCCAGAAGCGCCAAAGCCATCGCATCGCGGGAGATGGTGGGAGCTGCCATCGAGCCCGCCCCGATCTCTGGGCGGTCGGGGCGGGCGCACCACCGCGTCGGCTTGCCGTCGATGTAGGGGACGGTCCTGCCGGGAAGCGCGCCACCGCCACGCCTTCGCAGCAGGGAGAATGACCCGGGCCTCCGTCAGGTCGCGCAGGGTCCGCGCGCACCACCGACACGGCTGAGGGGATCGCCTTTAGCGGCGGGTTAGGCACGACGCCGCCCCTTCACGTTTGTTGGCGAGCCCGATGCCCCCTGGCTCCCGCCGGCCGCTAAGAAGGTCACGGCCCTCTGCTGCGGACTGTTATCTTGTGCTGTGGTCGCTGGCGAAAAAGACGAGCGGCTTCCCTGTCACCGCACTGACCACGCCACTCATGGGCAGCCAAGGTGTAATGGGTTGATAAGAGGTGCCCGGTCCGCCGCCAAGGGGATACGACGCCTGATTCCAGGTCAAAGTCCACGCCGGCTGCCGGTGAACAAGCTGGGAACCGGGCAGAGAAAACAGCACCAATTCCGCCCCGAATGGAGGTTCTGCAAGCGCATCCACCGATTCTACAGCCTTGATCGCTTGACCCTCTGATACAGGCAAGGGAATCGACGCCGGCTTTCCGAGGAAGGCCGCCACATCGCTGGGGGCCATGCGCACGGCGGCAGAATCGTGCTCGCTGAGGGTCGCGGCACTAGGGGGCAATGGGGCGGCTGGCGCCGCGCCTATGGTCACGAACGCAAGCAATGCGCTCACGGCCACTATACCCAAGACCACGAGGGTGGTTCGCTGGGGCGCCATTTCTTTTGTCGCGACCGCTCATCTTCCCTCAGCGGCTGGCATCGTACACTTGAATTAAAAATACCTCTGTTGGACATCCCGCCAAGTTGCCCTGGTGCCCCAATTATACTCCCCGGAACAGGTTCCTTCGGCGCCGTCGCACAGCGCCGAGATGTTTTCGCCCCATCGCTCACGGCCCTCTCTTGCTCCCTTTGGGCGCTGCCGTCCCACTATTGCGCACCTGGCGCGGCCGACGGGCTCTCCTGGCGGCCATCGAGCGGCTGGCCTTTGATGGCCCGCCCCCGGATCACCGGGACAAGGCCTCCTTGGCGGACTCGCGACACGCTGTCTAGCGCGAGCGGGCTGTCGCGGATGGCGGCCGCCACGTCGCGGGTGAGATGGCAGCCGGCTCCCACGCGCTGCCACAGGGGATCCAGGAGGCGCTGGACTCCGCCCCACGCCCCGGTTTGCGATACGTGCTCCAGGAAGAGGTACTGCCCGCCGGGGCGAAGCACGCGGGCCAGCTGCCGCAGCGCCTGGGGCACCTGGCCGACACTGCACAGCACCAAGCTGCTGATCGCGGTGTCGACACTTGAGGGCGGCAGGGTCAAGGCTTCCGCGACGTCTGGCAAAATGGGCAGGTGCGGATAGCGTTGGCGGAGGATGTCCCGCATCGCGGCATCCGGCTCCAGCAGGATCACCTCCGTCACCTGGGGCCCGAGTGCCGGCACGTCCAGACCTGTCCCGGCTCCCACAATGAGCGTCCGGCCTACCGCCTGAGCATTCTGGAGGCGGCGGGCCTCGCCGACCATCCGCTCCAGCGCGCCCTCCGCCCGCGGATACCAGTGGCTAAAGCAGGGGTGGCTGACGGGCGGGCGGCCTGCCGGGCGTTTGGCTCCCCGCGTCACGATACCACCAGGGTTCCGGCCATCCCCTGGGCGGCGTGGCCCGGCACGGGGCAGATGTAGGAATAGGTTCCTGGCGCCGAGGCCGTGAAGGTCGATTGTGCGTGCGGTGCCCCGGCGGCAGACTCGGGGGGAATGGGCATGATGAAGCCACCGGGAAAGGCCACGCTCCCCTGCATCATGGCCATGGCCGTGAAGGGCGGGCGGGCGGTGGTGACCTCAAACCCATGGACGTATCCCTGGTCGGCGTTGACCAGCTCGACGGTGATGCGGGCGCCGCGCGGCACGATGACCGTCGGGTTGATGAGCCCATCGATCTCCCACTGCATGCCGGGAAGGCGCAGAGCCACGGGGGCCGCCAGTGGGACCACAACGTCCTGGTGGCCATGATATGTAATGGTGTTGGCGGCCCGGTCGATGGTGGCGCCCCGTTCGCTCGCACGCACGGCGGCCGAAACCTGCTGAACACTCCAAGTCCTGACGGGAGCCCCCGTTCCACCCCCCATCATGCCCCCGGACTCGCCCGGGCCCGATCCGTAGGCGCCATAGCCCATCATGCCACCGCTGTTCAGTCCCCAGGACCCTCCTCCCGGGAACATGGCACCCTGTGGCAGGGCCGCTCCAGCGAAAATGCCAAACACGCCGGCGGCCACCAAGCCCAATCCCCACCAGAGTCCCCGCGGCTGCATCATGACACCTCTCCTTTCTCACACTCCTGTACTCCTCGTGGTCCGTCTCAGGACCGAGTACGGTCGCTATGCCTAGCTGCGCAGCCGAGACCGGAGCGCATCGTACTCCTCTACGGTGATCTCGCCCCGCGCGAGTCGCAGCGCGAGCGTCGCCTGCGCATCGGCCGGCGCGGCAGCGCTCGGCCGATGGGTCATCGTCTGGATGACCCAGACCACCAGCACGACGAGCCCCGCCACGACGACGAGCCACGCCAAGCCCATCACCCATCCGGCGAGACCCCATCCGCCGTATCCCATCCCCATCCCCATGGGTCCGCCCCCTTATCTCCAATTGTTAATGGTCCCCGGGCGTTCGCCGCTCCAGCGCGCGGCGCATCTCCTCATACTGGTCGCGAGTCAGTTCGCCCCGCGCATACCGGATCCGGATAATAGCGAGCGGGTCGTCTTCGGTCGACTTTTGGAAGGGGCCGCCGAGCGACCGCACGGCGGCATACAGGAGGAGGCCGGCGCCAGCCAGGATGACGAGCCACAGCAGCATGCCTACCACCATCATTCCGTACATCGACCCAAACACCGCACCCACTCCTCGCCTCCTAGCGTATCCGCGCCATGTAACGCCACGGCCGCGGGCCCGCAAATTTCGTGTAACATGCGCGTAAACTGTTGGTAACGCGCGCTGCGAGCACTGGAGGGGGAACATGCCACGCCTCTTGGTCATCGACGATGATGTCGTCGTCGGTGAGTTGGTAAAGGCCTATGGGAACACCATGGGTTGGGTGGTGGAGGCGGTGGCGGACGCGGCCGCGGGCCTCCAAGCCTTTCGGACGCACCCGCCGGATGTAGTGGTCTTGGACCTGATGCTGCCCGACGCCAGTGGGTGGACGGTCTTGGAAGCCATACGCAGCGGCGCCAGCGATGCTTACGTGCTGGTGCTGACGGCGAGGGCCGACGAAGCGGACCGCATCGGAGGCTTCGCTCGCGGGGCCGACGACTACGTGGTCAAGCCGTTCAGCCCCGGTGAGCTCATGGCGCGGTGTCAGGCACTCCTGCGCCGGCCGCGGGCCAGCAGCTCTGCAGCCGCCCCTCCCTTGGCCCATGGCGGATTGGCGCTCGATCCCGATACAGACGAGGCGCGGCTTGACGGCGCGCGGCTGGAACTGAGCGCGCTCGAATTTCAGTTGCTCATGTCCTTGATGCGGCGGCCGGGGCGCGTGTTTACGCGCGACCAGCTGGCCGACGCCGTCTGGGGCCAGACCGAGGTGGGGGCCGGCCGCGTGGTCGACGTGCACATCGGCCGCCTGCGCCGCAAACTCGGTGAGGCAGCGGAGAGTCCGCGGTTCATTGAGACCATCCGCGGGGTCGGCTACCGCCTGCGCGCTCAGCCGGGTCCGCCGTGAGCGGCTCCGGGTCGCTCGCCCGGATCGTATGGCTCGCACTCGTAGGCGTCGGCCTCCTGACCATCACGGGCGTGAGCATCGGTCTGCTCGTCGGCATGCATCTAGGGCACTTTTTGATTCTCAGCCGTGCAAGCCTGATCATCCTGGGCACGGTGGTGGTCATCGCCGTGGGATCCTCGGTGGCGGTCGTCGGGCAAGTCGTTGGAGCGGAGGCCCGCCGGTGGATGAGCCAGCTGGAGATGCTCCGGGACTTCACCCGCGCGGTGGGCCTCGGCCAGACGTCTGCGGAGCTTCCCATCGCCGCCGCCGATGACTGGGGCGAATTGGCCTATGCCCTGCGTGAGATGGCGCAGCAACTCGAGGAGGCTGCCACTCAGCGCGAAACCTTTCTGGCGACCGTGGCGCACGACCTGCGCACGCCGCTCACGGCCGTCATGGCCCAGGTCGAAGCGATGCTCACCGGCGTCGTGCCGGTGGACGCCCAGCGGCTCAGCACGCTGCAGACGGATCTCGCGCGGCTCCACGCCATGGTGGAGGACGTCTTGCTGCTGGCCGCGGCTCGGGTAGGGCAGAGGCCGCCCTTGTCCATGCGGAGATTCGACCTGGCTCCCTTGGTCCGGCGCGTGTGCGACCGCTTTCGGCCGCTAGCCGAGGCGGCGGCCATGACCATTGCCGTGGACGCGCCGCTCGAGGCGACCGTGGAGGGAGATGCCCATCGGCTCGATACCGTGTTGAGCACCCTGGTGCACAACGCGATTCGCCATGGGGACGCGCACACCACCGTAGCCGTGCAGATGGCCGTGGACGCGGCAGGCCTCTCGGTCCAACTGCGGAACCGCGGGCCCGACCTGCCTCTGTCGGTGCTCCGCCACCTGGGCGAGCCGTTTGTGCGTGGCGACGCCGCCCGGACGCGCGGCGGCGGAACGGGGCTGGGCTTGGCCATCGCGGCATTCTGGGCAGAGCAGCACGGAGGTACCCTGGAGCTCCAGAGCGGAGGGGGCACCTTTGTCGCCACGGTTCGGCTGCCCAGCACCTCCAGCATCGGGAGGGACGTCGGGAGCCACGGATGACCGGCCGTGCCGTCGAGGACGGCGCGGCCGATGTGGCGCCGGAGGCGCGGCAGGGGTCCAGAGCAGAAGAGCCGGGCGCCAGTGTGCGCGGGACGCTGGACCCTTCCCGCCCGGCCCCGCGATGCTCTTAAAGGCGCCGGCGGATCCCGCGCAACAGAAGGTGATGGGTGGGCTCGGGTGCGTATAGGTCTGGGAGTGGGAGATGGCGGCGCGGTGGCATACGTCCGGCCAGACCGTGTCCCACCAGTTTGTGGCGGTGGCCGCGGGCGGGGCGAGCCGCCTGCCGCACCGGACCCTTGTCGGCTGGCTGTGGGTGGGTTCGGTGCCGCGAGCGCGGTCCGCACGAGACGTCGTGGGAAGGAAGGCTGACCAGTGGCAATGCCGTCGGCAGCGGTAAGACAAGGCCTCCAAATTGAAACCATCAGTCTTGGGTGGATGGTGGTTGAAGGAGCGATCGGCATCGGGGCGGGCATCGCCGCGCATGCACTGGCCCTGCAGGCCTTCGGCCTCGATAGCGTGATCGAACTCGTGAGCGGCGGCATCCTGTACTGGCGGCTCCAGGTCGAGATCCGCGGGGCGGCGCCATCACGCGTCGCTGCTGCGGAGCACCGGGCGTCCGGCGTCGTGGGGTGGGCCCTTCTGGCCCTCGCGGCCTACGTCGTGGTTATGGCCGCGATTGCGCTGGCCACGCACGGCGGTGCCCGACCGTCCGCCGTGGGATTAGGGCTTGCCGCCGCCGCTGCCCTGCTCATGCCCTGGCTGGCCCATCGCAAGCAGGTCCTCGGGGCGCAAATCGGCAGTGCGGCGCTCGCGGCCGACGGCGCGTGCAGCATGGTGTGCGCCTATATGGCCTGGACCGTCCTCATAGGATTGGGACTCACGATGCTCCTCGGGTGGTGGTGGCTCAACCCGGTGGCGGGGCTGGCCCTCGTGTACTTCATTGTTCAAGAGGGGCGGGAAGCCATCCACGAGGCGCGGGAGACGCCCATCGGGGCGGGGGACGGCACGGGATCCCAGGAAGGTTCCGAGTGAGTCCCCCGCAGAGGCGCGCGATCGCCGGTCACGAACGCCTAGCCTGCGGGAACTGGCCGCCGGCATGAGTTGGGCGGCGATCGCGTATTGGCAGCCGCCCGCAGCGAAGGCTTTCGCCATCGTGACTGCCGCGAGCCTGTCCTTGGGGGCTCCTCGATCTATCTTGTTGGGCCGCGCCGACCCAAGGACCCGGCACCGCCAGGGAAAAGGGACCGGGCCAGCGCTCAGCCCGTCGAAGCCAGCCGGAGGCGGATTTCCACTTCCTTCGCCGAGTTCATGCGTATCCCGCGCAAGCACTGCGGGCCAACTGGGCGAAGAACATCTCGATCAGAGTCGGCCAGGAGGCGTGCGCGATTGGGCTTAGTGGCCAAGTAGGTCCGCATCTCCTTCGACGTGTGGGCGGAGTCGGTGTCTAACACGACATGGATCTTCAATTCGTGGATGGTTGGCCTCCGGGTCCCCTGTGGCGTTAGAGGCGCTCGGTCCGGTTGGTCCGCTCGATCCGCTCGATCCGCTCGATCCGCTCGATCCGCTCGATCCGCTCGATCCAATGATGACCGGGGGCCACGAGCGCCAGAGCCTCTCGCATCCATGCCCGCCGAGCCTCGGTCAAGAAAGAAACCGTCGCAGCGCCGTCGGCCCGCTGTGTTGGTGTCATGGGCGCCCACTCGCCGCTGACGCTTGAGCCAGCCGGCGATCCCACATCACCATGGTGATGAGGGCGCGCTGCTGAGAAGCTATCCCGTGGGCGGATGCCAGGTGGATAGCATCCATCCCTCGCAGCGCGTGCTGAGCAAGGCCAACTTCACTTGGGCGTGATATTCCGGACCTATTAAGCCCTCTCGGGTGCGGCGCGCACTTCAGCATACGCTATGGAACTGGTGGCAGAGATTTGAGGGGGACCTACCAGCTCGCGCACCCGAGCCGCGCCTTCCTCATCGAGGCATAGCGTCACGAGGGCGCTGCTCTCCAGATAGAGCATTCGCCGCGATCTTCTTCAATAGCCCGCGCCAGTGCGTGGGCGTCGTCCAAGCGCGCGGCTTGGCCGAGGGGCATTCCCTGAGGCACTCCTGCCTGCCATGGAATGCCGAATCGGGCAGCCAACTCACGGGCATCGGAGTGTGGATCCGATTCAACCGGACCGACTTGAGCCACCGGCCTTCCACGGTCCGTCACCACGATGACGTCGCCGTGACGCGCGCGCGAGATGAATCGGCTAGCACAAGCGTGGTCCATGAGAATCCGCCTGGGCATATCAGGTGCGCCACCAAGCGGAGCTGCCGGTGCCTTCCCCGGTGGGCTCGGGGATGCGGCGCGCTGGCCATTCGGTGCCGCCCTGGCTGCGGACGGTGACACAGTTCTGGATCAGCGCGCGACGCCGCGCCCGTGCATGGAGCCGGCGTACCGCGGGCCGGCCGCGCTCGCCCGGCCCTCCCTACGGCACCGGCGTGACTCCCGCAGACTCTGCGCCGCGGCGCCACAGGCTGTACAGAATGCTGGACGCCAGGGCCGCGCCGCACACCCCCAGCACCAGGAAGGCCGCCGCCACGCCGGTGGCCGCCGCCACGAGGGCGGCCAGCACCGCCCCGATGGCGCTGGCCAAGCGAGCGGCCGCGCGCTGCCCCATGAAGGCTCGGCCGCGCTGGGCGTCCGACACGTCCTGCTGGAAGGCCACCTCCCACTCCACCTGAAAGACGCCGTCGGCGATCCCCGCCACGATCTGGGTCGCCAGGGCCCAAGCCAGCAGCGGCACCAGGCCAATCACGGCCGTGGCGGCGCAGAACAGCACCACCAGGGCCTGGCGGAGGCGGGGCCAGGCCCCCAGCGTCTGGCGCCGCACCAGCCAGGCGCCCACCAACACGCCCGCGGACAGCGATCCCTCTAAAAACCCCACGCCCGCGGTGGTGCCATGGAGAATGGTGCGGACCAGCGGCACCGACAGCACGATAAACGCAGCATCGGTAAAGGATACCAAGATGGCCAGCCCCGCCAGGCGGCGCAGCCGCCCGTCGCGCCACAGCACCAAAAAGCCCACCCAGACGGCACTGCGGTAGCGCTCGGCGGCGGCCGGAGCCGGGGCACTGGCCCGCGGCAGCGATGCCAGCAGGAGGGCGGCCGCCGCAAAGGTGGCGCCATTAACCACCAGGCCCGACAGCGCCCCGAAATACGCCAAAAACACGCCGCCGACCGCCGGTCCCACCAGGTACATGGCTTCCGTGGCTCCCGCCAGGCGGGCGTTGGCGGCCGGCAGCGGCTCGTCCCCGGCCAGCCCCGGCACCATGGACGAGATGGCTGAGCCGGCCGGAATGCGCACCAGCCCCACTAGGAGGAAGGTGGGGTACAGCTCCCACAGCTGAAAGGCATGCACCAGGGCGAGCGCGGGTGGCATCAGCACCAGGACCGCCTGCACCACACTGATGCCCACCAAGAGCCCGCGGCGCTCGCGGCGGTCCACCATCGGCCCCAGCACGGACGTTAAGCCGGCCACCAGCAGCAGATAGGCGCCCCACAGCCCGCCCAGCAGCAGCACCGAGTGCGTTTGGACGTAAATCAGCCAGGTGACCCCGATCGAGAAGAAGCCATCCCCAAACCGGGTAATGGCCGCCGCCCCAATGAGGCGATTTAGTGGCTGATAAAGAGGCTTCATGCCGACCCGGTGGGAGAGGGGCCATCCCGCTGGGAGGCGGCGACGTGGAGCGCATGCCACTTGCGGGCGGCAATCAGGGCCCAAACGGTCTCGACCACGCCAAACGGCCAGGTGCCCGCCAGAAACCCGTAGCTCGCCGAGCCCAAGCACGCCCCGGCAAACGCCAGGGTAAACCAGCGCGACCGCGGCTCCAGCGCATAGCACACCATCATCAGGGTCACGACCGCGGCTCCGTACACCGTAAGCATGGCACCCTCCTTTGGGCTGTCGGTTGGCGCAGTGATGCGATGTCCCCGCGCACGGGCGCTGGCTTGGTGGAGAAGAGGGCCTTGGGATTGGCATCCGCCTGCGCTATACTACACCTTACGGACCAAGCCATCGCGCGGATCGGCGATGGCTTATGCGGTCACTGTCGGCGTTGACACGGCTTCGGGCGCGGTGATAAACTCCCGAAGTGTGTCTCGGCCGGTTTAACGTTTCGAAGAGGCGAGGGGACGCTGTGGCAGGCGAGCTGTTGGCGAGTCCGCGGCGCCGGGTGGTTGGTGTTAAGGAGACGCTGAAGCGCCTCGGCGCGCACCAGGCCGCCGAGGTGTTCGTCGCGCGTGACGCCAGTCCGACCATCGTGGGGCCGGTGCTGAAGCTGGCGGAGTCCGAAGGGATCCCGGTCGTGCAGGTCGACACCATGGCGGAGCTGGGCAAGCGCTGCGGCATCCAGGTGGGTGCCGCGTGCGCCACCGTGCTGCGCGCTTAGAACCGGAGGCGAGACGGGAGTCGAGGAGGACAAGATGCCAACTATTAATCAATTGATTCGGCACGGGCGCAAGGCTTCCAAGAAGCGGACCGCGGCGCCGGCGCTGCACCGCAACCCGCAGAAGCGCGGGGTGTGCGTCTCCGTGCGCACCATCACGCCGAAGAAGCCCAATTCGGCGCTGCGCAAGGTGGCGCGGGTCCGCCTCACCAATGGCGAGGAAGTGACCGCCTACATCCCGGGCATCGGCCACAACTTGCAGGAGCACTCCGTGGTGCTGGTGCGGGGCGGGCGTGTGCGGGACTTGCCGGGGGTGCGCTACCACATCGTGCGCGGCACCTTGGACACTGCGGGTGTGCAGAAGCGGGCGCAGGGCCGATCCAAGTACGGGGCCAAGCGGGCCACCGGCGGAAAGAAATAGGGGTAGACGAGACATATGCCGCGACGAGGAAACGTGGTGGTCCGGCCGATTTTGCCGGACGCGCGATACCAGAGCCCATTGGTTCAGATGTTCATTCACAAGGTGATGCTGTCGGGCAAAAAAAGCTTGGCCGAAAAGCTGGTGTACCAGGCGTTTGACAAAATCGCCGAGAAAACCGGCAAGGAGCCGCTGTCGGTGTTTGAGGACGCGGTGAAGAACGCGACGCCGCTCTTGGAGGTGCGGCCGCGGCGCGTGGGCGGGTCCACCTACCAAGTGCCGATGGAAGTGCGGGCCGCTCGGCGGACGTCTTTGGCGCTCCGGTGGCTGGTGAATTACGCGCGGAACCGCGGCGAACACGGAATGGAAAACCAGCTGGCGGCGGAGCTGATTGATGCCAGCCAGGGATCGGGAGGCGCCGTTCGCAAGAAAGATGAGACGCATCGGATGGCCGAATCCAACCGGGCGTTTGCCCACTACCGATGGTAGGCAGGGGGGAGCGAGCGCTGGTTCAGGTGCTCAGCATGGCATGGGGCCCTGATGTTCAGGCTGGTGGAAGGAGGTTAAGCTAATGCCCCGGTCGTTTACGCTGGAGCGGACCCGCAACATCGGGATTATGGCCCACATCGATGCGGGCAAAACCACCACGACGGAGCGGATCCTCTTCTACACAGGACGCCTGCACAAGCTGGGCGAAGTGCATGAAGGCACGGCCACGATGGACTGGATGGAGCAGGAGCAGGAGCGCGGCATCACGATCACGTCGGCCGCCACCACGTGCCAGTGGCGGGACCACCGAATCAACATTATCGATACGCCCGGGCACGTGGACTTCACGGTGGAAGTGGAGCGGTCGCTCAGGGTGCTGGATGGCGCCGTGGCGGTATTTGACGCCAAAGGCGGCGTGGAGCCGCAGTCGGAAACGGTGTGGCGCCAGGCCGACAAGTACCGCGTCCCGCGGATCGCATACGTCAACAAGATGGACATCGTCGGCGCGGATTTTGCCGGCACCGTGGACCAAATTCGCACGCGCCTGGGTGCGCGCCCGGTGGCCATTCAGCTGCCGGTGGGGGCCGAGGACAAGTTCCGCGGCTTGGTGGACCTGGTGCGGATGCAGGCCTACTTCTACTCGGATGACCTGGGCACCCGCGGCGAGTATCAGGAGATTCCTGAGGAGCTGCGCGAGGAAGCCGGCGAGCGGCACCGCCTGCTGGTGGAAGCCGTCTCGGAAGTGGATGACGACCTGATGCTGAAGTTCCTGGAGGGGGAGCCGCTCACCCAGGAAGAAATTCGGCGCGGCCTTCGTGCCGGCACCGTGACCAACCAGCTGGTGCCGGTGCTGTGTGGGTCCTCGTACAAAAACAAGGGTGTGCAGCCCCTGCTGGATGCCGTGGTGGACTATCTGCCCTCACCGCTGGATGTGGGCGCGGTCCATGGGCTCGATCCCAAAACCGATGAGGAGGCCACCCGGGAGCCGGATGACAAGGCGCCCTTTTCGGCGCTGGCGTTCAAGATTGCCACCGACCCCTTTGTCGGGAAGCTGGCGTTCTTTCGGGTGTACTCCGGTGTGCTCACGTCCGGGTCCTATGTGTACAACGTGACCAAGGGCCGCCGCGAGCGGATTGGCCGCATCCTGCAGATGCATGCCAACCACCGCGAGGAAATCGACACCGTGTATACGGGGGACATTGCCGCGGCGGTGGGCTTGAAAGATACCACCACCGGCGACACGCTGGCGGATGACCAGCACCCCGTGGTGCTCGAGTCCATGCACTTCCCCGAGCCGGTCATCTCGGTGGCGATTGAGCCCAAAACCAAGGCGGACCAGGACAAGATGGGGACCGCCCTCAACAAGTTGGCCGAGGAAGACCCGACGTTTCGGATGCACACCGACCAGGAAACCGGCCAAACCATTATCTCCGGCATGGGTGAGCTCCACCTGGAGATTATCGTGGACCGGATGCTGCGCGAATTCAAAGTGCAGGCCAACGTGGGGAAGCCCCAGGTGGCCTACAAAGAAACCGTGCGCCAGAGCGTCGAGGCCGAGGGCAAGTTCATCCGGCAGACCGGCGGCCGCGGCCAGTACGGCCATGTGTGGCTCCGCGTCGAGCCGCTGGAGCCTGGGCAGGGGTTCGAGTTCGTCAACAAAATCGTGGGCGGCGTGGTGCCGCGGGAGTACGTCCCGGCGGTGGAAGCGGGCGTCCGCGAGGCGATGACCTCGGGCGTCTTGGCGGGGTACCCCACCATTGACCTCCGGGTGACGCTGTTTGATGGCTCGTATCACGAGGTGGACTCCAGCGAAATGGCGTTCAAGATTGCCGGCTCGATGGGCTTTAAAAGTGGAGCCCAGAAAGCCAAGCCGGTGCTGCTGGAGCCCATCATGAGCGTCGAAGTGCTGGTCCCGGACGACTACATGGGCGACGTCATCGGCGACCTGAACGCGCGGCGGGGCCGCATCGAAGGCATGGAGCCGCGCGCCGGGGGCGTGCAGGCCATCCACGGCTTCGTGCCGCTGGCGGAAATGTTTGGGTATGCGACCGACCTGCGGTCGCGCACCCAGGGGCGTGGGACGTACACCATGCAGTTTGCCCACTATGATGAAGCGCCCCGTCATGTGACTGAGCAGGTGGTGAAGGCCCAAGCGGGCCGGTCCACGCGATAGGGAAACCCGAGTCAGCGGGCGCGGCCGAGCCGTGCACCCAAGCGGGATAGAGATTGAGGAGGACGGAAGCGAAGATGGCGAAGAAGAAGTTTGAGCGCAACAAGCCCCACGTGAACGTGGGCACCATCGGGCACGTGGACCACGGCAAGACCACCTTGACGGCGGCCATCACCAAGGTGCTGTCCCAGGTCGGCAAGGCGGAGTTTGTGGCGTACGACAAAATTGACAAGGCGCCCGAAGAGCGCGAGCGCGGCATCACTATCTCCACCATGCACGTGGAGTACGAGACGGACAAGCGCCACTACGCACACGTCGACTGCCCCGGCCACGCTGACTACGTGAAAAACATGATCACTGGGGCAGCCCAGATGGACGGCGCGATCCTCGTGGTGTCGGCGGCCGACGGCCCGATGCCGCAGACGCGGGAGCACATCGTCCTGGCGCGCCAGGTGGGTGTGCCCAACATCGTGGTGTTCCTGAACAAGGCAGACATGGTGGATGACCCGGAGCTCATGGAGCTGGTGGAGCTCGAGGTGAGGGAGCTGTTGACCAACTATCAGTTCCCCGGCGATGAGATTCCCCTGATTCCGGGGTCCGCGCTAAAGGCCTTGGAGTGCGGCTGCGGCAAGCGCGATTGCGAGCACTGCGGGCGCATCTGGGCGCTGATGGACGCGGTGGACGAGTACATTCCGACGCCGGAGCGCGACACGGACAAGCCGTTCCTGATGCCGGTGGAGGACACGCACTCCATTACAGGGCGCGGCACCGTGGTCACCGGCCGGGTGGAGCGCGGCCAAGTGAAGACGGGGGACGAAGTGGAAATCGTGGGCTTGGCGCCGACAGCCGCCAAGACCGTGGTGACCGGTGTGGAGATGTTTCGCAAGACGATGGACGTGGCAATGGCCGGCGACAACATCGGCTGCCTGCTGCGCGGCGTGGACAAGGACAGCGTGGAGCGGGGCCAGGTGTTGGCCAAGCCCGGCAGCATCAACCCCCACACCAAGTTCGATGCCGAGGTGTACGTGCTGACCAAGGACGAGGGCGGGCGGCACACGCCGTTTCTGCCCGGGTACCGCCCGCAGTTTTACTTCCGGACCACCGACGTGACCGGAGTGGTGCAGCTGCCCGAAGGGGTGGAGCTAGTGATGCCCGGCGACAACGTGAAAATGTCCATCGAGCTCATTTCGCCGATCGCGATGGAGCAGGGGCTCCGGTTTGCCATTCGCGAGGGTGGCCGCACCGTGGGCGCCGGCGTTGTCACGGCCATCAAGAATTAAGCGGGAGGACCTTTAAGTATGTCGACCAATCCCACGGGCCCAGCCCGCTCGCCGCAGAAGCCGCCGGCCTCGCCGGCGGCTGGGGCGGCCCGGGGCACCAAGCCGCCGGTGCCCGTGCAGGCCCAGCAAAAGATTCGCATCCGGCTGAAGGCGTACGACTACGAAGTGCTGGACCAATCGGCGCAGCGCATCGTGGAGACGGCCAAGCGCAATGGGGCCAGTGTGTCGGGGCCGGTGCCGCTGCCGACGGAGAAGCGCATTTACACCGTGCTGACCGCGCCCAACGGCGAGAAAGATATTCGCGAGCAGTTTGAGCGGCGTGTGCACAAGCGGCTCATCGACATCATGGACCCGAGTCAAAAAACCGTGAATGCCCTGATGCGGCTGGACCTGCCGGCTGGGGTGGACATCGAGATCAAGCTTTAAACGTTGTAGGCGGGGGTACTGATGAAAGGGATTTGGGGTCAAAAGCTGGGGATGACCCAGGTGTTTGATGAGGAAGGCCGCTCGGTGCCGGTCACAGTCATTTTGGCCGAGCCGAACCGGGTCGTCATGAAACGCACCGTCGCCCGCCACGGCTACAGCGCCGTGCAAGTGGGCTTCGGGACGGTCAAGCCCCGCAAGCTGAAGAAGCCCATTTTGGGCGAGTTCCGGCGGCTGGGCCAAGAGCCGGTCCGCCACCGCCGAGAGCTCCGCCTGCCGGGGGCGGAAGAGTTGTCCGAGGGCGACGAGATTCGCGTGGGCGACACCTTTGAAGCGGGCGAGTGGGTCGACGTGACTGGCACCTCGCGCGGCAAGGGCTTTGCGGGCGTGATCAAGCGGTGGGGATTCCACCGCGGCCCGATGACCCACGGCTCCAAGTACCACCGCGGGGTGGGGTCGCTGGGGGCCCGTATGTCGGGCGGCGGCGGGCGCGTGTTTCGAGGCCGCAAGTTGCCCGGGCACATGGGCCATGCGCGGGTGACCGTGCAAAAGCTCAAGGTGCAGCGCGTGGACGCCGCGCGGCACCTGCTGCTGATTCGGGGCGCCGTGCCTGGCCCCAAGGGCGGCTGGGTCATGGTGCGCGCGTCCAAGAAGGCGCCGCGGGCGTCGGAAGGGGGGGCGCGCTGATGCCCCGCGTGACCGTATACAACCTAGACGGCGAAGCCGTGGGGGAGCGCGACCTCTCGGAGCGCGTCTTTGGCGCGGAGCCCAATCAGGCGCTGCTGCACCAAGCCGTGGTGATTTATCTCCAAAACCAGCGTCAGGGATCTGCCGCCACGAAAACCCGGGCGATGGTCCGGGGGGGCGGCAGGAAGCCGTGGAAGCAAAAGCACACGGGGCGGGCGCGCCAGGGGAGCATTCGCGCGCCCCACTGGCGCGGCGGCGGCGTGGTGTTTGGGCCGCACCCCCGCGACTGGTCGGTCAAGTTCCCGCAGAAGATGCGCCAGGCCGCGATTCGGCAGGCACTGTCGGCCCGGCTGGCGGCGGGGGAGCTGACGGTGGTGGACAACTTGGTGCTGCCGGCGATTCGCACCAAGTCGGTGCTGGAGCTGCTGCAGCGCCTGGAGGCACCGGAGAACGCCCTGCTTATCACGGCCGGGAAAAACGACGTGCTGAAGCTCTCGGCCAGAAACCTTCCCAAGGTGGCCACGGCCACGGCCAACGCGCTCAACGCCTACACGCTGCTGAAGCATGCGCGGGTGGTGCTGGCGGTGGACGCGGTGGAGGAGATTGAAGGGGTGTTTGGGGCATGAGGACCGTTCATGACGTGTTGGTGCGGCCCATTATCACCGAAGCCAGCACGGACGCTCTGCAGCTGAACAAGTACACCTTTGAAGTGGCCGATTGGGCGACCAAGATTCAGGTGCGTGAAGCTGTGGAAGAGATTTTCAAGGTTCGCGTGGTCAAGGTCAACACGATTTGGACTCCGGGCAAAGAGCGCCGCCGCGGCCGGGTGACCTACCGCCGGCCGGATCGCAAGAAAGCCATTGTCACGCTGGTGCCCGGCGACACCATCGAGGTGTTCACCCAGTAAGGTTCCGGGCGCTCGCCAAAGTACGCGGAAGGAGGCACCAGCGATGCCCGTGAAGAAAATGAAGCCCACCTCACCGGGGCTGCGCCAGATGACGGTGGCAGACTTTTCGGCACTGACCAAAAAAGAGCCAGAAAAGTCGCTGACGGAGCCCTTGCCCAAGAAGGCTGGGCGCAATGCGCAGGGACGCATTGCCGTGCGGCACCGGGGAGGCGGACACAAGCGCCTCTACCGGAAGATTGACTTCAAGCGCCAGAAAGAAGGCGTGCCCGCACGCGTGATTGCGCTGGAGTACGACCCCAACCGCAGTGCGCGGATTGCGCTCTTGCGCTATGCCGACGGCGAGAAAAGTTACATTTTGGCGCCGGTGGGGTTGAAGGTGGGCGATGAGGTGAGCGCGGGCGCCGGCTCGGACATCAAGCCGGGCAATGCCATGCAGCTGGCGGACCTCCCCGTGGGCACGGTCATCCACAACATTGAGCTGGAGCCGGGCCGCGGGGGAGCGATGGTGCGCTCGGCCGGGGTGGGGGCTCAGCTGATGGCTAAGGAAGGGGCCTACGCCCTCCTGCGCCTGCCGTCGGGGGAACTGCGCCGGGTGTTGGCCCGGTGCCGGGCCACGGTGGGCCAAGTGGGAAACCCCGAGCATGAAAACATCAACCTCGGCAAGGCCGGCCGCAGCCGGCACCTGGGACGCCGCCCCTCGGTGCGGGGGGTGGCGATGAACCCGGTGGACCACCCGCATGGCGGCGGCGAGGGCAAGTCCCCGATTGGGCACAAGCATCCGCTGACGCCCTGGGGCAAGCCAGCGCTGGGTGTCAAGACGCGGGCCAAGCACAAGCGGTCGGATCGGCTGATTGTGCGGCGACGGAAGCACCGCTGAGCGTGAGGGCGAGGCGAAGCCGTTCCGTCGTGAAGTAGACGCAAAGGAGAAGCAGGAGAAGCAAAGGAGGGACGCGATGAGTCGCTCGGTCAAGAAAGGACCGTTTGTGCAGGCGGCGCTTCTGGTCAAAGTGCGAGCGCTGAATGCGAAGAATGAGAAGCGGGTGATTCGCACCTGGTCTCGAGCGTCCACCATTCTGCCGGAGATGGTGGGGCACACGATAGCGGTGCACAACGGCCGACAGCATGTGCCGGTGTATCTCACGGAGGACATGGTGGGCCACAAGCTGGGGGAATTTGCCCCGACGCGCACCTTTAAGGGTCATGGCGACCGGACCGAGCGGTCCAGCGCTCTCAAGTAAGGCGGGGATGAACGTGGCGGACCGAGCAAACCGGCTGGAGGCCGAGGAGGCGACCGCGCGGGCGACCGTGCGGCATGTGCGCATCAGCCCGCGCAAGGTGCGCATCGTGGTGGATCTGGTGCGGGGCAAGTCGGTGGCGGACGCGGTCGCCATCTTGCGGCACACGCCCAAGCACGCCTCGCGCAGTGTCCTGAAGTTGATCGAGAGCGCAGCGGCCAACGCGGAAAACAATCACGCGATGAACCGGCGGAGCCTCTATGTCTCGGAGATTTGGGCGGACGGCGGGCCGACGCTCAAGCGGATGCACCCCCGCTCGCGGGGGCAGGCGTTTCAGATTTTGAAGCGGACCAGTCACATTTCGGTGGTGCTGCGCGAGCGGGACCGCTAGCGGAGAGGGGGCCGATTGTGGGACAGAAGGTACATCCGAAGGGGTTTCGCCTGGGCATCGTGAAGGAGTGGGATTCGCGCTGGTACGGCACGCGCAAGACGACGCCGGACCTGCTGGTGGAGGACCGCTCGATTCGCCTGCACATCAAGAGCCGGCACAAGAATGCCGGAATCAGCCGGGTGGAAATTGAGCGGGGGGCATCGAACCGGCTTAGGGTCACGGTGCACACCGGCAAGCCCGGCATGGTGATTGGCAAGGGCGGTGTCGGCGTGGAGGCGCTCCGCAAGCAGCTGGAGGCGCTGAGCCAAAAGCAAGTCAACCTGAATGTGGTGGAAGTTCGCAACTTGGAAACCGATGCCCAGCTGGTGGCCGAAAGTGTGGCCGCCCAGCTGGAAAAGCGGATTGCCTTTCGGCGGGCTATGCGGCAGGCGCTGCAGCGCGCCATGCGGCAAAACGCCAAGGGCATCAAGATTGCGGTGGCCGGCCGCCTCGGCGGTGCGGACATTGCGCGCCGCGAGTGGCAGTGGGACGGCTCCATTCCCCTGCACACACTCCGGGCGGACATTGACTACGGGTTTGCCGAGGCGCACACCACCTACGGCATCATTGGCGTGAAAGTGTGGATTTACAAGGGACAGGTGCTGCCGGGTCAGGTCCGGCGCCGGCCAGCGCCGGACTTGGGCAGCGGAGGAGGCGGACGCTAGATGCTGGCACCTAAGCGGACTAAGTTCCGAAAGCAGCACCGGGGCAACCGCCGCGGCAAGGCGCTGCGGGGCAACAAGGTGTCATTCGGCGAGTATGGGCTGCGGGCTTTGGAAAACGCGTGGATTTCGGACCGGCAAATCGAGGCCGCGCGTGTGGCCATGACGCGGCACGTGCGCCGCGGCGGCCAAGTGTGGATCACGATTTTCCCGGATAAGCCGGTCACCAAAAAGCCAGCCGAAACGCGGATGGGCAGCGGGAAAGGCAACCCGGAATACTGGGTGGCCGTCGTGAAGCCCGGCCGCATCATGTTTGAGATGGCGGGCGTGTCGGAAGCCGTGGCCAAGGAGGCTATGCGGCTCGCGGGGCACAAGCTGCCGATTCGCACCGAGTTTGTGGTGCGGCCGGCGACGGAGGTGGCAGCGGATGAAGCCAAATGAAGTGCGCGGGCTGTCCGACGAGGAGCTGCACGACAAGCTCCGCGAGCTGAAAAGCGAGCTGTTTAACCTTCGGTTTCAGATTGCCACCATGAAGCTGGAGAACCCCATGCGGGTCCGCCAGGTGAAGAAGGATATCGCCCGGGTGCACACGATCCTGACCGAGCGGGCCCAGGGGATTCGGTGAGCATAAAGGAGGTGGCAGGAAGCTAGTGGCGGAGCAAGAGGCAAAGCCCACGGCGGTGCGCCGCTATGGGGGCCGCAAGGTGCGGGTCGGCCAAGTGGTGAGCGACAAGATGGACAAAACGGTGGTGGTGGCCGTCGAGCGGCTGACCCCCCACCCGCTGTACAAGCGGCGCATTCGGCGGACCACGCGGCTGAAGGCACACGACGCGGACAATGCGTGCCGCGTGGGAGACCAGGTGCGGGTGGTAGAGACCCGGCCGCTGTCGAAAGACAAGCACTGGCGCGTGGTGGAGATTATCTCCCGCGCCGAGGAATAGCCACCCGCCCCACGCAAGTTCGGGGGGGGGAGGCATCAGAGGAGTCAGGGCAACTAGGAGGTACGAGGTGATTCAACCGCAGACGCGGCTTTCGGTGGCGGACAACACCGGGGCCAAAGAGATCATGTGCATCCGCGTGCTGGGCGGCTCCTTTCGGCGCTACGGGAACATCGGCGATGTGATTGTGGCGTCGGTCAAGTCAGCCAGCCCGGGCGGCATGGTCAAAAAAGGCGACGTGGTGAAGGCCGTCATCGTGCGCACCAAAACCGGCGCGCACCGCACCGACGGGTCCCGCATTCGCTTCGACGAGAATGCGGCGGTGATTCTGCGCGACGAGCATGAGCCGCGCGGCACCCGCATCTTTGGACCCGTGGCGCGCGAGTTGCGCGAGCGCGAGTTCATGAAGATTATTTCGTTGGCGCCGGAAGTGCTGTAGGAGGAGTCGGCGTGCGAGTAAAGCGAGGCGACACCGTCCAAGTCATCACCGGCAAGGACCGGGGCAAGCGCGGGAAGATCGTCAAAAGCATTCCTAAGGAAGAGCGTGTGGTGGTGGAGAAGGTCCACCTGATTAAGCGCCACACCAAAGGCACCGGCATCGTGACCCGAGAGGCGCCGATTCACGTGTCCAACGTGATGATCGTGTGCCGGCACTGCAAGAAGCCGACGCGGGTGGGCATGACCTTTACCGCCGAGGGCAAGAAGCAGCGCACCTGCAAGCGGTGCGGCCAGGCCCTCGATTGAGTGTTGGCCAGAGCGGCGACCGTTGGAGCCGGAGCGGGAAAGGAGGGGCGGGACCATGGGCATTGAATCAGCGCTGAAAGACACGTATGACACGGAAATTGCGGCGGCGCTGCGCGAGCGCTTTCACTACAAGAACGCGCTGGAAGTGCCGCGCTTGGTCAAGGTCACCGTGAACATGGGTGTGGGCGATGCGATTGGCAACCCGAAGCTGCTGGACGCGGCGGTGGCGGATTTGACGGCCATTGCGGGTCAGCGGCCGGTCGTGACGCGGGCCAAGAAGTCTGTAGCCTCGTTCAAGGTGCGGAAGGGGATGGCCATCGGCTGCAAGGTGACGCTGCGCGGCCAGCGCATGTATGACTTTGTGGAGCGGCTATTTTTCACGGCGCTGCCGCGGGTGCGGGACTTCCGGGGGATTTCCACGGCATGCTTTGACGGGCGCGGCAACTTGACGCTGGGTCTGAAGGAGCAGCTGATTTTCCCGGAGATTGACTACGACAAAGTCGAAAAGGTGCGGGGCATGGATGTGACCATCGTCACGTCGGCCGCGACGGATGAAGAGGGCGAGGAGCTACTGCGGCGGCTCGGCATGCCGTTCGTCCAGAGCTAGCGCCGCGGGCCAAACAGAGGAGGAGAAGCGTGGCAAGAAAGTCCCTGATCGCCAAGGCCAAGCGCACCCCGAAGTACAAGGTGCGGGGCTATCACCGGTGCGGGATTTGCGGGCGGCCCCGTGGGTACCTGCGAGATTTCGGGCTGTGCCGGCTGTGCTTTCGGGAGCTGGCCCACAAGGGTGAGATTCCGGGCGTCAGAAAGGCAAGTTGGTGATTGACATGGCAAGACGAGGCACAGTGGTCAACGACCCGATAGCGGACATGCTGACGCGGATTCGGAATGCCAACACGGTGTACCGCGACCACGTCGACGTGCCTTCCTCTCGGGTAAAGAAGGCAGTGGCTCAGATTCTCAAGGCCGAAGGGTTTATCCGCGAAGTGGAGCTGTTGGCGAATGACCACCAAGGCACGCTCCGGCTGTACCTGAAGTACGGCGCCAAGCGCGAGCGCGTCATCACGGGTCTCCGGCGGATTTCCAAGCCAGGGCTCCGGGTGTACGCTCCCCATGACGAGCTGCCGCGGGTGCTGGGGGGATTGGGCATTGCGCTGGTGTCGACGTCGCACGGCATTATGACCGATCGGACGGCACGCCAGCAGCACGTGGGCGGCGAGGTGCTGGCCTACATCTGGTAGCGGAGCCACACAACCAGAACCGGAAGGAGAACGCACATGTCACGGGTTGGAAAGCTGCCAATTGCCATCCCGGCGGGGGTGAGCATCACGCTGGAGGGGCGCACGGTGTCGGTCTCAGGACCGGCGGGGCAGTTGGCCCGCACCTTGAACCCCGAAGTGGAAGTGGTGGTGGAGGCGGGCCAGGTAGTGGTGAAGCCCGTGGGCGACCCCGAGGAAAAGCGCGTGCGCTCTCAGTGGGGCCTGTCACGGTCGCTGGTCGCCAACATGGTTCAGGGGGTGTCGAGCGGATTTCAGAAAACCTTGGAGCTTTCAGGCGTAGGCTACCGCGCCAGCCGCCAAGGGCCAGAGCTGGTGCTGACGGTGGGATATTCCCATCCCGTTCGCATCACTCCGCCGGCGGGCCTGGAGGTCGAGGTGCCGTCCCCCACGGTGGTGGTGGTGAAGGGCCGCGACAAGGAGGCCGTCGGCGCGCTGGCGGCCCGCATTCGATCGGTGCGCCCGCCTGAGCCGTATAAGGGCAAGGGCATCAAGTATCAAGGGGAGCGCGTCCGCCGCAAGGTGGGGAAGACGGGCAAGAAGTAGCTCGCCGCAGGCAGATGCCAGCGGCCGGCAGGGAGAAGAGGGGCTAACGTGTACAAGCGCTATGACAGGAACGCGGCTCGAAAGCGCCGCCATCTGCGAGTTCGCTCCAAGGTGGTGGGGACGCCGGTGCGCCCGCGCCTTAATGTCTTTCGGTCCAACCAGCACATTTACGCCCAGGTGATTGACGACGCAGCCGGGGTAACCCTGGCGGCCGCCAGCACCCTGGACGCCGCCATCAAAGGGCTGGAGGGCGGCTTGACCGTCGCCAAGGCCCAGGCGGTGGGGCGCTTGGTGGGCCAGCGGGCCAAAGAGCGCGGCGTGGAGCACGTGGTGTTTGACCGCGGGGGCTATCTGTATCACGGCCGGGTCAAAGCGGTGGCCGACGGCGCGCGAGAGGCCGGACTTAACTTTTAGCGCAGAGCCAGCGAGCAGCCAAAGGAGGCACCATGGCGAGACAGGACGGACCCCGGCGCGACCGAGGCGACCGAGCAGAGAGTGAGTTTAAGGAGCGAGTCGTGTCGATCAACCGCGTGGCCAAAGTGGTCATGGGCGGGCGGCGCTTCAGCTTCAGCGTGGTAGTAGTGGTGGGCGACGAGAAGGGCCGCGTGGGCGCGGGCTTGGGCAAAGCCGCCGAGATTCCGGAGGCGATTCGCAAGGGCATTGAAGATGCGAAGAAGCACCTGGTGACCGTGCCGCGCGTCGGCAGCACCATTCCGCACCTCGTGGTGGGGGAGTTTGGCGCGGGACGCGTGCTGCTGAAGCCCGCCGCCCCCGGCACCGGGGTGATTGCCGGCGGTGCCGTGCGCGCGGTGGTGGAGATGGCCGGCATCGAGGACATTCTGTCGAAGTCCCTCGGCTCCAAAAACCCCAACAATGTGGTGGGGGCGGCCATGAATGCCTTGCGCCAGCTGAAGGACGCTCGGTCGGTGGCGCGCCTGCGCGGCAAGACCGTGGAAGAAGTGGGAGGTCGGCGCCATGCCGAGTCGACTTAAGATTACTCTGGTGCGAAGCCCGATCGGCTACCACCACGAGCAGAAGGACACAGTCAAGGCGCTGGGCCTGGGCAAGATGTGGCACACTGTTGAGAAAGACGACACGCCCGACATTCGAGGCATGGTGCATAAGGTGCGGCATTTGGTGTCGGTGGAGGCGGTAGAGACGGCGGAAGCAGCGCCGGCCCCGGCCAAAGCTCCACGGCGGCAGAAGGGAGACTCGGCATGAGATTGCACGACTTGAAATCGACCCCCGGGGCGCGGGTGCGCCGCACGCGGCGCGGGCGGGGCTTGGGCTCCGGCTTGGGCAAAACCTCAGGCCGAGGCTCCAAGGGCCAAAACGCCCGCAGCGGCGGCGGTGTCCGCCCCGGCTTTGAAGGCGGCCAGATGCCCTTGATTCGGCGTCTGCCCATGCGCGGGTTCCAAAACCCGTTCCGCGTGGAGTATGAAGTGGTCAATGTGGGTCAGCTCAATGAGTTTCCGGCGGGTACCGACGTGACGACGGACCTGCTGCGGGAGCGCCGGCTGGTGCGGCGGCCACTGCCCGTCAAGATTTTGGGCGAGGGCGACCTGGATCGGGCGCTGACGGTGCATGCCCAGAAGTTTTCGGGCACGGCGCGCTCGAAGATTGAAGCGGCACAAGGCCGCGCCGAGGTGGAGTAGTGGCGACGCGGCCCATGCAGACCGCGGGAATGCTGCGCGCCTTCCGCCAAAGCCAGCTGGGGCGGCGGCTGCTGATCACGCTGCTGGCGCTGGTGGTGTTTCGCCTGGGCGCCCACGTCGCGCTCCCGGGCGTGCATGCCTCGGTCATTCAGACGCTGTTCAACAGCAACACGACGATTTTTGCCCTGCTGAACCTGTTTTCCGGAGGTGCCACCGCGACCTTGTCGCTGTTCGCGCTCAGCATCATCCCGTATATTGATGCCTCCATCATCATGCAGCTGATGACCGTGGTCATCCCCAAGGTGGAAGAATGGTCGAAAGAAGGCGAGGAGGGCCAGCGCCACATCACGCTGTACACGCGGTGGGGCACGCTGGTGCTGGGCGCGCTGCAGTCGGCGGGGGTAGCGTACTATCTCTCGCACTACAGCTCGGGAGGCGTGCCCGCGTTTGCCCATCCGGGACTGGGAGACCCCATCCTGACGGCGGCCCTGCTCACAATAGGCACGCTCATCCTGATGTGGGTCGGGGAGCAAATCACCGATAAGGGCATCGGCAACGGGATTTCGCTGCTGGTGTTTTTCGGCATCATTTCGCGCCTGCCGTTCACGGTCCGCCAGGTGCAGGCGTACCTCGCCGCCGGCGTCACGCCAACCATCGTGATCGTGCTGTTTTTGGTGGCGGCGGTGGTAATCACCGGGGGCGTCATCTTTGTCAGCGAAGGCTATCGGCGCATCACGATCCAGTATCCCAAGCGGGTGGTTGGCCGCCGCATGTATCAGGGCGGCAGCACCCACCTGCCGATTCGCGTCAACCAGGCGGGCGTGATTCCGGTCATTTTCGCCATCTCGCTGCTGTTTCTGCCTACGACGGTGGGGCAGTTCGTGAATCGGTCGTGGCTCACGTACCTGCAAACCAACTTCAGCTTCATCTCGGCGCCATATATTATCGTCGAGTTTCTGCTGGTGGTGGTGTTCACGTTTTTCTACACGCAGGTGATGTTCAAGCCGGACGACGTGGCCGACAACTTGAAAAAGGCCGGGGGGTTCATTCCCGGCATTCGGCCCGGCAAGCCCACGGCCGAGTACCTGGCCCGCATTAGCTACCGCCTCACCTGGGTGGGGGCGCTGTTTTTGGCCACCTTGTCGGTCATGCCCAGCTTTGTCACGATGGCCATCCCGGTGCAGTCGCTGTATTTCGGCGGGACGTCGCTCCTCATCATTGTGATGGTGGCGCTGGACACGCTGAAGCAGATGCGGTCCCACCTGCTGATGCAAAACTATCGGGGGTTCATGGGATGAGCCGCACGGCACGCCGCATCATTCTGCTGGGCCCACCGGGAGCTGGCAAAGGCACCCAGGCAGAGCGCTTGGCCCGCCGGCTTCATGTCCCGCATGTGTCGACAGGGGAGCTGTTTCGCCAGCATGTGGGCGGGCATACCCCGCTGGGCCAAGAGGCCGAGGCGTCCATGCGGCGGGGGGATTTGGTGCCCGACGCGGTCACGCTGGGGATGGTGGCTGAGCGGCTGGCGGAGCCCGACGCCGTCGAGGGAGCCGTATTTGACGGCTTTCCCCGCACCACCGCGCAGGCCGAGGCGCTTGACCAGCTGTTGGCCGACCGCGGGCAGCGGCTGGAGGTGGCGGTGCTGCTGGAGGCGCCGCGGGAGGAGTTGGTGGAGCGCCTGACGGGGCGGCGGCTGTGCGGCGCCTGCCAAGCGACCTACCACGTGCGCTGGAGCCCGCCGGCCGTGCCGGGCCGGTGCGATCGCTGCGGCGGCGCCCTCATGGCGCGGCCCGATGACGAGGAGGCGACCGTGGTGCGCCGGCTCGAGGTTTATGACACGGAAACCCGGCCGCTGGTGGCTTACTATGCGGCGTCCGACCGCCTCCTCACCGTGGATGGACTCGGGTCCGTGGGCGACGTAGCCGCTCGCCTCGAGGAGGTGCTGGCGCCGCATGATTGAGCTGAAGTCGCCGTCGGAGCGGGATGGGCTGATTGAGGCGGGCCGGGTGGTGGCGGAGGTGCTGGCGCTGCTGCAGGCGGCCGTGCGTCCCGGGGTGTCCACCCGCGAGCTGGACCGACTGGCGGAGGCCGAGATTCGCCGCCGCGGTGCGGAGCCGGTGTTCAAGGGGTATCAGGTACACCCCAGCCAGCCGGCCTATCCGGCCAGCGTGTGTGTCTCCGTCAATGATGAGGTGGTTCATGGGATTCCGGGGCCGCGCCGCCTGAGTCCCGGCGATTTGGTGAGCTTGGATTTGGGCGCCCGCATTCACGGGATGGTGGGCGACGCGGCCGTGTCGGTGTTTTGCGAAGCCCCACCCAGTGAAACCGCGGCCCGCCTGCTGGCTGTGACGTCCGCGTCGCTGGAGGCCGGCGTTCGCGCCGCTGTGGCGGGCGGCCACATCGGCGACATCGGGGCGGCCGTGTCCGGCGTGGTGGAGCCGGAGGGCTTCGGGGTGGTGCGCGACTTTGTGGGCCACGGCGTGGGCCGCGCGATGCACGAAGATCCCCAGGTGCCTAACTACGGGGTCGCGGGACGTGGGCCGCTCATCAAGACGGGCATGGCGCTGGCGATTGAGCCGATGGTCAACGCCGGCGACTGGCGGGTGGCGGTGCGGGACGACGGCTGGACCGTGGTGACGGCCGACCACAGTTTGTCGTGCCACTTTGAGCACAGCGTCTTTGTGGACGCGGAGGGCACCCGGGTGCTGACACGACTAGCCGAAAGTGGGTCAAACGCGGTACAATCAGCGAATGGGTAGCCCCGGCCGTGCGTGAGCGCGGCGGTGTGGTTCAAATATGCTGTCTCAGGGCATATTTGGCAATGCGGGCAAGCCGGTCGGTCGGCGGATTGGGGCCAGATGATGACCCCGGGAAGACCACGGAAGAACCACGGGACGACCAAAGGAGACAGCGCGAATCGTGAAAGGGGGGACCGGATTGGGCAAGGATGATTCCATCGAGGTGGAGGGCACCGTGATTGAGCCGCTGCCAAACGCCATGTTTCGGGTGGAGTTGGCTAACGGCCACAAAGTGCTCGCGCATGTGTCGGGCAAGATTCGCATGCACTTCATTCGCATTTTGGCGGGCGACAAGGTGACCGTTCAGCTGTCGCCATACGACTTGACCCGCGGGCGCATCACGTATCGATTCAAATAGCGGCGGCCGCCCCATCAAGAACACGCACAGAAAGAAGGCGAGTCATGAAGGTCCGAGCTTCGGTGAAGCCGATGTGTGAGAAGTGCAAAGTGCTGAAGCGGCACGGACGGGTCATCGTGATTTGTCCCAACCCGAAGCACAAGCAGGCCCAGGGCTAGCCTGGGCGGCGAACTGACAGCAAAGGGGAGAGAGCATGGCCCGCATTGCAGGAATCGACCTCCCGCGCGACAAGCGCATTGAGGCGGCGTTGCCTTATATCTATGGCATCGGGTGGTCGAACGGCCGAAAGATTCTCGAAGCGGCGGGGGTGGACCCCAACACGCGGGTGCGCGACTTGACGGAAGACGAAGAGCGCCGGATTCGCGAGGGAACTGAGGCTTATCGGGTGGAAGGGGACCTGCGCCGCGAGGTGCAGCTGTCCGTCAAGCGCCTGATGGACATTGGCAGCTATCGGGGCATTCGGCACCGCCGGGGCCTCCCCGTGCGCGGCCAGCGCACCAAAACCAATGCCCGCACGAGGAAAGGTCCGAAGCGGACCGTGGGCGTGCGCCGCAAGCGCTAGCCGGGCCGCCCTGCGGCTCTTATCGCATGACAAGTAAGGAGGAGTCCGATGCCGATTCGCCGGTCCAACAAAGCGAAGCGGCGCGACCGCCGCCACATCGAGCGGGGCGTAGCGCACATCCGATCGACGTTTAACAACACCATTGTCACAATTGCCGACCCTCAGGGCAACGCACTGTCCTGGGCGTCCTCGGGGCAGGCAGGATTTAAGGGATCGCGGAAAAGCACGCCGTTTGCCGCACAGCTGGCGGCCGAAGCGGCAGCCAAGAGCGCCATGGAGTATGGGCTTCGCGAGGTGGAAGTGTTCGTCAAAGGCCCCGGCGCGGGGCGCGAGGCGGCGATTCGCTCGCTGCAGGCGGCCGGGCTTGAGGTCAGCATGATTAAAGACGTGACCCCGATTCCCCACAACGGGTGCCGGCCGCCGAAGCGGCGCCGCGTCTAAAATACGAAGGCACGAGAAGGAGGATCGCATGGCCCGCTATACAGGACCCGTTTGCAAGCTTTGCCGGCGAGAAGGCACCAAGCTGTTTCTCAAAGGCGACAAGTGTTTTACCGAGAAGTGCCCCGTGGTGCGGCGCCCGTTTCCGCCCGGTCAGCATGGCCAGGGCCGCCGCACGAAAATGTCTGAATATGGAGTGCAGCTGCGCGAGAAGCAGAAGGTGCGCCGCACCTATGGCGTAATGGAAGGGCCGTTCCACCGCTACTTCCGGGTGGCCAGCCGCAAGCGCGGCGTCACCGGTGCGACCTTGCTGCAGCTCCTAGAGCGGCGGCTGGACAACGTCGTGTATCGCATGGGCCTGGCGGCCTCGCGGCCGGAAGCGCGGCAGCTGGTGCGCCACGGGCACTTTGAAGTGAATGGCCACAAGGTGGACATCCCGTCGTACCAGACGCGCCCGGACGACCTGATTGCGGTGAGGGCGTCCAGCAAAACCAAGTCGCGCTTCCCGATCATCAAGGAGACGGCGCCGCGGGGCGTGCCGCCCTGGCTTGAGGTGGATCCCCCGGAGCTGAAGGGCAAGGTGCTGCGCCTGCCCACGCGGGAAGAGGTGGAAGTGCCGGTGCAGGAGCGCCTGATTGTGGAGTGGTACTCGCGGCGCGGCTAGGCGCTGCGGGTTGGAGTCAAGAAGGGGGGCAACGCCCTTTGGGGCTGGCCATGACCGAGATTGAAAAGCAGCGGCCGGAAATTCGCCGAGTCGACAGCGGCGAACACTTTGACTATGGGCAGTTTCATGTGGAGCCCTTAGACCGGGGCTACGGCATCACCCTGGGAAATGCCTTGCGGCGGGTGCTGCTGTCGTCGCTGCCGGGCAGTGCGGTCACGTCGGTCCGCATTGAAGGGGTGCTGCACGAGTTTTCCACCGTGTCGGGCGTGGTGGAAGACGTGACGGAAATCGTGCTGAACATCAAGCAGCTGGCGCTGCGGATGTATGGCGACGAGCCGCGCTTGGTGCGGGTGGATGTGACCGGTCCCGCCACCGTAACGGCCGCCGACATCCTCAGCGACGCGGATGTGGAAGTGGTGAACGGCCGGCATGTCTTGGCTCATGTCGACGACGGTGGCCATCTCTCCCTGGAGATGACCGTGGAGCGCGGCCGGGGCTATGTGCCGGCGGACAAAAACAAGAAGCCGGACCAGGCGCTGGGGGTTGTGCCGGTGGACGCGCTGTTCAGCCCGGTGCGGCGGGTGAACTGGCACGTAGAAAACACCCGCGTGGGCCACATCACCGACTACGACCGGCTGTCGCTGGAAGTGTGGACGGATGGCACCATGAGTCCCGAGGAAGCGGTATCGGTGGGGGCCAAAATTTTGGCCGACCACCTGCGCATGTTCGTCAACCTCTCGGACATGGGCGGCGACGTGGAGTTGGGCCTGGGGCGCGACGATGACCGGCATGACCGGCTCATGGAGATGCCCATCGACGAGCTGGACTTGTCGGTGCGCTCCTTCAACTGCCTGAAGCGGGCGGGCATCAACACAGTGCGCGAGCTGACCAACAAGACGGACGAGGACATGATGAAGGTGCGGAACCTGGGCAAGAAGTCGCTGGAAGAGGTGAAGGAGAAGCTGGGCCACATGGGCTTGGCCCTCCGGCCCTCAGAGGAATAGTGGCTTATCTGGAACCGGAGAAGGAGAATCAGGTGTGGCAAGCTTTCGAAAACTGGGCAAGCCGGCAGACCAGCGGCGGGCGCTGCTGCGGGGCCTAGTCACCTCGCTGCTGCGGCATGGCCGGATTCAAACCACCGTGCCACGGGCGAAAGAGGCACGGGTGGCCGCCGAGCACATGATTACGCTGGCCAAGCGGGGGGACTTGCACGCGCGCCGGCAAGCGCTGGCGTACGTTTTGGATCCCGCCGTGGTGCGCGACTTATTTGAGACGATTGGGCCGCGGTACCAGGAGCGGCAGGGGGGCTACACCCGCATCGTGCGCGTGGGCACCCGCCAGGGCGATGCCGCCCCGATGGCCATTTTGGAATTGGTCTAAGGTGTCGGCGCTCGAGCTGGCGGGGGTTGCGGTGTGGTATCCACCGCGGCCGCCCGCCTTGCTTGACGTGGACGTGGTGATTCCGGCGGGGCAGTCGGTCGCCGTGCTCGGTGCCAACGGATCGGGGAAGTCCCTGCTGCTAAAGGTGATGGCGGGCGCGCTGGCGCCCAGCCGGGGCACGGCGCGGATAGGCGGGGTGCCGGCGGCGGACGCGCCGGGGGGCACGGTCGCGTGGCTGTCCGCCGATGTAGAGGGGGGGCTGGTGGGCGCCACGGTCAGGGATCACGTGAACTTTTTTGGCCCAGCGGCCGCTCGGGTGGACGCCGCGTGGGCTCGATTTGACTTAGCGGCGCTGGCCGATCGGGCGGTGGACAGCTTGTCCTCCGGCGAAAAGCAGCGCGTGGCGCTGGCGGGCTGGTACGCCGGTGGCGCTGCGGTCTGGATTTTGGACGAGCCGACGGGGCTGCTGGATCCGTCGGCGGCGCGGGCTGTGCGCGCCGCGCTGCGGGACTTGGGTGGCGACGGCGCGACGCGGGTCGTGGCGACGCATGACTGGGCGGAGGTGGCGCTGGCCGACCGCGTGCTGGTGCTGGCTGACGGCCGGCTGGTGTACGACGGGACCCCGGAGGCGCTCGGCGCATCGGCGCCGCGCGCCGGCATCCCGCAGTCGGCGGTGGCCGCCACCGGCCGGGCTCTGCACCGGCATGCGCGCGGGGCGTCGGCACCCGTGTCGGCCGACCCCGGACGCTTGGTGGCATGGGTTCAGCACGGCTGGAGCTAGCGGGCGCCGTGTTCCGGGTTCCCGGCGGCTGCCTCACGGTGGGCACGCGCGCGGTCGAGGGGCCAGGCCTCTTAGGCGTGGTGGGGCGGACCGGCTCCGGGAAAAGCAACCTCCTGCGCTGTTTGGCGGGCTTGCACCCGCTGGCGGCGGGCGTGTTTCACGCGCGGCTGGCGCCCGACCGCCGGCGCTTGGTATTGCAGCGCCCGGAGTGGCAGCTGTATGGCGCGACGGTGAGTGACGTCGTGGGCGCGGGGGGCGAGGAGGCACTTCGGCGCCTGGGGGTGGCCCACTTGGAGCGCGCGCGCCCGTATCAGCTGTCGACCGGCGAGCGGCGGCGCGTCATGCTGGCGGCCCTCCTGCGGGCAGACGCGCCGCTGGTGCTGCTGGACGAGCCCACCGCTGGGGTGGACGCCGAGGGCCAAGCCACCGCGGCCAGGGTGATTGCCGAGCTGGCTGACACGCGCTTGGTGGTGGTGGCCACCCACGACTGGCCCTGGCTGGTGAGCCAGGTGCCGCGGGCGTGGTGGATGGAAGATCTGGAGGTGGCGGGTGACGGCCCGCCGGCGGAGCTGGCGGCGCGCCTCACGGCCGGGCCCGAGCTGTTTGACCTGGTCCAGGAGCTGAAGCGCCGCCGACTGCCGGGCGAGAGCTGGTGGAGCGCCGAGCGCTTGGCGGCCGAGATTGTTCCCCGGTGAGCGGCACAGCCGCAGGGCCCCCCCACGCGGCGAGCCGGCTGACGGTGCTGGCGATGTGGACGGCCGCCGCCTTTGCGGCACCGCTGGCGGGCGTCCTGGCCATGCTGGTGGGGGTGCTGGCACTGGCCGCTCGACTCCCGCCCGAGCGGGCGCGCCGCTGGGCGCGTGCTGTGGCTCGGTTTGGGCCCTGGGCGCTGTTGTGGGGCCTGGCGGCCTGGTGGGCCCTGGGGTTCACGGCGCGCGGCCTCATGGTGGGCGCCGGGACCGCCGCGGGCACGTGGCTCGCCGTGGCTGGGGCGGAGCATCTGCTGCCGGGCCTATTGCCCGGCGAGGTTTATGACGTGGTGTACCAGGCGCTGGCAGGACTAGGCCCGCGGCTGGCAGAGGACATGGCGCTCGGGTCCGCCATGATGGTGCGGTTTGTGCCGCTGGTGCGAGCGGAGTGGCAGGGCCTGCAGTGGGGCTGGGAGGCGATGCACCCCGATCCCAGTTTCCGGGGGCGCGTGCGGCGGGCGGCCGGCACGGTGGTGCCGCTGCTGGCGCGGGCCCTGGCACGCACCGAGGAGCTGGCGCTGGTGCTGTGGCTGAAGCGCCCGAGCGCGCCGGCACCACCCACGCGCTGGCGCCCGGCGGACTGGGCGTGGCTCATGGCGGCGTCGGGGTGGCTGGCGCTGATGGCCGTGGCAGGCAGGGAGGGGTGGCTGTGGCCCTGGCAATGACGGTCGCGTACGATGGCAGCGCGTTTCAGGGCTTTCAGTATCAGCCGGGGGCGCCCACCGTGCAGGGCGTGCTGGAGGCGGTGCTGTCCGAGGTGTCCGGCGTGCGCGCCCGGGTGCAGGGCGCTTCGCGTACCGACGCCGGGGTGCACGCGCGCGGCCAGGTGGCGGTGTGGCGGGTCGGCGCCTCGCCGATTCCGCTGGAGCGGCTGGCGTTGGTGGCCAACCGGCGGCTTCCGGCCACCATTCGCATCCGGGACGTGCGGGCTGTGCCGTCAGACTTTGACCCGCGCCGGAGCCGCGCCAAAGCTTACTCGTACCGACTGGTGGCGGAGCCGCTGGCCGACCCGTTTTGGGTGAATCGGGTGGGGGTGGTCCCCGTTCCGCTGGCGCTTGGCCCGCTGAATGGCTGGGCCGCTGAGTTTCTGGGGCGCCACGACTTCGGCGCATTTCGCCATCAGGGGTCCTCCGCGAAAACGACGGTGCGCCGCATTTTTTCGGCACACTGGGAGGTGGGCCGCCCTGGGGAGCCGGGCTGGGTGTTTTGGGTCACGGGAGACGGCTTCCTGTATCATATGGTGCGTTTGATGGTGGGCGCCATGTGCGCCGCCGCCCAGGCGGGTGGGCCGGAGCCCATCCGGCGGGCGCTGGCCCACCCCGAGCGGGTGGGGTTGTTTTCGGCGGCGCCCGCGTCCGGGCTCTGCTTGGAGCAAGTTTGGTTCTAGGAGGCGCCGCATGTTCCGTGAACTGATTCTGAGCGTGGCCGACAATTCCCTGGTGTCGGGCGCGGTCAAGCGCTACGGCTTGAAGATGGGGGCGGCTCGCTTCGTGGCGGGCGAGCACTTGGCCGATGCCATCGCGGTCACGCGGCAGCTGCAGCAAGAAGGCATCGGCGTGACGCTGGACCACTTGGGGGAAGGCGTGAAGGATCGCGCGGCGGCCGGTGCCGCCTGCCAAAGTTATTTGGACCTGCTGGACGCCTTGGATGCGGCGGGGCTGCCCGGCAACGTGTCCGTCAAGCTCACCATGATGGGGCTCGGCGTCGATCCGGCACTGGGATTTGAAAATGCGCGGCGCATCGTGGAGCGTGCCGCAGCCGTGAGCGGGCCCGATGGCGAACCCCGCTGCTTTGTGCGCGTCGACATGGAAGACACCCCCTACACGGCCGACACGATTGCCGTGTATCGGCGCCTGGCCGACGAGGTGTCCCCGGACCGGGTGGGACTGGTGCTGCAAGCCTATCTCTATCGCACCAAAGATGATTTGGAAGCGT
The DNA here is from genome assembly GCA_021846505.1 of Bacillota bacterium. GTDB lineage: Bacteria > Bacillota > Sulfobacillia > Sulfobacillales > JAIMBI01 > JAJZWV01. The sequence goes on from JAJZWV010000004.1 coordinate 46,347, forward strand.
TGTCGGATCGGCCGCGGCGGATCCGGATTGTCAAGGGGGCGTACCGAGAGCCGGCCCACTTGGCTTATCCCAGCAAGGCGGACGTGGATGCTAACTATCTGCGGCTGGTGGCGCAGGCTGCCAGCGCGGGCCACATCGTGGCGGTGGCCACCCATGACGAAGGGATTATTCGCGACGTGCTGCAGTACTTTCAGCGGATCCACCTGCCGCGCGAGCGCTACGAGTTTCAGATGCTGTACGGCATTAAGCTGTCGGTGCTGCGGGAGCTGGCGCGCGCGGGTCACCGGACGCGCGTGTACGTGCCGTACGGCGAGGACTGGTACGCATATTTCAGCCGCCGGCTCGCGGAGCGCCCCGCCAACGTGCTGTTTTTCGCCCGCGCGCTGATCAGCCGATGACGGATCAGCCGGGGCGCCTGCTGGATCACCGCGCATTTCGGCGGTTTGTGAATACGGTCGGGGTGATCGTGGCGGAGGCAGAGGGACGCTGGGCGGCCATGAGTGCCGAGTGGTGCACGCCGGTGTCGATTGAGCCGCGGATGCTGGGCGTGTATGTGGGGGACACCCGCTACACCTGGTCGGTGGTGGAGCGCGCGGACAGCTTTGGGCTGTCGCTCCTGTCCGAGCACCAGGCGGCGCTGTCCAAGCAGCTGGGCAATGTATCGGGCCGCGACGTCGACAAGCGCCCGTGGTGGTGGGGCGACAGCGAGCCCGGCGAGGCGCTGCCGGTGCGGCTGCTCCAGGGGGCGCACACCTGGTACGAGTGTCGGATTGTTGACCGCGTGGCCGTGGGCGACCATTGGCTGGTGGTGGGCGCGCCCGTGGCCACCCGCGTGTTTGAGGCGCGGCGGCCGCTGCTGTACCGAGGGGGCCGCTACCACCAGCTGGGCGCAGTGCTGGAAAAGCCGCAGACCTGACGCGTGCGCCATGCTCCATGGCGCACGCGCGGCACTCGGTATCGGCACCGCGACAGCAATGCTGGTTGGCCACCGGGATGTGCTCGTATCCCTGACATGACGGGGGCGTACTTCCTTCGCCGGCCATGGCGATTGGGTCCGCGCTACTCCGCGCGAAGCGCTTCCACCGGCGACAGCCGGGCCCCCTGGCTTGCCGGGATGAGGCCGGCCAGCACCGCCATGGTGCCCCCAAAGGCGAGGCCCAGCAGCAGGAGGATCGGCGGCATGTAAAAGAGGCCTGCCACGTGGAACAGCAGCGCCCCGAGGTTGCCAAAGCCCACCGCCACCAAGTCGCCCGCCGCCCCGCCGATGACCCCGATGGCCAGCGCCTCCACCAGGAACAGCAGGAAAATGTCGCGGCGGCGGGCTCCCACCGCCCGCCAGACACCAATTTCCCGCCGCCGCTCCAGCACCGCCATGCCCATCACCACGCCGATCATGAGGCCGGACTGCACCAGCGCAATGCCGCCCAGGACGCCCAGCCCGGTCTCCAGCACCCCAAAGGCGCTTTGAATGGACTGGATGATGGAGGCTGTGGTGGTGACGCCAAACCCCTCATGCCGAATCTTCGCCGCCAGCCCTTTCACCAGCGGCACACGGGCCGCCAGCACAATGGCCCCTCCGTACGTCAGCGGGGCGTTCCTGGCGCGATTGGCACGGAGCCACCCGGTGATGCGGCCGGCCGTCACCTGCAGCTCGGAGGTGAAGGCGCTTTGGCTGACGCCCACCAGCGTCAGCGTCACCGGCTTCTCCGCGGCTGCGCGGATGCCGGTGACGCTGGAGCCCGCGGCGCCCCCAAGCTCCGAGCTGAGCCGCACAGTGAAGGTTTTGCCCAGGGCTCGGCGCTCCTGGCCGGGCTTGAGGCCAAACAGCGCATCCACAGATGCGCGGTCCAGGACCGCCTGGGCGTGCCCCGGGGTAGGCAGGTGGCCCACGGCCAGCTTGGGCATCTGGGCGCGGTGCCAGAGGGCTTTGGGCGGGAGCCCCTGCACCAGGAGGGATAAACTTCGACCCCCGCGGGTCAGCTGGCCAAGAAACTGGGCCGTGCCGTAGGCGCCCACCACGCCAGGAAGATGCAGAAACCGGCGGAGGGTGGCCTCCGTGATAGGGTGGATTTTCGTGGAGGTGGACCCCACGTGCGTGAGCGAAAAGGCGCCGGAGGAGGGACTGGGGCTGACAATGAGGCTGTTCAAGGACGCCTGCTGCAGCGTGGCATTCACGACGCGGTGCTCGAGGCCCTGTCCGATGGAAATCAGCAGCACCATGGCGGCGACCCCGATGGCCACCCCGAGTGCGGTGAGCGCGGAGCGCCACGCGCGCCGCCGTACGGAGGCAGCTGCCTCCCGCACCAGGGCGGCGGGGCGCGGGCCGCGCCGCCGGGGGAGAAACGGCGATGCGGCCCCCGCCGGGACGGTCACCGGGGCAGGACGCGAGTCGTCCTGGATGCGGCCGTCGCGCAGGTGGATGACCCGGTCGGCCAGCGCGATAAACTCGGGGTTGTGCGACACCAGCACCACCGTGCGCCCGTCCTCGTGAGCCAGACGCTGCAGCTGGTCCAGGATAGCGCGCCCACTGTCGGTGTCCAGATTGCCGGTGGGCTCGTCGGCCAAAATCAGCGGCGGGTCGTTGGCCAGTGCACGGCTGATCGCCACGCGCTGCGCCTGGCCGCCAGACAGCTGGCTGGGCCGGTGGCGGGCGCGGTCGCCGAGCCCCACCCGATCTAGCAGGTCAACGGCCCGCTGGCGCCGCAGCGCGCGCCGCTGTCCCCGCAGCAGCAGGGGCAGGGCCGCGTTCTCGGCCGCATCATGGTGCGGCAGCAGGTGAAAGGACTGGAAGACAAACCCGACCGTGTCCCGGCGCCAGGCTGACAGCTGGTCAGGGGCCAGCGCGGTAATTTCTGTGCCATTGGCCCAAATCCGCCCGCTGGACGGCCGGTCCATACCCCCTAAAAGCTGCAGCAACGTGGACTTGCCGCCGCCCGAGGGGCCCAGAATGAGCGTGAGCGCGCCCGGCAGCAGCGCCAGCGACACGTCCTCCAGGGCGGGCACCGCCTCCTGGCCTCGGTGGTAACGCTTGCTGACCTGGTCCAGCACCAGGGTGAGGCCGTGGGGGGCAGTCACCATCGCCCCCGCATCAGCGTCCATGCGATATTCGCCGTCCTTTCGCGCTCGGGGTAGTTTAGCGGGGGGAGAGGCCGCTCACACGGCGCGGGTCGACCCGGGTGGCTGGCCGGTCGCGCCACCCACGGTGCCAGCCAGGATGCCAAACAGCCCCAGCACGAGTGTCACTCCAATAATCGCCCCGACGTGGGCGCCGACACCGTTTGCCACCGCCGCCTGCTGCGCGGCCGTTTCCCGGAGGCCCGCTGGGGTGGTGACCGTGTGAAAGCGAGACACGGGCAGCGTGACGCCTAAATATCCCAAGCCGGACAGGAAGCCGCCGACCGCACCCACCAGCCCCCCGAGCCATCCGGGCCGGCGCCCCTCGCGCCGGGCCTGGCGGCCGGCGAAGAAGGCGGTCGCTAAAAGAGCCAGGTCCAAGACGTCGCCGATGTAGCTGGTGGCGGGCGTGGTCCCGCCCAGAAAAATGGCTAGCCCGGTCACCACCCCAAGGGCGGCGGCCGCGGCCACAAAGTGGCGAATCGGACGCTCCATTGCAATTCCTCCTGATGGACCTCTCTGCGACGAACGATAGCACCGCGCTCGCTGTGCCAGTCATCGTATGACAGATCGCGGGCCGTTCGTCAACCAGCCGGCGGCCTGGAGGCACGGCAGCGGCAGCGTCGGAGCTGGACCAGGCCATTTTTGGGCACGCGTCATCCGCCAGAATGGGCGCCTTGGGGTGAAATTGCCCTCGAGGAAGGGTTGACGGCGGCCGCATGGTCCGCAGCGCGGCCGCGGCGCGCACGGCGACCCCACCGTCCCGGGGACGGGGCGGTCGCGGGGCGGTCCTTTAGCCCAGCAGGAGGTGGGCGGCCTGGTCGGGATGCCGTCCCAAGTGGTTCACCGCCCGCTGCATGTTTGTCAGCCCCCACGTCCGCAGGAGGCCGATGGCGGCGTGGCGCAGCGTGGGCCGCGACTCACCGTTGTGCACCGGAGGGGGGAACTCCGCAGCCTCGAGGGCCGCACCAGCGCCGTGAACGGAGGGTTGGCTTATACTTCTACGGAGCATAGAGTTCGAGCAACTGGACTGCTCCTCGTCCTTCGTTGCTACGGCGTCCAATCTGTCACCCGACCAGTTGCGGCGTCAACCACGTACTGAGCCTGAGTTACATAGCCTGAGGCCGGAGCACCCTCAGGTGCGCTGAAATTCACGAGCACGGGCTTTGCGAACCACTCAGTCACCAGGTACATGGGACGCCCGCGGTTAACGGTCGTACTCGCGGCAAGAGCGGGTTCTTTGGCATGGATGCTTCCGTAGGTCATGAGGACCGCAGTGGCCCGCTTGACGCCCGCATTTAGGGCCCCGAGGCTCCGAAGTACTTGGAGTTTGCTGAGAAGGGGTGTGCCCGCCACAAGAGGACGCGACAGCACGCTGTTGGCAGCGGCCGCCTGATTGCAGATCTTGTAGACGCGCATGCAGTGCACCAAGCCAGGGACCTTCACAAGACAGTTTTGCCCTGTAGTCAAACACCGCTGCAGAAGGGTTTGGTTCACGCCGTGATACACCACCCCTGTCGCTGCCACCACCGTGGCCCTACCTGATGACTGCATCGGCCGACTATACCCGGGTCGGGCGAACACCAACAGCGCCCCAATCAAGAGCGCCCCTACGATCCACGTCGCCCTCGCAAAGCCTTTCATCCCATCAGCACCTTTCCCGCACTTCTTGTGGCGGTTTGTTGTCGCACCACTTGCTGGGGTGGAAACCAATTCCGTTTAAGCACTGGCCCTGCTGATAGCCGCTCCCGCATCCTTCGTCAACGTAGTTGTTGAATGTACCTGAGTACTCGCTCGAGTTGATGCCGGGAGGCGAGTAGAGTTGTAGCAACAACCACAGATACATCCGGGGGGCCGTAATTATTGGCCCAGACCTTTTGGTACTCTGGTATCGGGAACCTGATTGCACGTTTGGCTTTCTCCGGGAAATATCGAACACTGAATGCTCAGGCTTCCTCTACACAAGAAAAGACGGCTGATGTCTCTTGTGCTACCAGCCGCAATTTGTTATTCAAGTGAACACCGACTTGCACCTCTGACTTCGACTTAACTAGCTCCTGGTTATGAAATTGCGACTCATCTCCAGAATGGGACCCGTTGCTCGTAATGATGGAGTAACAATGATAGATCTGGCACGTGCCCGACGCAGCGTGCGCCGCGGTTCCTACTAGGACGAAACTCAGCATGAAACCCATGACGGTGGCCGCCAAAAATGCAGACAGCCTGACTCGCGCCGTTCTCTCGACGAACCGAATTCACCGCATCCCGTTCCCCCCCCGTCCGGCGGCCGACCAACCCAGAAACTGGCTACTGTATAGCACAAGTCGTGTCGCGGCGCAAGTGAATGGGGGCTTCGGCCACGGCAACGGCAAAGTCGAGGTTGGCGCGAGCGCTTTGGGTGCGCGTCAGCGGACCGAATGGCCGTCCGCAGGATGAGGCCACGGCGAAGACGGGGGGAAAGCCGCTGGCCCGGGAGGCGTGTGGTGGCGGCGAGCGACCGCTTAGCCCAGCAGGAGGCGGACGACTTGGTCGGGATGCCGCCCCAAGTGGTTCACCGCCCACTGGAGGTTCGTCACCCCGCACGTCCGCAGGAGGCCGATGGCGGTGTGGCGCAGCGTCGCCATCACGCGGGGGCCGCTGTGCGTACGCACCGGAGAGCGGTCTTCGTCGAAGGTCATGTCGCGGATGTAGTGGAGCCGGGGTTCGATGCCCCAGTGGCGGCGGACATCGTCACCCAGGGTCGCCGCATCGGCCGCCGGCGGGGTCAGATCGGTCAGCCCATAGGCGCTGTCGCTGCGGGGGTGGCTGCCGTCGAGCGCCGTGACGTGGCGGTCGATGCGAAACACCTGGGCGAGCCCGGGCCAGTGGAGGTAGAGATTCAGTGCGGTCGAGGTACGAATGACGCGCGGTTCAAGGCGGCCGTGGCCGCGGTCCACCGTCCGGACCGTCAGGGGAAAAATCCGCGGCCTCGAGGGCCGCGCAGGCGTCGTGGACGGCGGGTGGGTTCCCTTTGACGGTCATCACGTCGTGCGCCCGTTTATCCTCCACGAGATAGCGGGCGGCTTCCGTCTGCGTGGGCAGGCATCGACGGCGACCACCCGGCCCGCCCCATCGAGCGGGTCCAAAAGGTCCTGGCGTGTCGGGATCACGTGGGTCTTGGTCTCCACCAGGACCTGGCCGGCGACCTGTCCCGTGCGGTGGATCAAGGCGCCAGCAAATGGACCGGGCTGCCCCGGCCCCCCTGGGGCGATCCGCGGAGGCTTTTGCCGTCGATGGCCCACGCGTCGCCCGCCCGATGCGCTTCCGCCGTCAGCCACTGGGGCAACACCGTGTCCACCGCATCGGCATCCAGCTGCTGCAGCGCGCGGCGCACCGTGGGCTCGCTCGGCACGCGGTAGGTGGCCCCGTGCGTCGACACCCCAAGGCCGCCCCCTGGGTCGGGTCCAAGTCCCCAATCCCATCCCCGATCGCCACCAACGAGCGCTGCCCCGCCACGACGGCGGCGAGCGCCAGCAACACGACCTGGGTCAACTCGTGGCGCCCCCCCGCCGGTGGCGGGGATCCGTCAGCGCGGCGAGCCGCCGCGTCGTCCGCGCCCGCGTCTTCGAGGCCCGGTGGGGGATCTGCACCCCGGGGAGCACCAGGAACTGTGCACTGTTGGCGACATAGCGCCGCCGGGCCCACTGCTGGGGCCGCGTCCACCCGATCTACCGGTCGCGGGCGCGGCACATCCAGGCGGCCGCCGCCCAGCCGAGCAGCGCGAGCCAGTGGCCATCCACGCAGGGCACGCGGCAGAGCGCTTCGCCCACCAGCCCGCGAAAGCCGAGGGAGTGGTGGCGCGCCATGAGCGCCCGCCACCGCGGGCGCTCCTCCGGGCGCACCATGCGTACCGTCAAGCGGCCGGCCCAATCGGGGACCGCGACGGCGCCCCCGGTGGCCGGTCCGGTGTGCATGCCGCCACGGTACGCTACCGGGCGGCCGCTGTCCAGTCCGCACGCCAATCCCTTACCACATCTCACGTTCCGCGACTATGACGGGATCTTGGGCGTGGAGGGCGGGTCAGTCGGATTAGCCCTGCATCAATGCCCGTCCAAGTCGCGGAGGGCACGGCCGCAGGGCGTTGTTCTTGGCGGCCAGCCCCCAGCGCCTTTGGCCATCTCGGCGCGCGCGCAGATTGGGGGCAGGCGGCCGGGCCGTGGCCCGAGGCGTGACCGCCGAGGGCGCGGCACACCAGGCCACGGCCCGATCCCGGTTGGCACGTGGGCGTGCGCGCATCGCTGGACCCCTTGGGCGGGAGCGCGCCGGGTGCGGGCTCCCGTGCCGCGGGACCGGCGCTCAGGCGTCGGGGGCGGGCGCCTCGGCCGCCGCCCGCGCCCGCCCCAGTGCCGCCCAGGCGGCGCGCAGCACGCGGTGGCGCATTGCGTCATCGGTGTCGGTGTGGTCGACAATGACCACCAGCGAGTAGGTCGTGGGGCTGACGTCCACCATCATCGCCTCGGCGCCGGGCACCGTGGGCTTCAGCTGCCGCTCAATGTCGGCGACCAACGCGTCCGGATTGACGCCCTGGTCCACCTCGAAGCGCACCCGGAGGCGATGGATTGTGCCGCGGTTGCGATTGGTGATCGCGGCTTGCACCAGGATGCCGTTCGGGATGCTCATCGGGAGACCTGAGTCCGTGGCCATCTGGGTATACATCAGCGAGACGTCGGTGATGGTGCCGACATAGCTCGGCTTCAGCGCTTCGTGGCCATACGAGGGCATCAGGAGCGGATACTGCCACGTGATAATTTCCACCCGGTCGCCAACTTCAAAGGGGTGGAACATGACCAGCCAGACGCCCCCCAGCATGTTGGCCAGAACGGTTTGGCCCGCCAGTCCCAGCACGACGGTGATAAAGGCGCCGCCAAACACCACCGAGGGGACGCCGACGCCAAAGGCGGCTAAGACGCCGACCGCCACGGCCATGTACAGCACCAAGCGCACCACAAACCTGAGCGTCGTGACTTGGCGGGCTGGCAGCGGGCCGGCACCCGGCCTGAGCCGGCCAAACCAATAGCGCTCCAGCAGCCAGGACAGCACGCCGCCAAACGCCAGCACCAGCACGGCGCGCACCGGGTCCTGCAGGGCTGGCGGCACCAAATGCAGGAGCCCCGTGCGGGGGTTCAGCAGCACTGCGACAATGAGGGCTACAGCAAATAATCCCACCAGGGGGAGCACTAACCCTCGACCGCGGCGCTCTGGCAAGCTGACCATCTCCTCCACTCACACGTGGGACCGGTGCGGAATCCTCGCTTCTACCCTACCAAATGAGCGCAACCCACCGACCATCCCCCAAGCGCCTATGCACAGCGCCCGGGACCGGTCAGAGGCACGGGGAGCGCTCCGCAAAAAAAGAGGGGCCGAAGGGCCCCTGGCCGACAGACAGTTAGCAAGCCCGAGGCGGCATGGTCAGCCAGAGACGGGTCTCCGCACGCCGGCGCGCCGCGCAGCCGTCGCACAAGCCGGCCACACCAGGCGCCAAGCGCCGCGCGCCCACCATCCAATGGGTGCCCCACGTCCGACGGCAGTCGGTGCATTCCCGAAGCATCATCGCGCTTCCTCCTTCAGTCACTGGCACCCGGTTCTGGGTGCTGCTTGGAACTCCTGGACCTGAACTGCGCTCCCTGGGGGGCTGACCAAATTGTAACTCGGCATCCGGGTAATTGGTAAACAATTTGAGTTAAGTTTGTGTTAAGAACAGTGGCGTCACCGAAGCCAAGTCGTCGGCACATTCATCAACGCCCGAGTTGCCAACAACTGACGGGTGCAGCTGGCGCATAGCGGGCGCCCCCGCAGGTCGGGGCGATGTTGCTTGCTAGACAAGGTTCGGAGGCACATTGGACACTCGCGGTACCACATCAGCAGACCCCTCCCAGACTACTTGTGATTGTGGTCACGTTCACTAGTATAGCTCGTGGCCCCGAGAAGTGACAAACAATTTTTGGGCAGCGCTCTGAAAGCGGGAAAATGTGGCGGCGTGGCGAATGTAGCACCATGAGAGGCCGCCATGCAGACAGGAGATGAGCGAGATGGCAAGCAGCCAGCAAAGCAAGACTGGGGGCCGCCAAAAGAGCGAAAGCGCGGATCGAGGGCTCGCGGCGGCGCCCCCGACTCGAGCCGTGCCCGTGGTCGACCACTGGCACGGGACGGCGGTGCCCGATCCCTACCAGTGGCTCGAGCAGGGCGAGGACCCCGAAACGCTGGCGTGGGTGGCCCGCCAGACGGAGCGGACCGATGCCATATTGGCCGCACGCCCCGAGACCGCAGCGCTGCGGGCCCGCTGGCTGGCCGAAGCGTCGGTGAGTGGCGTGCGGGGGCTCCGGCGAGCTGGCCGCTATCTATTTTACGAGCGACGGGCGCCGGGAGCCTCACAGCCGACCCTGTACCGGCGGGGCGTGTTTGACGGCCTTGAGGAAGTCGCGGTGGACCCTGCCCAGCAGGGCGGGTCGGAGCTGGCCTCCTTGGACTGGTATCAGCCGTCCCTGGATGGGCGGTGGCTGGCGTATGGGCTGTCCACGGAAGGTGACGAATGGAGCACGCTGTATGCGCGCGACCTGGACGCCAGCGTGGACTTGGACGTAGCGATTCCCCGCGCCCGAGGGTCGTCGGTCGCTTGGGAGCCCGATGGCAGTGGCTTCTACTACACGCGGTATCCGGAGCCTGGCACGATGCCGCCGGGGGAGGAGTTTTACAACGTCCGCCTGTTTTTTCACAGCATGGCGGGCCCGGGGCCGGACCCCGAAGTGTTTGGCTCGGCCATCGGCCGGGACGACTTTCCTGAGGTGATGCTTTCAGACGAGGGGCGCTATCTGCTGGTGTCGGTCCACCACGGCTGGCACAGCGCCGAGCTGTGGTTTGCCGACCGGGAGCGCGGCACCCCGCTCACGCGCCTGGCAGCCGAGAAGGATACGCACTATGCGGGCTTGCTGGCGGGCCATGCCTACTACGTGCTGACGACCTTGCGGGCGCCGCGGGGGCGCATCATGCGGGTGCCGCTGGATACGACGGTGACATGGTCGGATGCGCGCCAAGTGGTGCCGGAGCGGCCCGATGCCACGCTGCTGGATTTCGCCGTGAGCCGAGGCGTCCTTTGGCTCCACTACCTGGTGGATGCGCACTCGGAGCTGGTGCGGTGGGATTTGGCGGCCGGCGAAGGACAGCCGGTGGCGCTGCCAGGCTTGGGCACGGTGAGTGGGGTGGAGGCATCGCCCACTGACGAGCGGGTGTACTTTGTGTTTGAGTCGTTCGTGGTCAAACCCGGCGTGTACACGGTAGCCAACGGCCGTGCCGTGCCGCTGGTGGTGCCCGAGCAGCATGGAGCCGCCGCGCGGGTGCGCCAGGAGTGGGCCACGTCGGCTGACGGCACGCGGCTCCCGCTGTTTGTCATTGAGCCGCCGGGCGGCCTCGCCGCGGCGGGCCCCACGGTGCTGACGGGGTACGGCGGGTTCAACGCCGCCACGACCCCGGCGTACTCGCCCGACGCAGCCGTGTGGGTCTCAGCCGGCGGGCGCTGGGCGTCGGCCGTGCTGCGCGGCGGCAGTGAGTACGGCGAAGCGTGGCACCGGGCGGGCATGCGCGAGCACAAGCAAAATGTGTTTGATGACTTTTTCGCGGCGGCCGAGCGCTTGATTGAGGCGGGCTTTACGAATTCGGTGCATCTGGGCATCACCGGCCGCAGCAACGGCGGCCTCCTGATGGGGGCGGCGCTGACGCAGCGGCCCGAGCTGTTTCAGGCCGTGGTGGTAGGAGTCCCCCTGCTGGATATGCTGCGGTACCACCACTTTCTCATCGCGCGCATCTGGGCCAGTGAATACGGGTCGGCGGACAAGCCTGCGGAGTTTGCCTATCTGCATCGGTATTCCCCCTACCACCGGATCAAGCCGGGGACGGCGTACCCGGCCACGTTCCTGTGGGCGGCGCATAAAGATAGCCGCGTGGACCCGGCGCACGCGCGCAAGATGACCGCCCGGCTGCAGGCGGCCCAGGGGGGATTGGCACCCGTGCTGTACCGGGAGGAAGGGCAGGTGGGTCATGGCATGGGCAAGCCACTCAGCTGGCAGGCGGCGTCGCAGGGAGACCAGCTGGGCTTTCTGGCCTGGCGGCTGGGTCTTAAGGTGGATCCTCCGGCATGACGGCGCCCGCAGCCCGGCACCTCGGGTTTCTGGATCAGACGGGGGCGGCGCTGGCGCCGATGGCTGCCGCGCTGGCCGCGGCGATGCTGCCCCCCTGGTGGCTCGTCGCGGCCTGGGCCCTGGACCCGGCGCCGCAGGTGGACACCCTGGCCGGCCAGGCGCTGGCCGAATGGGGGCTCGAGCCCAGGCAGGCGGGCCGCTATGCGCCCGCCAATCTGCCGGGGCCCGGCGTGCTGGTGGCGCTGGGGCCGAACTGGGGACATCCGCTGCCCGACCTGCCGGCCGGCGTTCAGTGGCGCTGTTGGCCTCTGCCGCCGCGCGGCACGGGCCTGTCCGCCGTGCGGTCGCAGCGAGATCGGATTCGCCACCTGCTCGAGGAGTGGGCCGTCAATTTCGCGTAGGGGTTCTGGCCGGCGCGCTGATCCTGCTGGCCGCTTGTGGGGCGGCGCCAGCGCGCGGCTCCAGCGCCCCCCCGGTGTTTGCACCCAGCCATGCGGCCGTGGCGCAGTTTTCGATCCGGCTCACGCCGGGGGTGCATCGCTGGCGCATGCGGCTCACGTATCGGGGGCCGGCTCGCACGGTGTCCTGGACCGCGTCTTGGCTTGCGGTATCGGCCGTGAGCCGCCAGGGTGCCCGCTGGTCTGGCCACCGCGGGCCGTGGCCGCAGTTCGTGATTTTGAAGCCCCTGCATCCCGGCCAGCAGTTTATGGCGACCTATGCCTATCCGCCGCCCGGGCACTGGACGCTCACGGTCCGCGTGCTGGGCCAAGTCTCCCGCCCAATTCAGTGGGCGGTGCCGGCCCATCCCTAGATTCAAGATTCCACATGTTGGCGGAGGACTTGCAGCAGGGATTTGCACGCGGTGCGCCTAATTCCAGCGTGCAGGGCGATGCATGGCAGAGACCGGCGAACATAACGGAGGTGGCCATAGCGTGGTAATCATCGGCAGTTCCAATGCCCGGGTGGGGCTGGAGCGCGGCATGCAAATCTTGCGCGACGGAGGATCGGCCCTGGACGCGGTGGAGCAGGCCATTTGGGCTGTGGAGAGCAATATGGAGGATCACAGCGTGGGGCTGGGCGGATTGCCGAACCTGGTGGGCGAAGTGGAGCTGGACGCCAGCATCATGGACGGGGCGACCTTGGCGGCAGGGGCCGTCGGGGGAGTGCACGGGGTTTTGCACCCCATCTCCTTGGCGCGCCGCGTCATGGAGGAGCTGCCGCATGCGTTTTTGGTCGGTGCGGGCGCGGAGCGCTTTGCTCGGGAGTGCGGGTTCCCGGTGACGGAGCTGCTGACCGACGAAGCCCGCCGCATTTACGAGCGCGGCTTATCCGGCGAGCATCAGGACAGTGGGCGCTATGCGGGAAAAATCCTGCGCGCCATGGCAGGGCGGCTGGCACTGGACCCCGAGCGGGCATCCGGCAAGGACGCCGGCACCGTGAACGTCTTGGCGCTGGATGGTGCCGGCCACCTGGTGGCGGGCGTCAGCACCAGTGGGTTTGCGTGGAAGTACCCTGGCCGCGTCGGCGACTCGGCCGTGATTGGGGCAGGCAACTACTGCGACGACCGCTATGGTGCGGCCGCCTGCACGGGGCGGGGTGAGATGGCCATCCGCGCCGCCACGGCCCACACGGTGGTCCGCGGACTGAAGGAGGGGCTGTCGCCCGAGGAGGCGGGCCGCCAGGCGCTTTTGGAGCTGGACTGGCTGGTGGATGCGTTTTGGAGTGGCATGAACACCGTGGTGCTCGGCCCGGATGGCCGGCACGCGGGCTTCTCCACGGTGGAAAACACCACCTATGTGTACATGGATGACGCGTCCACCGGCGTCGAGTCGAAGCCGCGCACGCTGGTGCCGGTGACCGGACGCTCCGCATGACCGACCGCCTGGACGTGGTTCGCCTGCTCGACGGGCTGCCGTTTGCGCTGATGCCCGAGGCACCCGACGTGGGGGTGGCCGGGGTGCGGGGCCTCAAAGGCGGGATGCCGGTGCCGCAGGCCAATCTGGTGGGATTGGTGCGCCTCGGCTCCCCAGGCGCGGACGCGGCCATTTCTGCGGTGCAGCGCGTGTTCAGCGACGTGCCGTACACCTGGGTGGTGGGCCCCGAGAGCACGCCGGCGGATTTGGGCGATCGGCTGCTGGCCGCCGGTCTGTCGCCGGGGCCGGAGCTGGAGGGGCTGGTGTTCGCCGACTGGGATCATGTGCCGCAGGCGCCGGCCGGCCTTAACGTGCGGCTAGCAGCGGCCAGTGACGTGGCCGCTCACGCCGAAGCGCTGGCCGCGGCTTATGGCATGGGTATGACGGCAGCTGCGCTGGCGGCCAGCATGGCGAGCTTGCTGGCCGGGCCGCTGCCCACCGAGGGCTACTTGGTGTGGTCCGCGGAGGCCGAGGCCCCGGTGGGGTTTGGCACGCTGTCGTGGCTTGCTCCCAATGTGGCGCTGCTGAATGGCTCCGCCACTGTGCCGCCGTTTCGAGGCCGCGGCGCGTATCGTGCGCTGGCGGCCGCGCGCCTGGACTCAGCGCGTCAGCGCGGGGCGGCGGTGGTGCTGGTGGCGGCGGTGGCGGACACGGCCGCGCCCATTTGCCGCCGGCTGGGCTTCTCGCCGGTGTGCCGCATCCGCCAGTACCTCGGCAATGGGGCGCTCGCGGCCAGCGGGTAGGGACGGGGTGGCGGCGGCGGGTGGTGTGCACGGGCCGCTGCATCACGGCATGGTCTCGGGTGCCGGCGTGCCGCCTCGGCCGCGGGCAGGCCGCGCGCCTTGGGCGAGGCGCTGTCTCCCACCGTTCGTGCCAAACGGAGGGGTCGCGCTGGAACGGCGGAATCGGTGGGCGCGCAGCATCACGCCGCAGCGAGCGGCCCTTCGACCGCACGGGGGCCGAGCAGTCCTCGCGGGTCATGCCGCGGCCTGGGACTTCACGTGTTGGAGGCGGAGCGGCAGGAAGGCATGGGCTGCGGGCCGGTCGACAGGCAGTGGAGAAGGCCGCCGAGCCGGAGACCTGCGGCGACTCATGGCGGGCACCGCCGGCTGGTGGGGTCCCGACCGGTTCTCAGGAGTTGTTCACCCAGCGATCACGCAAGGAGGCGCGGATGTTGACGAAGATTATTTTGGTAGGGACCGTTCCTGAGGCCGGGCCGCGGGCCGTTCGCTGGGACCTCGCCTGGCCCCTGCTGCTGCCGGAGGCCGTGGGCGATGTGCCGGCGGGGCATGGCCAGGCGGTGGTGCCGCTGGCGCGCTGGTTCTGGGAAGCGATGGGGCGCCTGGCCGGGCGGCTCAAGCCGGACGGACCCGAGGCCGTGTGGTGCGTCGTGCCCCCGCTGACCCCGGCCGCGGAGGACCTGGTCATTCGCCTGGCGTCGTTTTGGTCGGATGTGGTCTTGGACCATCGCCAGGGACCCCGCACGGACAACTGCTGGCGGCCCCCGCTGGTGAATGTGCTGGGGGCGGGGCAGCCGACAGCGGCCGAGGAGCGGCTGTGGGAAGCGTATGGCCCCGATGAGTTGGCGCGCTATGCGATGCCCCTGCTGGGCGTGGGCCGGGCGTTCATGCGCGTGGAGGTGCTGCCCCCCCACAGCGCCACGGCTCGGCTGCACAGCCATTCGGCGGTCGATGAATACTACCTGGTGCTGGCCGGGCGGGCCCTGCTGCGGATGGGGTCCCACGAGGTGGAAGTGGGGCCGGGGTCGCTCATTGGCAAGCCCACGGGGCCCGACCTGACCAGCCACCTGGTGGCCTCGCTGGGCGAGGGGGTCACCGTGCTGGACATCGAAGTGTGGCCCGACCGAGAGTTTCGCACCAAGGATATAGTCGCCTACCCCGACCAGCGCGAGGTGCTGTGGCGGGGGGAGGGGTGGCGCGGTGCCCACGTCCTCTCGGCCTTAGGCTCCTCCGATGACCTGATCCAGCACTATGATGACGGCTATGCCCGCCAAGACGACGGCAGCTGGCGGCCTCGGGACATTCCCGGGACGGAGCCGCGAAAGCCTGACTGATAGCACGGCCACTGCCTCGCCCCCCGTGCGGCCAGCTTGCGAAAGTGCTATCCCAGGCGGTGGGAGATGAGGCGGCTCCGGGCCATGGCGACTTGTGACCTTGAGTGTTTGACACCATGGTGTAAATCCCTCGCGATAGCCTTAAGGGGGTGGCGCATGGAGAAGCCAGGGCCGGGGCGCTCGCGGCTGGACGTCGATGTCCCAGCGGACACTCGCCGGCGGGTGCGCGTGGCGGCCGCTCAGGAAGATGTCACGATTCAGGAATACGTCGTGAAAAGCTTGGAGCGAGCGCTGAGCGAGCGGGAAGCGCTCGACGAAGCGGATGCCCGCGACGATGCCCAGCGCCTCTTGGACTGATTGCGGGCAACCCGGGGCCGCGTCTTTCGCGGCGGCATGCTGTCCGATGACTCGGTCGACATCATCCGAGCGTCGCGGGAGCGGAACGCGCGATGACCTCAGCGGGGGCGCTCGGACGCTTGGTGGTGGTGGATGCCAGTCCGGCGGTGAAGTGGGTGCTGAACGAGGCAGGGTCCGACGCGGCCCTGGCACTTCTTGAGGAGTGGGTGCGCGCCGGAGTGGAGATGGTGGCCCCGCCGCTTCTTTCGTATGAGGTGGCAAGCGTGCTGCACCAGCGCGTCCGGCGCGGCACCCTGGCGCCGGCTGACGCCTTGGCGCTGTGGGATGACTTCCAGACCATCCCGCTTTCCTATCAGACGAATCCCGGCGACCTCGTCGGCGCCGCCATCGCGCTGGCACACCGGCTGGGATTGCCCGCGGCCTATGATGCGGCCTATCTCGCGCTGGCCGAAGCGCGGGAGGCGGTCCTGTGGACCGCGGATCGGAAGCTGGGCGAGCACGTGGCCGCCTCGGGGCACCGGTCCGGGTCCGTCGAAGTGCTGGCCTACGAGTGAGGAGCGAAGCCGCCGCGAGTGCTGCCTATCCGCGAATGTGGGCCACGATGTCTGCGATGGCCGCTGCCTTGGCTTTTGGATAGAGGGATCCGCGCCGCGCGGCCAACTCGGGCCCGCAGCGGGCCATCAGGGCCATCAGGCGAGCGAGCGCGTCCCACATCGCCGGGGCCTCGAGGCGGGTGACCGTGTGCGACAGCTCGGCCAGCACGTCCGCGGGCAGATCGGCCTCGACGTCTGACCAGCTCCAGTCGGCGCGGGGCGAGGCATGTGCCACCCGCCAGGCCTTGAGAAACTGCGCGCGCCGGCTTTCGAGGAACCACAGCGCCGTCCACAGCTGGCCCCGCTTCAGGTACTTGGCACAGAGGGGACTTCCCATCCAAAACATGCGCACCGCATCGTCAAACGGGTCGGTCGCGACCGTCACCGCCGGGTACGGGGACGGGTCCGCGCTGGCAGCCGGCTCGCCGGCGCGCCACAGCCGCACGGCGCCGGGTGCGGCCGCGCCATCGGCCTGGACCCAGGTCAGATCGAGGTACACGCCCGTCCCGTACCAGGCGGCGTAGCTCAGCACGGGAGACGCGGGCGGCGCGAACTGGTGGTCCAGGTCCATCGCCATCGGCACGGCTGAGGCGGCCAGCTGGCGGCGCCGCTCCCACACAGTGCGCCAAGCCTCTGCCGCCACGACCACCCGCAGGTCAAGGTCCGAATAGGTGTCGCCGGTGCCGCGGGCCCAGGATCCTTCAAGCCAAATGGCCCAAATGCCTGGCTGGCGGGTAAAATTCGCCACCACGCCGTCCCAGACCGATCGATGAGGCGCAGGGAGCGCGGCCAGGCGGAGACGGTGGCTCTCTGGCATCGCCATCTCCTTCATAGGCGTGTCTGCTCGGGCGATGGCGCCCGCGCAAGCGGCCGGGCCGGAGTGTGAAGCTCTGGCCCGGCTTCGCGAAACCCGCTAGGCGGGTGCACCTGGGGGCAGCACTGTCACCAGGGTTCCGTAGTGGACGTCGTGATAAACGGTCGATGCCACTGTCAGCGGCAGTTCCACGCACCCTAGGCTCTGGGGGAACCCGTAGGCGGCCCGTGGGTATCCGTGCACAGCATCGCCACCGCTGAAGTAGTTGATCCAATGCACCGGGACCGCATATGGGGTGCCGTTGGGATCGGTGCCCCGCATGATCTGGAACTGCAGCCGCTCGTAAATCGGATAGGTGCCCAAAGACGTGGGGGTCTGAGGAATCCCGGTGTTGGTGGGCGTGGTCAAAACCCGCTGGCCGTTGACCCACACCTGAAGGGTTTCGGGAAGAGTCTCCGAGGCCAAGATGTAGCTGTACCCGTCCGGGCTCTGCTGGTGGCTGAGCCATGCGTGCTCCAACGCGTACCACACCTTGCCGGTGGCTACGCCGGTGACCGCCATGCCACTGACCCGCTGGAATTGCATCAGGGCGCCCTGGGTCATGGCGTTGAACACCCCGGGCTGCCACAGTGCCGTCAGCGGAGCGGGCAGTGTCGTCCAGCGCCAGCTGAAGCTGCCGGTCCCCTTCTGCCAAATGGCCGGTGAGTTGGTGCTGGGTGTCGAGCCGGATTGCTTCCATGTCACCGGCAGGTAGCCCAGCGCCGCGAGCCACTGCTGCATCCGCGTGACGGACCCGGCGGTGACCGTGGTTTTCCCCTGCCACGCCTTTGCCAGATACGTCCCAGAGTGGCCGCGAGCCCCGTGAGGGCCGCCGGGAATGGTGACCGTCACGTGAGATCCGGGCGGGAAGCCCGAGCCGGAGGGCGTGAACCGATATTGGCTCGCGCTGATTGTTTTCCAGGCGCCCGGAATGTTAGGGGAGACGGTCCACTGAGACGGCTGGGCGTTCACCAGCGGCTGGCTGAACTGCACCACCAGCGACCCGGTGGGCGTGATGGTGGTGGCATTGGTGGCGCTGGCCGTCAAATAGGGCGGTGTCCGCCAGCGCATGGTGAGGGTACTGGTGGACCGCTCCCACGTCCGGCGCAGGGCTTCCAGCGTGATGCGCCCACTTTGTCCGGGCTTCAAGTTGGTGTTTGCAAGCGTCACCGGGCCCGTGTGCCACGGCTGCCAGCCTGCCTGGCCGCGAATGCGCCACCGGGCCACGGTGCCGCCCAGCGGCACCACGGTGTGGGCCGCCGTGAGCGAGCGCAGCACGGCGTGCTGCGGTGCCACGGGCGCTCCAGGTGTCACGGCGGTCCACTGCGCCTGCTGCTGGTACCCCGGCAGCCACGACAGCAGGCCCGGTCCCGAGGCCGTGCCCGTGACGGTGACGGCGGCGTGGGAGGGTACGGGGCCTGCCGGCCACAGCCGCCCACCCGCGTCGCGCGCGGCCACCTGGCCGCCCGGCCACCTGATGCGCACATCGGTGAGCGACGCCCCCAGGCTGCTGCTGTTCACGCGGGCGAGCCCGGTTCTGCTGGCGGACAAGCTCACCCGTGGATAGCAGGCCGCGGCCAGCAGCACTACCACCGCTCCTCCGGCCGCATATGGCCAAGCCCGTGGGCTTCCTCCCTGGACGCGCGATCGGCGCGCCGCCATCGCGTGATTTCCGCCTGCCATCTGTCATCCCCCCATCCGGACCAGCCGACATATTGCTTGCCGACCCTACGCAAAAGCCAAGTATTGCCAGGTAACCTTTCGAGATCTGAGCTTAACACTACCCGGGGGCCAGCGCGTTCCAGATCAAGCCAGAAATCGCGTTAGCCGTATCAATTCCGTACTGCTCCCCGGGATCTTGGTTCGAGAGGATAGCAATTGCATAGTTGCGGCCGTCCCCGCTCACCCAGCCGATACTGTTGATGACCCACCCGGAGGGCCGGGGCAGCCACCCATTCTTTAACGCCACCGTGACGCCGCTGGGTACACCTCCGGTCACACCCCATGCTTCCCAGCTCGTGACATGCTCCATCAGCGACAGCTCATAGCTGCGCGAGGCCGAGCTGAGCACCGGGGTGCCATACGCCAGCGCCGACATCAGTTTGACTTGGTCGGGCGCGGTCGTTTTGGTGAGGCCCCACGCCAGATTGGGCGTCGTGCTGCCCATGCCCAGTGCGTGGACGAAGCTGGCGACGGCGGGCGCACCGCCTTCCGCATTCCACAGCGCGGTGGCATCACTGTTGTTGCTGTATTCAATCATGGGCACGGCCAGGTTTTGCTGCGCCGCCGTGAGCGTCGTGTGCTGGGCCTGGGCCTGGTCGAGCAGGGTGCCCAAGATCGATGCCTTGATGATGCTGGCCGTGTCAAACTGCGCGCGGCCATTGACGGCAAAGCTTTGCTGCGTCGCGGCATCATAGACGGCCACCGCCACATTGCCCTGCCGGCCGTCCAAATAGTGCTGAATGGCTGCAGGCAAGGCACCCATGCCCTGCGGATCCAGCAGCGCCGCGGCCGCGGCAATGGCACTTTGAAGCGCAGGCTGGGCGCTTTGGAGCTGGCTCAGCACCGAGGACAGCTGGGCAAGCTGCACGGCCGGCGGCTGATTGCGAAACTGCTTCACCGCGTCGAGGGCCGTGTCGGCGGCGTCCGTGGAAACCCCCAGCTGCTGGGCCCGGGTGACCAGCGCCTCCAGCCGAGCCTGTTGGGTGGCCACCTGGGCGGGCAGCCCGTCCTGCTCGGGGCCGCCGGCGGCTTGGAGCGCGGTCACTTGCGACTGGAACTGCGACGCCTCGGCGCTCCATCGGCTGGCCAGCTGATGCAGCGCCGTGGGAGTGGTGGCTTGGTGCAGCTCCTTCTCCCGCAGAGCCTGCCGCCCGGTGCTGAACTGACCCTCCACTTGGGTCAGGTGGGTGAGTTGGGCCGCCGCTTGAGATTGGGCCGTGCTGGTGGCCAAAGACATCAGGCGGGTCGTGTCCGCTTTCAGCCGCTTGACCGGGGCGGCTAGATAACCCGGAATCCAGGGGGCGGGCACCGGGCCCCACGCCTGGTGGGTGAGAGCCTCCAGCCTCGAGGCGACAGGGGCGAGTGCCCGGGCCGCCAGCCCCGCCTTCACATCCTGGTGCCACTGGGACTCCAGGTGCGCGGACTGCCGCTGGAATGCGTCCACGCTCTGATGTGCCACTTCGGCTCCCGCCGACCCCAGCAGCAGCACCGATGCCAGTACTCCGTATCCCCAATGCATATAGGCGCCCCCGGGCAGTACATAGATTTAGGACCTCATCCCAAGAAACGTTTGGAGGAGGTTCCAGGTTACAAGTCGCGGAAAGCGCTAGCGGAAGGGGCCGTGGATGCAGTCGACCGGCACGCCTTGGGCGTCAGGCGTGCCGACTTGCGGGTGAGGGAGGCGGAGTCAGACCATGGTGAGGCCGCCGGAGACCGACACCACTTGCCCCGTGATGTACGCCGCATCCGGCCCCGCCAGAAAGCACACCGTGCCCGCGATGTCGTCGGGCTCGGCCACGCGCCGGAGCGGAATCCGGCGAATCATGCGCTCAATGCGCGCCGCCGCGTCAGGCCCCGCCATGTTTTCCTCCAGCACGCGGGTGTTGGTGGGGCCGGGAGCCACGGCGTTGAGCCGGATGCTGTGGCGCGCCATCTCCTGCGCCAGCGACTTGGTCAGCGCCACCACGCCGGCTTTGGCGGCGGCATAGACGGCCTCACCGGCCATGCCGACCCGACCGGCATCCGAGACGACGCTGACAATGGCGCCGCCCTGGCCCTGGGCGACCATGGCGGCCAGGGCCACCTGGGTGCTCATCAGGACGGCGCCCAGGTTGATGGCCAGGACTCGGTCCCAATATTCAGGCGCCTCATCGAGAAACGGCGTGGTGAGGGTCCATCCGGCATTGTTGACCAGAATGTCGAGGCCGCCCAGATGGTCTCGCGCGGCCTCGATCAGCTGGCGATTGGTGGAGGCATCGGCCAGGTCGCCCCAAAGCGGCCAAGCGGCGGGGCCCAGCTGACTGGCCGCCGCCTCGGCGCTGTCCCGGTGCTGCGCCAGCACCACCACCTGGGACCCGGTGGCGATGAGGCGCCGCGCCACCGCGAGCCCAATGCCGCGGCCGGCGCCCGTGACGATGGCCCGCGCGCTCACCGCGACCGGCCGCGGTGCGGCCACACGGCCGCGTGCAGCGCCTGCCGCTCGCGCTCGTAAATGTTCACCACGCCCTCGGCGGCGGCGCGCCCGGCGAGAAACTCCAGCTTGCGCACGTCCAGCGGGTCTGCCGCCCGAATGAGTGCCAAGTCCATGGCGGTCGGCTCGGCGGTGGTGGGCACGGGATCCA
Source organism: Bacillota bacterium (assembly GCA_021846505.1). GTDB lineage: Bacteria > Bacillota > Sulfobacillia > Sulfobacillales > JAIMBI01 > JAJZWV01. The sequence goes on from JAJZWV010000004.1 coordinate 67,765, forward strand.
CAAGCGCTAGGGGAAACGGAGTGGCCTCCCTGACGGCGTCGGGCGACACGCCAGGGTGGAGGCTCACCACCCCCAGCGTGTGATTCGGCCCGCTCCAGTCAAACAGCCCCAAGTTGGTGAGCAGCAGGGTGGGGGAGCCGGGCCGGCCCAACTCCGCGGCGCGCTCGGGGCCGTAACCCGCGCCACTGCGAAAGTCCACCTGCTCGACGATGGATCGGGGCGTGTGGCTGGTGACATAGTAGAAAATCTCTGACAAGTGGCTCGTGTCTTCCGGTATGCCTCGCGACCCCACCAGCGCCACCTTGGGATGATCCCACGGCCCGATGGCGGTAATGTTCACATGGCCGTGCCGGTCCACCTGGGCCGGGTTGATCCAAATTCGAAACCGGTCCAGGAAAATGGCATCAAAGATATCCTCCATGGTGAGCGGAATCCCCTGCTGCGCATCGGTCAAAAATTGCCCCAGCGTCAGCGTGGGGATGGGAGCCACCTCCATGCCCGACTCCGGCGTGGACAGCACGGCCAAATCGGGAGCGTGGGTGCGCTTGGCCAGGTGAGCGGCCAGTGCGCCCAGCGCCGTGACCGAACTGACCAGCACCTCTCCCTGCAGCTGGCGCGCCATGACCGTGATCATCAGCTCGTCGATCGTGTAGGCCGCCTCCGCCGCGGGCGGGCTGGCCGGTCCTGCTGAGCGCTGCTCTGACATCTCTCTATCCCTCCCGTGTGGCGCCTCTCATCATCTGCAGCCCGGTGAGCCTCACACTTCCAGACGCCCAATGAGCGCCTCAGCGCCGCCCACGGCGGCGATGTAGTCCTGATGCCGGTCGCCAATAAACCGGTCTACGTATTCGGCCCAGCTGGACGGGTCGCGAGCGGCCGCGAGGTAGTCCTGCACATGGCGGAGGTCAGCCCGGTAGTAGGGGGCGCATCCCGTGAAGTGCGCGCCCCACTGGGCTTCCACCACGCCGTCCACGTGAATGCGGTGAATTTGGACGTCGCGGCCGTAGCGCTGCAGCTCTTCGGCGGACACCACCCGCTCGGCGGACAAAATTGTCCGCTTGGCGGCTTTGGCGCACAGCACGTCGACGTGGCCATCGCCTAAAATCACGCCGTTGCCCTGCGGGTCCGCCAAGTTGACATGAATCAGGGCAAAGTCGGGGGCCAGCGCGGGCACCGCCACCAGGGTTTCCCCCCCGAAAGGATCGGCGAAGCGCCGAAAGGCGCCGTTCACCGCCAGGACATCCGTTCCCAAGCCCACGTGGGTGGGCAGGAACGGCACCCGCTTGACCGTGGCGTCCAGCCCCGCCATCACCGTGAATTCGGTCCACTCCTGAAACGCCACGCTCCCGGACTCCCGCGCGCGCCGAAAGTGGGGGGACAGCCCCATGATTTCAAAGCCGACAAAGGCGTAAATCACTTCACGCACCTTTTCGGTGCCCAGCAGCATGTCCACCTCGGGGCCCCCGACATCCACGATGAGGCGGAAGTCGCCGCGCCCGCGGGCCGCCAGCGCCCGCACCAAGCTCATCGGCTTGCGCGACAGGGAGGATCCCCCCACGGCGATGGTGGCACCCGCTGGGATGGCACCCACCACCTCATCGATGCGCATCAGCTTGTTCATGCGCTGCTCCTTTCTTCAAGGACGTTCTCAGATCTCCTCAAATCTCCTCAAATCTCCTCACATCCCCTGGCTTCCACCGGTCCTCATGCCGAGCGCGTCAGCGAATTTCTTCAAAGGGGCCCGAGGCGAGCGACAGCCCACCGTCCACCTGGATCACTTGGCCGGTCACAAACTGCGCCAAATCGCTGGCCAGCCACACCGCCGCCCCGGCGACATCGTCGGGCACGCCCATGCGGCCCAGCGGCGTGTCGCGCGCGACCGCTTGATCCAGTCGGTCGAACGTGTCTTTCAGATAGTAGCGGGCGGAGTCCGTGTCGATGACGCCGGGCGAGATGCAGTTGGCGGTAATGCCTAACGCGCCCAGCTCATAGGCGAGATACCGCGTCCAGGTCTCCACAGCGCCTTTCGCCGAGCCCAGCGCGGCGTAGTGGGCCAGGGTGAACCGCGTGCCGTGGCCCGACACCGTGATGATGCGGCCGGGGCGGCCCTTCATGAGCGGCACCGCTTCCTGCACCGCCAGCATTAAGCTGCGCACAATCAGATTAAAGGTCCGCTCGAAGTGATGCGGCTGCATGGCCAAGGTGGGCTTAAAGGCGGTCGCCGCCGCGTTGGCCACGTAGATATCGAGCCCCCCGACCTGCTCGCGCACCCCGGCAAACAGGGCCGCGATTTGCTCCGGATCCTCCAGATCGGCGCTCATCACCCAGGCGCGCCGGCCGCGAGCCCTCACCGCGGCAGCCGTTTCCTCAGCCAGCTCCCGTGCCTGGCGGCAGTGAACCACCACATCGGCTCCGTGGTCCGCCAGCGCGAGCGCGGTCGCACGCCCTATGCCGCGGGAGCTGCCGGTGACCAGCGCGGCCCGCCCCGCCAGCAGTGTGCTGGTCATGAGGACAGACCCTTTCCCAGCCACTCGCCGCCATCGATCACCAGCACTTCGCCGGTGATGAAGTCCGCATACGGTGAAAGCAGGTAGCCCGCGGCGTTGGCCACTTCCTCCACGGTGCCGAAGCGCCCGCGCGGGATTTTGGCCAGCAGCCGAGCCGCGGAGGCATCATCCGGCCACAAGCCGGCGCGGGCGCCCTCGGTGTCGGTCGGGCCCGGGCACACGGCATTCACGCGAATGCCCTTCGATGCCCACTCCACCGCCAGCGTCCGGGTGAGCGTCACCACCCCCGCCTTGGCCACCGCCGAGTGCAGATTTTTCGGCCCGCCCATCCAGGCATAGCTGGCTACGATATTCACGATGCTGCCGCCGTGGCCAGCGGCCATCATCGCCAGGCCCGCGGCCCGGGTGCAGTAAAAGGTGCCGTGCAGCACGCTCGCGACGACGGCATTGAACCCGTTGACCGACAGCTTGTCCGCGTCGACGGTGAAGTTGCCCGCCGCGGCATTGACCAGCATGTCCACCCGGCCAAATTTGGCCAAGGCCTGCTGGATCAGCTGGTCCACCTGATCGGGCTGGCGCACGTCGGTGGGCACGCCGATGGCCTCCAGGCCCGCGGCCTCCAAGCGCTCGGCCGCCGGGTGGACGTGCTCGGGGTTGCGGCCCGCCAGCACCACCCGCGCCCCATGGCGGCCCAGCATTTCGGCGATGCCAAACCCGATCCCCGTGCCGCCACCCGTGACCACGGCGACCTGCCCCGCAAACGTTTCCTCTGGCAACATTCCAAACCCTCCTGATGACATCTAGCCCCCACCCAACCGGAGAAAACCTGGAACTAGGTCATAAATTTTGTCGAACCATCAGTCTCGCTCTCACCGCGCAGGCTACCGGCCGTGAAACGTGGGCGGGCGCTTGGACAAGAAGGCGTCCAGCGCCTCGCGGTGGTCTTGGCTGGCTCCGAGCCGGTCCTGCCACTCGGCCTCCAGCGCCACCACCTCGTCAAAGGAGCTGTCGGCGGCTGCGTGCAGAATCGCCTTCACGCCCGCTTGCGCCAGCGGGGCGCCCGCGGCCAGGCGGGCTGCCCAGGCTGTAGCGTCGGCCGCCAGGGAGGCGGCATCCTCGCTCACCTGCGCGATCAGGCCAAGAGATAGGGCCTCCGCAGCGGACAGCGGCTGGCCGGTGAGGCTCATCTCCATGGCCTTGGACAGGCCCAGCAGGCGCACCAGCTGATGCGCGGCGCCCGAGTCCGGCACCAGGCCTACACCCACAAACGCCGCGATAAAGCGGGTGCGGGCTTCGGCGAGCCGGATATCAGCCGCCAGGGCCAGAGACAGCCCCCCGCCGGCGGCCGCGCCGTTGACCGCGGCGATGACGGGCTTCGGCAGCCGCCGCATCGCTTCCACCAAGGGCGCCCACTCGTCATAAATTAGGCGGGCCAAAGCCGGCGGGGCCCCTTCGTAGTTGCTCACCAGCTCGGCCACGTCTTGGCCGACCGAAAAAGCGCGGCCGGCGCCGGTCAGGACCACCACACGGACCGCCTCGTCGTCGCGGGCTTGGCCCAGTGCGGACAGCAGCGCGCGGCGCGCCGGCCGGTTTAAGGCGTTGAGCGCCGCCGGCCGGTTCAGCGTGATGGTGGCAATTTCGTCGGCGGCGTGGTACAGAACCTCGTCCTGGCCATCCTCGGCGCTGTCTTGCACGTTGATGCTGATCCCTCCCCGAAGCGGTTCAACGATTTAAGGGCTCCCCGCATGCAATTCTCAGTGGGTGCGCGATCTCCTGCCCGCCCAGCCGTTTGGGACACAATATCGTGCGACGAGTTTCGCGCGCGCGGCGCTAAAACTCGCGGCCGGGGGCCGTGGGCTCCGGCACCCACTCGTGCCACCGCCGGTCCTCGGTGATATTGGGAATGTTTAGCATGCGCAGCTGATCCGTGGTCAGCGGGAAGGCTGGCACGTGCTCCCCCAGCGACACCAGCGGCCGCATGAGGCTCAGGGGCACATGAAACTTCGGCACGGGCGGCCGCCGACCTCCCAACTCGGCCACCCAATCAATAAGCCCATCCAGGGTCATGCGCACGGGCCCCCCAACTTCAAACACTTGGCCGGCCACGTCGGCGGCCGGGGCCGTCAGCAGCTTGGCCAGCACCGCGGCCAAATCGCCGCGCCACAGCGGGTCGAACAGAGCATGGCCGTCGCCGGGCACGGGCACGACCGGATTTCTGGCCAGGCCGGCCAGGGTTGCAAAAAAGTCGGCATGGCCGCCAAACACCAGCGAAGGCCGGACCACCACCGCCTCAGGCAGATTGCGGCGCACCAGCTGCTCCGCCTGCCACTTGGTTTCGAAGTAGCGGCTGCCGCCCCGGGGGCTCACCCCCAGTGCCGACATTTGAACGTACCGCGGCACCTGGGCCTGGCGCACCGCGTCCACCACCCGCTGCGTCACGCCCACATGCAACGCCTGGTAGGTGACGCCGTCGGCAGGATTTTCGCGAATGATGCCCACCAGGTTCAGCACCCCGTCCACCCCGTCCAGCAACGATCCCAATGCGTCGCGCTGCAGATTGCAAGCGGCGCCGGCCGCGCCGGCCACCGCCCGCCCGCGGCGGCTCACGGCCACGACGTCGTGGCCCTGGGCCACGAGCGCCGCTTGAACCGCTTCCCCCACATAGCCACTGGCTCCGGTGACGAGATACCGCATGGAGAGACCCTCCCTTTATGACACTTCGCAACTCAGTGTGACCCTCGGTCTCCTGCGCTTCCCCAGAGCCGCTGGATCGTGCCGCAATCGGGCCGACCCAGACTATCGGGCCACCCCCAGGCTGGCCGGTGGCACATTGAGCGGCTCTGCCCGTGAGTTTACCAGCCCACGCGCCCGTTCGTGTGAAGGCGAAGGCGGTGTAACCGACCGCCCCGAGCGGCCGTTGGACTTGGCGAGAGGAGCCAGCCGTGGAGGTGCCGCGATGTCCCCGCAGTCATGGAAATTGTGGAAGTCGGGAGGACCGCCGCGAAGGCCAGTGTGGGTCCTGGCGGCCGCCTTTGGGGCGGTGGCCGTGGCCGCGTGGGCGGCGCGGCCGGCACCGGCGGCATCCCTGGCGGGAGCCACCGTGGTTCGCCTGCCCACCCCGCCCCAGGGATGGACCACCCGCTACGTCCCGGGGCGGACCCGCTGGGCCCTGCAGCGTGCCAACCAGGCTTGTGCCTTTCAGGAGCCCTACACCGTGTGGGTGGCCCGGCCGGGGCACGCGTGGGTGCCGGTGGTGCGCGGGCCGAGTGCCTGCACCCCTGCAGCATGGCAGCGCGGCGCGCTGGGGCCGTCCGGGTATCCGGAGGCGATCGGGCCCGGGCCGGCCGGCACGGCGCTGCTGGTGATGTGGAGCCCGGCGGCCGGGACCCTCACCGTGGCCCAGGTGAGCCCGAGCGGTGCGAAGGCGTTCTGGTCGCTGCCTGCGGGCGGCACCGGATTGTCTGCCGTGCGGCTCCGCGAAATGCATGCGGGGAGCGGCGTGTGGCAGGTGCGCTTCACCGTCGAGGGCCCGTCGCCCGCTCACTGGCGCGTGATCCTGCACCACACGCGGGCGGGCGGCTGGACCGCCGCGCCCCATCTCCAGGGCACCAGCGAGCAGCTGACGCTCCCGAATGGCGCCGTGGTGAGGGCCGGCGGCGCGTCCGCCGCCTGGCAAGGCGATTCGGTGTCATGCCAAGTCGTGGGCGTGCCGGCCAAAAGCCCGACGGGGCTTGCCACCGTGGGCAATCACTCCGCCATTTTGCAGCAGGGCGATCGGACGGTGGCGGGCCACCGAATGTACACCGCGCTGGTCGAGTCAACCCCACCGGCCGCCGCCGCCCACCACGCACCCACGTACGCCTGGTGGGTGGTGCAGTATCGCCCGCTGCCCGGGTCCGCCACCCGGGACTTGGCCTATGCGGTCGTGATCGAGGTGCCCAGCGCCAGGACGCCCTGGCCCAGCTGGGCCTCGTCCGCGCTGGCCCACTGGGCGGTGGGCACTTAAGGCGCGCGGGCGCCCCCGGGCCAAAAGGCCCGGGGGCCCAGCCAGACGACCGAGGACGGCACCAGCAGGGTGCGCACCAGCCAGGTGTCCAGCAAAATGGCCGCCGTCATGCCGATGGCCAGGGTTTTCATGATTTCCAGGGGACTTAAAATCAGCGCCAGAAACACGGCCACCATGATCATGCCGGCGCCGGTGATCATGCCGCCGGTGGCGGCCACCCCGTCGCGCGCGGCCTCGGCGGCGCCCGCGGCGGCGAAGCGCTCTTGGATGCGGTGCAGCAGGATCACCTCGTAGTCCATGGACAGCCCAAACAGCAGCACAAAAATCAGCGGCGTGATGCTGCTGTCGGGCGCCAGCGGCAAAAGCCCCAAGCTGCCCCGCTGGACCGTCGCCACCAAGACCCCGGCGGTGGCCAGCGCCACCAATCCGTCAAACGCCACCCCCAAGAGGGCCTGCCACAGGGACCCGGTCGCCACCAGCAAGACGCCGAACGCCACGGCTGCCACCGCCCCAATGATCCAGGGCAGGCGCTGGGCCGTCAGCCGGTTGAAGCCGTGCAGCAGCGCGGTGACGCCGCCCACCCCGGTGCGCTGGCTCGGCAGCCAGCGCCCCAGCTGCCGGTCCAGCCGCTGCACCAGCGCCACCGTGCCGGCCGCGTCCGGGCCTTGGCGCGAGGTCACATACAGGACCGCGAGGTGCGGCGCCGACTTAGGCGCGGCAAAGCTCCGGAGGCCCTGGGCCAGTGCGGCCGGGATGCCGGGCGCCCCCTCGGCGGCCCGCGCCAGGGCGGTCGGCGGCGCGAGCGCCGTGGGCGAGGAGACGGAGCGGACCGTGGGGTCCCGCTGGATGCGGCCGGCAATCTGCGCCACGCGAGTCCAGGCGGCGGGGCTGGTAGTGCGCTCTGGGAGCTCCATCACCACCGCCAGCGGCGATGATGATCCGGCGCCCTGCACGCGCTGGAGCAGAAAGACGGCTTCGCGCAGCGGATCGTGCGCGGGCAGCAGCACCGCCAGGTTGGCCGGCGTGTTCATGCGGATGGCCGGGCCCTGGCTGGCCGGCACGCCCAGCAGCACGGCGGCGGCTAAGAAGGCCCACCCCGGGTGCCGGCGGACCCACCCGCCCAGCCGCTCCCAGAAGTGGCCGCGCTTGATCGGCACCCGGCCCCAGTGGATGCGCGGCCCCAAGGCGCCCAGCACCGCTGGCAGCAGCGTGTGGGTGCACATCAGCACCACGGCCACCGTGATGGCGCCGCCGACCGCGATGCCCCGCCAGTAGGCATTGCCACCCAGCGCGAGGGTGGCCAGTGCCAGCGCCACCGCCAGCCCGGAAAACAGCACCGACCGGCCGGCGTGCCCCATGGCTTCATCCAGCGCGGCAATGGCGTCGCCCGATGTCTTGGCCAGGGCCTGGCGATACCGCACGCTGATAAAGAGGGCGTAGTCCACCCCGACACCCAGGGCCAAGAAGCTCACGATGTCGGTGAGATAGGCCGACAGTGTCATGCTGTTTTCCAACAGGTCAATCACCGCCAGCGCCACCACCGTGCCCACCGCCGCGATGCCCAGCGGGAGCGAGGCGGCCGCCACCGTGCCAAACACCAACAGCAGCAGCACCAGCAGCAAGGGTAGGGCGACCGGCAGGCTGGTGGCCAGCGTCGATTTGGTGTCGCGGATGACCCGCTGCCCCACCGAGAGCTGGTTGACGGGCACTAAGGTCGCCCCGCGCCCGCGGGCGTAGGACTGAAACCCGTGCAGATGGGGGGCACTTACCCCGGTGGGCAGCACCACGGCGCTGCCGTCGGGCAGCGGGTGCACATTGGCCGCGGGCACGTGAAACCGCACCGCCCAGGCGCGGACGGCGCCAGACGAAGCATGCTCCACCAACAGCGGGGCGGCCGCCGGCGGCCCCCGCAGCAGGGCCAGCTGGCGGTCGGCCCACACGGCGCGGCTTCCCGGGGCATCTAGCCCGCTCGCGGTTAAATGGTGGGTCACGTTTTTGGCCAGCGGGGCGGCCACGGCCAGCACCACCACCCACAGGGCGATGACCCACCAGCGGTGGCGCCCCATGAACATCCCGAGTCGTCCGAGCATGTGCGCCTCCTGTCCGATCCCCTGCGCCCTATATTACCCGCTGGTCCTCGGCCTTTCCGGGCCCGTCCGTGGCCTTTGTCACCGAGCGCTTGGTCCGAAGCATGCGCCAAGCGCTTTGCGGCAGGCGCCGGAGCCCATACGGGTTTTGAGGGTGAACGGTCCCTGCCGAAAAGGGCCAGGATGAAGCACACGGCCATCGAGGGGCGGCAGTGGTCAGCATCGCCAGAGAAGCGCCCAGGTCGGCCGGCGGCAGGCGCGCGAAGGTCGCGCTTGCCCAATTAGGCGGCAAGGCCAGCATGACGGCCGCCTGGGGAATTAGCGGGCGAAGACGTCTCGCACTGCCAATGTCAGCCCGAGAAACGCAATCCTGTCACCGTCCCCCCGCGTGCCGATATCAACCAAGGCGCCGTTTTCCTGGCGGAAGACCTGCACCGTGTTCGCGTCCGGGTCGATGACCCAGTATTGGCCCACCCCAAAGCGGCTGTAGGCGCGCAGCTTGCGCCCCAGGTCTATATTTCGGGTGCTGTCAGAGAGCACTTCGACCACCAGGTCCGGTGGGCCGCTTACATTGGTCTCGGTCACGATGCTGGTCCGGTCCGCCTGGATGAACACCACGTCCGGCTCGAAGACATTGTGGCGGTCGAACACCACATCCAGCGGAGCCGTGAATACATCTCCCGTTCCCGCCGTTTGCAGCTCACGGAGCAGGGCGAAGACGTTGCCGACGACGCGCTGGTGCCGTGGATTCGCCGATGGGCTCACGAGAAAGTCCCCCTCAAGGAGTTCGTACCGCTGTCCGTCGTCTGGCATCGTGAGGAGGTCTTGATACACGTATCGGGGATCCACACGGGCCATGGCCGCACCTCCCTGTGCCGTTATGATACACCCCACGCTGCGGCAGAGCGGAGCCCGGGCATCGGTGGGCGCCACCGCAAAGGCTGGCGAGAGGGCGCACCCAGTCAATGTCGTCGCCGCGCCAGCATGCCACCCCCGCGATGAGGTCGGCCGCCGCCGTGGTGCCGGCACATTGGCGGTCGTCGTCATGCCGCCCCAGGCCATCCACCCGGGATGGGCCCTTGTGGGCAAGACAATCGGCGCAAAGGAGCCGGCATGCCCATTGAAGACGAGATCGGGGGTGCAGGTGCCCACCGGAAACCGGGCGCCACAGGCCGCGCATCCGACCAGGACCAGCGCCTCGTGGTCGGCGTAGGTGTCCTGGTCGCCCGGCTGAAACGGCGTGGAGCAGGGCACCCCCTGCCAGTCGTGCCAGAGCGGCGGCCCCAAGCGATCGCGCAGATCGCGGTAGAGCGGGTACATCGCGGGCTCCTTTCGCTCCCAGGATAAAATAGCCCCCGGCGCCGGGAGGGCCGGGGACTTGCGGGCGCCGTGCCGGGCGGGGGAGTCGACCGATGAAGGCTAGGGATCGTTCACTTGCGGTGTCCCGGTGGTCAGCCACCCGCCAAGAATCCCGGGGGACATTGGGGCTCTGTTGTTGTCCACCTGCGCCACGCCGTTGAGATTGAGAGTGCCAAAGTTTGCGATCCCGCCGCCCTGGCCGGCGGCAGCGTTGTTGTCCACCTGCGCCATATCGTTCAGCGTAACGACGCCGACCCTAGTAAAGATCCCGCCGCCGTACGCGCCGCTCGTGCTCGCCGTGTTGTTGTCCACCTGCGCCATATCGTCGAGGGTGAGGTCGCCCCCGTTGACGATCCCGCCCCCGCTCGAGGTGCTGCTGTTGCGGTCCACTTGGGTGGCCCCGGTCAGCGTCAGCGTGCCGTTGTTCACAATCCCGCTGTTCGTGCCCCCGGTAACGATGAGATTGTCAAAGGTGACCGTCGCCCCGTTGCTGATGGTCAACACAGTCCCGCCGCCGCTCACCGCGGCCATCGGCAAGCCCTCCAGAGTCAAAGTGGCTGCGGGGATCGTAACCCCCCCGGCGCAGATCCCCGTGACCACTAGGGTATCCGTCGCCCCGGCTGTCACCTGGGCCAGTGCACTCGCCAGGCTAGTGTAGGTCGTGCTGCCCAATGTGACCTGGCAGGCGCTAGCGCTGAGTCCCTGAGGGCCGCGAGGCCCGGTGGCCCCGGACGGTCCCGCCGGCCCGGTGCCCCCCGTCGCGCCGCGCGCTCCCACCGGCCCTCGCGGCCCCACTAAGCCCACCGGGCTGCCCCAGCCCGTGGGGGTCTTGGGCCCATACAGGGTTTCCGTCGCCGTGTCGAGATACATGTCCCCGATGACTCCGATGGCCGTGGTCGGCGCGGTCGGGCCATTGAGAAACATCGTGGGCTGGCTGCCGATGGACAGCACCGCGCTCGGCAGCGGATGCGCCATGGCCGAGCCGGCCGGCTCGGTGTACGCGATGGCGAGATACGTGCCCACCGTGTGCGGCGTCACCGTGTAGGTAAAGCCGCCGCTGGAGGACCACACGCCGGCCGGATTCCGCACCCAAAACTGATACACCGGGTGGGACACCTGATGCGCGGTCGCCGTGAGCGTCAGTGGCTGGCCCGGGGTAATGGTTGCAGCCGAGGCGGTCAGCGTGAGCTGGCTGCCCACCAGCAGCGTGGACACCGCCGACGTGGCTTCGGGGGCCGTGCCCCCTTGGGCGATTGCGGACGCGGCATCCACGGTGGCCCTGACCAGATACGAGCCCGGCTGCACATCGGTGAGCGCGTAGGTACTGGTGTCCGAGTACGGCGCCACTTCCTGCCAGGTACCGCCGGGCGCTTCTGCCCACCAGGCGTACTCGGGATGCGTCACCTGCAGGGCGTGGGCCGTGAAAATGACGGTCTGGCCGGTGGTGGCCTGCGTGGCGCTGGCCGCCAGCGTGACGGCGGGCAGGCTCTGGGCGCGGGTGACGGCGCCAATGAGCCCCAGCATGCCGGCCAGGGCGGCTCCGGTGGTGACGCCGCGCAGCCAGCGCGGGCGGGGGCGAGACAGCGGAGACATCCCGGTTGTCACGGGGTCACACTCCTTAAGTTTAGTGCGTCAGAAAAAGCCTCGTGGCGTCGCCGTTCGCCACGGCGCGGAGAAAATCCTGCCATCTCTGCAACTATCGGAATGGCTCGCATCGCATTTTGGTGCGCTGGAGCCGGTGGCGCGTGCTTCAGACAGATCGGGGCAGAACCCGTGAGACCGCATATCTATGGCGCGCCGCGAGAGTTTGGAGTCGAGCCGCTGCGCCTAATGCAGGGCCTGACCCAAGAAGTCACCATCCTGCGGCCGGAGGTTCTCGTGGGGGATGCGACCGTCGGGGAACTGGCCCGGAACCTCGGCAAGGGCGGGGCGGCGATGGGCGACACCTGGCGTGTGCGCTTGTGGCAGCGTGCAGACGGCACCGGCCGCTTGGACGCCTGGGCTTGGGTGCAGCTGCCGCTTTCCGTCACGCGAACCGATGGCTCCGTGGCCACATCCTCGAGCGCCAAGTTGACGTGGCAGGTGCATCCGGACCGCCCGGACTTATTGGACGAGATTCTTGACTGGTACGCCGAGCAGGCGGGCGGCATCGATCAGGGCGCCACGCCGCAGGATGGAGATGCGGACATGCTGGGCCGCCTGGCTGAGCGCGGCTGCACGCGTGATGCGGAGGCCGCGGGTGATGGCGGCGACTGGCACCAGTTTAGCCGCCGGCCGCTCGCCGACCTCGCAGAGGCCGTCCTGCCGGCGGGCTTTCGGTTCCGCACGGCCGCGGAGGTGGGCACAGGGGCCGCTACCCGTGCACACGTGGACGCGTGGCATCCGTCAAGCGTCCAGCCAGGCGGTATGGCCGGCGTGCAGGCCACCTGGCCGTATCGGGGCGATTTGCATGTGCTGGCCGAGGCACCCGACGGCACTTTGGCTGCCACCGCCATCATCTGGTTTGACCCGGTCAGCCGCACCGCGGAATTTGAGCCGGTGGGGACGCATCGAGCCTACCGGCGCCAGGGTCTGGCTACCGCCCTGATGTGGCACGGCATGCACCGCGCCCGCGGCCCGCAATCTGTATTGCGGGGTGGGCTTTGCCCCCATCAGCTGCGACCTGCCACACATCAAGCGCGCCCAGTAGCGAAGTCCCCGGTGGGGGCGCATGGGTGCTGCGGACCACGGCCAGAAGCCTTTGGGCAACGCCGGCCCGGCGGCGCGCCGGCCGCCGGGTCCGGGCCGTCGTGCAGATGTCGTGGCACGTCCCCATGCCGCGGCCATTCTTGCTTCCGAGAAATGCTTGCTCCGCCGCCCAGGGTTTGCTATAGTCACGTGCGCCACCTCGCCATGACAAGTCTGAGGATGGCGGGACCCGAGTGGCCGGCTCCTGCGAGCTGGCGTAGTCAAGGAGGTGCACCGATGGCAAGCACTGGGCGGATTCGACTGGCCGGCGGCATTGCCATGGGTGTTTCTGTGCCTCCTGCACTGGGTCCGACTAGCTAGGCGCCAACCTTTGGACGCGCCGGTCGGGACCACCCGACCGGCGCTTTTTCTGTGTGAGTGCGGCAGCGCATGACCAGCGCAGGAGCGCCGCGGGGTGGGAGAGACGAAGACCGGCCGGACCCAACCCGACGGTACCAGGAACGCAAACATGAATCGGCGCCCTGCGGGATGGCAGCGCGCCCCGCCGAACACAAGGGAGGCAGCAACGTGGCCACAGTGCCCGATATGTTGGGCCCGCTGAATATCAGTGCCGACACCCCCGCCCTGCGGATCAGGGGGGTGGAGAAGCACTTTCGCGAAAAGGATCCAGAGACCGGGCGGTGGCGGCCGGTGGCGGCGGTGGCAGGGCTGGATCTGGAGGTGCCGCGGGGAGAGATCCTCGGCATTTTGGGCCCCAATGGCTCGGGCAAGTCCACCCTGATTCGGCTGGTGGCGACGCTGCTGCTGGCGGATCGGGGGCGAGTCGAGGTGTTTGGCTTGGACGTGGAGCGCAATCGCCTGCTGGTGCGCCGCCTCATCAATCGGGTGTCGGTGGAAGCCAGCTTCTTCAAGAAGCTGACGGCCGCGGAAAATCTCGCGTACGCCACCGGCCTCTATGGGGTGCCCAACCGCGTCGCGCAGGCGCGGGCGCGGGAGATTCTCGAGCGGTTGGGCCTGCCCGCGAAAAAGCTCAGCGTGCCCTTAGAGCAGCTGTCGCGCGGCCAGCAGCAAAAGGTGGCCATCGCCCGGGCGCTTCTGACCTCCCCCACCCTGATGCTGCTGGACGAGCCGACCACGGGCCTGGACCCGAAGTCGCGGCGCGAGGTGCAGGAGTTTGTGCTGGAGGTGCGGGCGACACACGACGCCACCATCGTGATTTCCACCCATGACATGGACGAAGCCGACCGCATCTGCGACCGGGTGGCGATTATCAACGCGGGCCGGTTCGCGGCCATTGACCGGTCCGACCGCTTGAAGGCGCGGTGGGGGGGCAGTGCCGGCACCATGGAGCAGGTGTTTTTCACGCTCATCGGAGAGCATTTGGACGAGGCGGATGCCGAAGAGGGAGGGGACTGACCGATGCAGGCCAGTGAGTCACGGCCGGATCCACTGAGCGGCCGCCGAAGACCGCTGTCCGCGCTGGAGCGAGAGCTCCGCGCGGTGTGGGCGCTGGTGCGGCGCAACTTTCATCTCATCCGGCGGTACTTGGGCTGGGAGATTGTGTTTCTGTTTTACAACGTGGTCAACACCCTCACGATTGGGCTGATTGGGCTGGCCCTGCCGGCCGGGGCCGCCCGCAACCGGGAGGTTGTCTATCTGGCGATCGGCGCGCTGCTCTGGAACTTTTTATCGATCCTGTTCCAAGAAGTGTCCAACTCGGTGCAGTGGGAGCGGTGGGAAGGCACCATCGAGTACAGCTTCATGGCGCCGATTCACCGGCTGACGTACTTGCTGGGGGTGTGCGTGTGGGCGGTGCTGTACGGCTTGGTGCGCACTATGGTGGTGCTGGTGGGCGTGGCGCTGTTTTTCCACGTCAGCATCGCCCGCGCCGACTTGGCGGGCGCGGGCTTGGTGCTGCTGGCGTCCAGCGTGCCGTTCATTGGCCTCGGCCTCATCGCCGCCATCCTGCCGCTGCTGTCAACGGAGCGCGGGGCCCAGGCGACGCAGGTCATCCAGGGCGTGCTGCTCCTCATCTCGGGGGTGTACTACCCCGTCTCCGTGCTGCCCGGCTGGATTTCCTGGGCGTCGGTGCTGTCGCCCGCCACCTACACCCTGGAGTATGTGCGCAGCACGATCCTCAATGGCGCGAGCGTCAGGGGCGTGCTGCCGATCTCAGGTCTCCTGCTGCTGTGGGGCGTGGTGCTCATTCCCGTGGGGCTCGCCTTGTTCATGTGGGCCGAGCGCCACGCGCTCCGGGTCGGGGCCCTAAAGCGCAACGGCTAAGCCTGCGCCGCCGCCACCCGGCTGGGCACCCGCTCGGCCACCAGCGGCGGCAGGGCAAAGGCGGCCGCGTGCACGCGCGGGGTGTACCAGCGCGTGGTGGCCGCCTCCGGCAGGCGCCGGATGGGGACAATCGGCTCGGGGCCCAGCGATCCCATGGTGAACGTAAACAAGCTGCCGGGATACGTGGGCACCGTGCACCAGTAGACCCGGCACACTGGAAATTCCTGGTCCACATCGCGCGCGACCCGCTCCAGCACCTCAGGGTTGTACACCGGCGTGCCGGACTGCTGGGCATACATGCCTTCCGGCAGCAGCGCCGCGCGAACCGCCCGGTGGAATTCCGTCGTGTACAGCACCTGGCCCGGCCCGTCGCCGTCGGGGTCGGTGGCATCCACCAAAATCACGTCAAAGGCGTGCGATGGGTCCAGATGGCTTAGGTACTGCACCCCGTCTTCATACCGAATCGTGAGCCGGGAATCGCCCAGCGCGGCAGTGTGCCCGGGCAGAAAGCGCCGCGCCACCTCCACCACCGCTTGGTCAATTTCCACCATCACGACCTGCTCGACGCCCGGGACGCGCAGCACCTCCCGCACCAGCCCGCCGTCGCCGCCGCCAATCACCAGCACGCGTGCAGGGTGGGGGTGGGCCAGCAGTGGCACCAGCGCCAACATCTCGTGGTAGATGTACTCGTCGCCGGCGGTCGTTTGCAAAATCCCGTCCAGCACCAGCGCGGTGCCAAACTGCTCGGTGTCCAGCACTTCGATGTGCTGGTAGGAGGAGTCGGCGGCGTAAAGCGTGCGCCGCACCTTCCACTGAAGCCGGTGGTGCGGCGACGCCGCTTCCGCAAACCAGGCGGGGGTTGGGTCGGCGCTCCCACGGGGCCCCGTGTTCGCCAGGCTGTCTGGTGGCAGGTTCTTCAACGAAACTCCTCCCGGTCTCCCCATGCAGGAGTGGTAGCCGCGGACCGGCTCGCGATGCTTGCTTCTGACGATAGCATGCGCGGCCCGCAAGCGCCAATCGCTTCAGGGGTCCGCCCGGTATCCCAGCCGGCGGCAAAACTCTTGGACGAAGCGCGGCGCATCCACCGCCACCGCCACGTCGATGGGATGGGGGGGGGCCGGCACCCGGCTGCGCGCATCCACCACCGTCATGCCGCGCGTCGCAGGGTCATGGAGCGACACCGTGACGGCGTAGGGGCGCGTCGTGATGACCGAGGGATCTTCCGCGACCGCCACCGCCAGCGGATCGTGGAGTGGGCACGTCCGATCGCCTGGAGCCGCCCCCGGGTTGTACGCGCGCATGTAAAACTCGCTGGCGGCCGCCAGCACCTCTGCATAGGGCCGCGCCGACTGTCCGGCGGGAGATCCGAGATGGCGATCCGCGAGGCAGGCTTGGTGCGTGACGTCCAAGCCCACCATGGTGATGGGGATGCCGCTTTGAAACACCAGCGCCGCGGCCTCCGGGTCGCCCCAGATGTTGGCTTCGGCCACCGGGGTGACGTTGCCCGGGCAGAAGGCGGCGCCGCCCATCACCACCACGCGGGGGATGCGGCGGGCCAGCGCCGGGTACAAGGCCAGCGCCAGCGCCAAGTTGGTCAGGCGCGCCGTCGCCACTAAGGTGGTGGATCCGCCTTCCAGCGCGGCCGCCAAATATTCCGCGGCCGGCTGGCGCTCCGCCCGCCCCTGGACGGGCGGCAGCTGGGCCTCACCCAGCCCGTTTTGCCCGTGAAACGCCTCCGCGGTATCGATCGCGGCGCTGGCGAGGGGGTGGGCCGCCCCTTGATAGACGGGCACGTGGCGGCCGGACAGCTCCACCGCCAGCAGAGTGTTGCGAGTGGTGACCTCAATGCCGCCGTTGCCAAAGCACGTGGTAATGCCTTGCACGTCCAAGCGCGGCGAAGCCAGCGCGTACCAGATGGCCATGGCGTCATCGATGCCGGTGTCGACGTCCAACACCACCGGCAGGCGGCTTTCACTCAAGGAAACTCACCTCTCACCTGTGACGGTTGCGCCCGCGGCCGCCTGGCCCCCTCCATGCCCGCCGCGCGCATGGGGCCATGATAGCCCGACCGGGCCGGACCCGCCAGTCGGTCACCCGCCCAGCACCAGCCGCGCCGCCACCGCCGCGCCGTCGTCGGCCGCTAGCTGCTTGGCCAAGGCCGTGGGGAAGCGCTGTGCCAAGGCTTGGGCGCTGGCGCGGGACAGTGCGCTGGCTGTGAGGCCACGCCGAGCAATCTGGACGCCCGCCCCCAGCTGCCGGACGCGCTCCGCCCAAAACCACTGGTCCCCAAAGTGGGGCACGACCACCGACGGCACCCCGGCGCTGAGTGCGGCCGCGGTGGTGCCGGCGCCTCCATGATGGACGACCGCCGCCACCCGGGGGAACAGCCACGCGTGGGGTATGTCGTCCTCCAGAACGTGGATCTGCGGCGACGAGGAGGGACCGCCAATGCCGCTCCACCCGCGGTGCACAATCCCGCGCCGGCCCAACTGGGCCAGCGCCGCCTCCACCAATTCGCGCAGGCCAGCGGGATCCGGCTGGGACAGGCTGCCGAATCCGATGTAAATCGGCGGCGGGCCGTCCGCCAAAAATGCGGCGACGTCGGCGGGCGGGGCAAAGCCGGGCGGAAGCGGCAGCCGCCAGTAGCCCGTGAGGTGTACGGCCGGCGGCCAATCCGGCGGCCGCGGCACCACCCGCGGACTGACGGCCACCAAAGCCAGGTGGGTGGCAAGATGCTCCGCGAAGGGGGCACGCCGCGGCACCACCATCTCCGGCACGTGCTGCGCCAGCGCCACAGCGCCGGGGCGAGCCTGGCGCCAAAACATGGCGATCGCGGCGTGGTGGGACCAGCGATTAAGAAGCCGGCCGGGCAAGGGCCACGGCAGGGCCGGGCTGGCAAACGCGGCGGTGGGCAGCAGCGGCTGCAGATGGGCGGCGATGCCCCGGATGCCCAGGTGCTGGGCGAGATAGTGCCCCTGGAACGCGAACGTAGAAAACACCAGCACCTCGCGGTCGGCCAGGGCGGCCAGCGCGGCGTCCCAGCTGTCTGCGGCCAACTCCGCGGTCAGCTGCCGAAAGGCCCCCAGGAAGCGCGCTACATTTCTTCCTGAGGCGATGGCGCGGCGGCCGGCCTCGGTCGCCATCATGGCAGCGGGGTCGCCCGGCAGCGCGGCAAACGGCACCCCATAGCTTTCGGCCAGCCCCCGAAACCGCTCGTGGGTGGCCAGGCGCACGTCGGCCCCTTGGCGCCGGAGTGCCAGCGCCAGCGCCACAAACGGCTCCACATCTCCGCGGCTGCCCACTGTCAGGAGACCCACGCGCGTCAAGGAGTTCCGCCACCCCCTCGTCCCATGCTCCTAGCATACGGGTTGCGTGCCGGTGCCGCACATCAGCCTGGCGTAGTGGCGGCGGCCGGAGATTTGTATACTGGCAGCAGTGCTCCACGCGGCACAGCGCGCGGGCCGGGGATGTTCCGGCCAGGAGCGTTGGCTGGCCGAAATCAAGCGGCGCCACGGCGCCGAGACCGCAAAAAGAAGAGGTGCGACAGATGCTGACGATTGGTGAGGCGCTCCGAACAGCAAGCCAGCGGTATCGCAGCAAAACGGCGTTGGTGTTTGGCGCTGAGACACTCACCTACGAGCAGCTGGACCGGCGGGCCAACCAGTTTGCCAACGCGCTTTCTGCGTGGGGCGTAAGCCCGGGCGACCGGGTCGCGCTGCTGCTGCCCAACGGCTTGTGGATGGCGGTGGCTTACTTTGGGGCCGCCCGCGCGGGCGCAGTGGCGGTGCCCATCAATTTGCGCTGGGCCGCTCCCGAGGTGCAGTACGTCCTGTCTGATGCCGACGTGCGGCTGGTGCTGGCGGACGAGGATTTTCGCGCCCTCTTGCCCGAGGCTCCCCACATTCGGGTCGGGAGGGACTGGCAAGCGGCGGTAGAAGCGGCGAGCGCCGAGGATCCCGGGGTGTCGGTGGCGGAGACCGATCCCTGGGTCATCGTGTACACGTCTGGCACGACGGGCCGCCCCAAAGGGGCCGTCCGGGACCACCGGTCGAACCTCATGATTGCACTGGTGCTGCTGACCGAGCTGTCCATCACCACCGACGATGTGGGCATGGCGCTCTTGCCCATGTTTCATGTGAACTCCATGTGGTTTGTGACCCTCTCCCTGGTGATTGGGACCACCTGCGTGATTTATCCCCACCGGACCTTTCACCCCGGCCACATCGTGGAAGCGTTTAACGCGCACCGCGTCACGTATTCGATGTTTGTGCCCAGCATGCTGGCGATGCTGGCGGAGGCGGCCGAGCGCGGCGCGCTGGAGCCGGCGCACCTGCGGGTGGCGCTCACGTCGTCGGCGCCGCTGGATCTGGCGCTGCGGGACCGGCTGCTGCGGGTATTTCCCCGTGCTCGGCTGTACGACATCTACGGCGCCACCGAATACGGCGGTGTGACCCTCATGCGGCACGCGCCCGACGAAGCGGTGGGCAGCGTCGGCTGGCCGGTTGTGGGCGTGTCGGTGCGGATTTTGGGCGAAGACGGCCAGGCGGTGGCCCCGGGCGCGGTGGGGGAGGTGTACGTCTCGGCGCCCAGTCTCATGCGGGAGTATTGGCGCAATCCCGAAGCCACGCGCGCCGCGCTAGTGGACGGCTACCTGACGCTGGGCGACATGGGCTTTCAGGACAGCGCCGGGCGGCTGTGGCTGGTGGACCGCAAGCAAGACATGATTATCGCGTCCGGGGAAAATGTGTACCCGCGCGAAGTCGAAGAGGTGCTGCTGGCCGACCCCGATGTGCTGATGGCGGCAGTGGTGGGCATTCCCGACGCCGTGCGCGGTCAGGTGGTGGTGGCAGCCGTGGTGCCGCACCCCGGGCGGACGCCCAGCCAGGACGCCCTCCGAGAGGTATGCCGCACAAAGCTCGCCGACTACAAGCGGCCCCGTGAGATCCGCGTGGTGTCAGAGCTGCCAACCGGCCCGACTGGCAAGGTGGTGCGTCGGCTCGTGCGAGATCAGTGGAGCGATCTTACTCATCAGGGGCGCTGAAACTGATACTCCTCGACGTCGGCGACTGGTCGGTACCCAATCCGCTGGTAGAGGCGGTTGGAAGTGGGATTGGCCAAGTCGGTAAAGAGAAAGCAACGCTGGCGCCCTTCATCCAGAAGCTGCTGGGAGAGCTCGGCCACCAGCGCCGAGGCGTAGCCGTGGCCCCGCCGGGCCGGCGGGGTGTAGACCGGCCCGAGCCGGATGCCGGTCGGGGTGGGCCCGCCGTAGCCCGCTAAGGACGCCGGCCCGCCGTCTTCCCACAGCACCAAGCCGCCGTGGGGGCTTCCGAGGCGGTGCTGCAGCGTGGCAGCGGCGACGGCCTCGGCGTCGCCGCTGGTGCCGCCCGCCCCGGCTTCCACGAAAAAGGCGATGAGCCAGTCCATGAGCAGCACGCGGTCTTCCGCGGTGGCGACGCGCCGGCGCCCGGGCACCGGCCGCGGCGGCTCCACCCGAGACAGCTCGTAGATGCGCTCCGCCATCGTGCGGCGCGACACCTGGGCGGAGCGGCGCGCCCAGCCATCCGCCGCCCCCTCGGCCACCGCCCGCGGGCCCAGGAGCCCAGGCAGATCGGGATAGAGGGACCACACGTCGTCCAGCAGAGCATTGGGCGCGTCCAGATCTTCGCTGCGCGACAGCACCAGGAAGCGTGGCGGGGTGCGAATGGCGGCCATGACCACCTCGCCGCCCGCGCGCTCCACGGTGGCGAGATAGACGGGCGCGGCATAGGCGTTGGGCTGGGTGTCCAGCGTGTGGGCGAGGCCAAACAACAGGTTCTCCGCGGCTTCGTGGCGGGCCAGAAAGGAGCCCGCGCGGGACAGAAACTCGGAGGGGCGATGCCGGTGTACGGCGAGCCGCATGGCGGCCTCCTTTCAGCTCCTGGTTCCCCATTCTACTTCTACCTTGCGCGTCAGGTCGGTGCTGCGGAGCTTTCGCGCTGTCGGCGAGTCCCCCTTCGCAGGCGCGCGGCATTTCGCCGCAAGGGAAGCGACTCGAGGGAAACCCCGCCCGCGGGCGCGGCGGCGCCAAACAAAATCTGCGGCTCGATGATACCACTCGCTGGCTAGGCGTGAGGTTGAGTCTGGGCGGCCGCCTAGCGCGTGGAGGGCGCCAGCACGGTGTGCGGCGCCCAGGGCCCGGTCCAGAGGCCCTCTCCCGGAATAAAAACCTCGAGACGGCCCGCGGCGCCGACCGGGACCAGGCCGTCCACCAGAGAATACCCGCTGCGTCCCATCAGAGGAAGATTGACCGTGGTGGCGGTGTGGCCCCCGCGGATGATCACCAGCGAGCTCAGGGCGGATACCACCAGGGTATTGCTGGGCACGATGTACAGGCCGCTGCTCGCCAGCGGCACGTGCACCGGGACGGGGTGCCAGGTGCGTCCCGCACTCTCGGTCTCCAGCAGGCGGACACTCCTGTCGGGGTGCGCTAGGCTTTTTAAGGACTGCAGGGCGAACCCGACGCGCGCCGACGAAAACACCTCGGTGATGCTGCCCGTGGGCAGGTGCCCGGCGGCCCGCCAATGCTGGCCGGCATCCGTGGTGGTGTACAGCGTGCCCGACGCGCCGGTGCACGGCCCGGCCAGCGCCACGCCCTGGGAGGCGCTCGCAAACCAGATGTTCGTCACACTGGGCGCCGGCGGCGGCACCGGCGCCCAGCGGCGGCCCGCGTCGCCACTGCGAAACAGGGTGGAGCCGTCCAGCAGGTAGACGACCTGGGCCGAAGGATCCGCGACCATCACCGCGCCGCAGCCGGTGGCGCGCACGCGGGGGATGGTGCCGGCCACCTGCCACACGGTCCCGTGGTGGCTAGTTAAGAAGGCATCGGGGCTGCCGGCGGTGAGCCCCCACCACCGGCCCGCCGCGGGGTGTCCCACCGTCACGCTGGGGATGAAGTTGGTGCCGGCGCCGACGAGTGACCAGGAAAACCCACCGTCCGAGGTGGTGGCCAGCACCGTCTGACAGCTGGGGTCCCCAAAACAGGCGGAGGGCTTCCCCACGGCCCAGCCGTCTTGGGCGGAGCGGAAAGACACGGCCTCGGCGTCCAGCGGCAGTCGGGACGCCACCCGCGTGGCGGCAAAGCCGTCCGTGGTCCCGATCGCGATGTTGGTGTGGGGATGGCCCGGCACGGGATTGCCGCCGGTCTGTCCCATCATGATGTCGGTCCCCACCTTCGGCCCCACCATGTGGAGCCACCCGCTCTCGGTGCCGCCCCAGTCCAGGACATCGCGAAACGTCTGGCCCCCGTTAGTGGACTGGAAGACGGACATGGGGCAAGCCCCGCCGCCGCCGGCAGCGGTGTTGCAGGTGCTGATATCCACGAGGCCGGGACCGGGCACGGCAATATTCCCGCCGAACGCCGACAGGCCACTGGTGCTTTTTGGAGTGGGCAGCGTGGAGAGAAGCGTCCAGCGGCGCCCGCCGCTTGTCGACTGATACACAGACTGCGACGCGAGTCCATAGGCGGACGCGCCGCCGTTCGTCCAGATCGCGGCGAAGTTCGGGATATGTTGGCCCGACGCTAAGAGCGTCCAGGAGGCCCCCGCCGTCGAGGACCCATACAGGGCCGACACCGGGCGGCACCTCGCGTAGCACTGGGCGGAGGTGGCGCTCAGCCAAAGCCCAGCGGCGCCGTAGGGCGTGGAGGCTTGCCACGTCACGTTGCCCGCCTTCAGCACGACGGCGAACGTGCGGCCCCCGTCGCGGCTCCGCAGCACCTCGGCCACACACGTCTTGCCGCTGCCCGTGCAGGCCGGCGTCTCAGCCCACACCACCACATCCTCGGCGGAGCGCACATACAGCCCCACGTACGTTAGGCCGGAGGGCAAGATCTGGGTGGCCCAGGTGGTGCCCCCGTCGGCCGTGCTGAGAAGCGCCCCGCCGGTATTTTCCGTGCCGGTTAGCTCTAAGACGTACCCGACGCGAGCGCTGACCGAGGCCACCGCGATGGGGGTGCCGGCAATCGGCGACTGAAATCGCGCCGAGATGGGTGGGTCGACCGCGACATGCGCTCCGATGGCCGAAGGTGCGTGAGCGGCCCGCGGGGCCGTTGCGGCGCCGCAGCCGGTCATAAAGAGTAACAGCCCCATCACGAGGGCCCGCGCGACCTTCAAAAGGCATTGCCTCCTTGCTGCTAGCAACGACTGCCAGGCCGCGGAGGTTGCCGAATAGGGGCAGCGTGGCCGGGTTCCGGTGGGCTGGCCGCGGCCCGCCGGTTCTTCAGCCAGCTGTCCCGGGCGAAGGGGGCGTGCGGCACCCGGAACCGCCGCCTGGACGGACTCGTCCACCATCCACGGGTGGAGCCCGGGACGCCGGCGCCCGAGCGTGCCGCCACACCCGGGACACGTCGCCAGCCGCCACCTAGAGCCAGCACGCTGCTGCAGTGGGATTGCCATGTGATAGCGCGGAGCTATGAAAACGCTTTACCTTCGCAACGTTCCGGACGAAGTTGTTCGGAACCTGGAGCGATTGGCGGTTCGGGCCGGTATGTCATTGAGTGCCATGGCTATCCGTGCGGTGGAAGAATCTGTCCGGCGAGCCCGTGATCCTGCCGTGCTGTCGGAGTTGCCGGGTCTCCACGTAGAGGCAGGTGCCGTCGTGCGGGCGGTGGACGAAGGCCGCTCGACGCGATGATCGTGCGGGATGCGTCGGCAGCGGCAGCCGGCTTGGTCCGTGATGGGCCGGCGAGACTCCTGATGGCGCAAGAGCGCACGCAAGCTCCACACCTTATCGACGCAGAGGTGGCGCATGCCGTGTGCCGACTGGCGTTGACCGGCCAGGTATCGGCGGAGGCGGCTCAAGCCTGCCTTGATGCTTGGAGCCGCTTCAGTCTGACGCGGCGAGCCACATGGCCCTTCCTGGGGCGGATCTGGGAGCTGAAAAGCAACATATCGGCGTATGGCGGCTCATATGTTGCTCTGGCAGAATCGCTGGAGTGTGCTTTGATCACGGCCGACCAGCGTCTCGGGAAGGCGGCGGATTCCGCCCGGTGCCTCATTTCCATCGTCCCACGCTGAGTGTCTCCTGGGCTCTCATGACCGCATTGCGATCGCTGCCGATGCGAGGCATGCTGTGAGCCCCACGGGAAAAGGCGGCCCGCAGCCGGTGCGGTCCGCCTCGGTATGATGGAGCTTAAAGGTTCTCCGCGAACCAGTTGGCGAGGCGGCGCACTACATCCACACGGAAGCCGGGCTTGGCGCCCAGGATAAAGCCCTGGTGGCTTTCGTCGGGGTAGCGTACAAGAGTGACGTCTCGCCCCAGTGCCTTCAAGTCCTCGCAGAACTCTTCGGTTTGCCCAATGGGGCAGCGGTCGTCGCGCTCGGCGTGGTACAAGAGGGTTTTGGTTTTGACGTTCTGCACATAGGCCAGCGGAGACATCGCCCACAGGTGCTGCATGCCGTCCCACACGGTTGTGCCGTGCTGAAGCGGCCCCAGTACCACCCGATGTCGGGCGTGCCGTGGAAGCTCACCAAGTTGGTGGCGCAGCCCCCTGGCGCCGCTGCCTTGAACCGGTCTGTGTGGCCGATGGCGCACATGCTCATGAACCCGCCGCAGCTGCAGCCGGCAACCCCCAGGCGGGCGGGATCCGCAATGCCGCGCTCCACGGTGGCATCAGCGGCCGCCATCAGGTCCTGGCAGTCCTTATGGCCCCAGTTGTCAATCACGGCGTTGGCAAACGCCCGCCCGTACGTGTCGCTGCCTCGCGGGTTGACGCACAGCACCACCATGCCGCGGGCCGCCAGCACTTGCGCATCGAAGTGAAAGCGGTGTCCGAAGCAGTCGCGCGGGCCGCCGTGAATCATGAGCACTAGAGGATGAGGCCGCTCGCGGGCGGGCGAGTCCGGCGGCCGCTGCAAGAACCCTTCCACCGCCCAGCCGTCCGCCGCCTGGCAGGTGAAGGGCTCCGCCGGCCGCAAGCGCCACGACGCCCGGAGCTCCTGATTCAGCGCGGTGAGGGCGTGCTCTTGTGCGTCCGGATCCAGCCAGTACAGCTCGTCGGGGCCGGTGGAGTCGCTCGCCACATACAGCAGCAAGCCATTGTCGGCCTGGGCGTATTGGCCCACGGCGCAGCGTGCCGCCGGCGTCACGGCCGCGAGCGATCCGGATGCGGCGCCCACCTCATAGAGGCGGGACTCTCCGCGGTCGGTGGCCACGAACCGCACCGCCTGGGCCGAGGCCGTGAAGGTGGGGCCCGGCGGGGCCAGGGCCGAGCGGAGCGAGCTGGTGGCCATGGCGGGGCGGTCAAAGTCAGGCACTAAGTCCCGCGGGCTTGGCCGCCGGACGCATCCACGCCCCACACGGCCACGGTGCTGTCGGCCACCACATCGCTGCGTGAGGCCAGAAACACCAGCGGGCGGCTGTCGGGGCTGAACGCCGGCAGCATGGCGGCACCGCGCCCCTGAAACACGGTTCGGGTTTTGCCGCTCTCCACGTTCGCCACCAGCACGTCCTGAAGGAACTCCGACGTGTCATCGCCGTGGGCCACCGCGAAGGCAAACTGCCGGCCGTCCGGTGGGAGGGCGGCCGATAGGATGGCGCCTGCGCGCGCCAGGATCCGGCGATCCGACGACCATCCAGAGCTCCCTGCCACAGCTCGGTCACGGCGGGGTCCACCAGCCCCGAGCCGTCCGCCTTGTCGCACGGGGACTGGTACACCCGAATGCCACCGGGGCTCACGTCTGCCCGCGCCCGTGCTACGAACACGGACTCGCCGTCGGGCGACCGGTGTGCGGCGCCGCCCAGCCCTTGCTCCTCAAACAGGGTTTGAATGGCGATGCCGGTCGTGCCGCTGATATCTCCTTGGGCCAAAATGTCGCTGACGCGGGCGACCGCAAGGTGGCTTCGGTTGTCAGCTTCGGCTATCCAGGCCAGCAGGCGGCCATCCGGCGACAGCGCGAGGCCCCGGGCGGACTCCCCGGGCTGCCTGACGACCCCGGATTGGCGGGGGGCTAGCTCTACGACGTGAAGGGTGCGGCAATACCGGTTGCCGGCCTCCTCGGCTTCCTCCACCCAATGGGCGGCCCGGCGGCCGTCCTTGGTGATGGCAGGATCCTGAACCGTCCTGAGGCGCCAGTAATCCTCCGCTTGAATGGCGCGATGCGTCTGCGCACGTCCCATCAAGTCAGCGCGCCCTGTCTTCCTCTGGCTGCAGGCGTTCGATGGGGCCGACCGCGCTCATGGTGGCCGCTCGGAACCTCGGCACCGGCAACTGTGCAAGCGCTTGGTGCCGTGGCACAGCGGGGGAAGCTGCGGCTCCGGCCCGGGTGCAAGCGACCTTGGCTCGGCACCAGCTGACCCGAGGCGCCTTCCCGATCCAATCGTGCCGATCGATCAGCCAGGGTGCCGCCGCGGGCCTCTGGCCGCGATCGCCTGCCAAGGTGAGACCGCGCTTGACGCTTGGGTGTGCAGGCTGATAAACTGGCGTGCGGCTTCAATGCACGCGCACGCTTCGGTGTGGCGCACGTGACGGAGGGATTTCGTGTCGACCTACATGGCTCGTCCCGCGGAAATCACGCGGACGTGGTACGTGATTGACGCAGCGGGCAAGCCACTGGGCCGATTGGCCACCGAGGCGGCCACCTTGCTGCGCGGCAAGCACAAGCCGATTTACACCCCCCATTTGGACACCGGCGACCACGTGATTATCGTGAACGCGGAGCAAGTGGTGCTGACGGGGCGGAAGCTTCAGCAAAAAATTTACTTTCATTATTCGGGGTATCCCGGCGGCGGCAAGCGCGAAGTGTACAGCCGGCTCATGAAGCGGCGGCCGGAGTTTGCGGTGGAGAAAGCCATTCGCGGGATGCTCCCGAAAAACAGCCTGGGTCGGGCCATGTTCCGGAAGTTGCGGGTTTACCGCGGTGCGGAGCACCCGCACGCAGGGCAGCAGCCGGCCGTGTGGGAGGTCAAAGGTTAATCATGGCGGACGTCGTACAAGTCTGGGGCACCGGCCGGCGCAAGAACGCCGTGGCCCGCGTGCGCATCATGCCCGGCACGGGCGAGTTTCGGGTCAACGGCCGCGCGGTGGAGCAGTACTTTCCCACCAACACCCAGCGCCTGGTGATTTTTCAACCGCTGAAGGCGCTGTCGGCGGATGGCCGCTTTGATGTCATCGTGCGAGTGCACGGCGGCGGAGTGTCGGGGCAAGCCGGTGCGGTGCGGCACGGCTTGGCGCGCGCCTTGGTGCGGCTCGACCACAACTTTCGGCCGCAGCTGAAGCGGGAAGGGTACCTGACGCGAGACGCCCGCATGAAGGAGCGCCGCAAGTATGGCCTGAAAAAGGCGCGCAAGCGGCCGCAGTTTTCGAAGCGCTAATCCAACGCCGCCCAGTGGGCGGCGTTTTTCTTGCGCGCGGCCGGCATACCCTTCCTCCAGTGACCAGCGCTCGGGGCGCTGGAGGGCGGAGGCGACTCGTGCAGAAAGCGTGGCGCACCGTGGTTGCCGTCGCGATGGCGCTGTCGGCCCTGCTGATGGGGGTCCGGGTGTGGTCCGCGGGCCCAGCGGGGCCACCCCCGGCGGCTGCCCCCTACGCCGGCCTCCTGGCGGGGCGGACCGTGGTCATCGACCCGGGGCATGGCGGGTGGGACCCGGGGGCGATGACCCGGCGAGCGCGGGAGGCCGACATCAACCTGGCCATTGCTGAGATGCTCCGGCGACTGCTGGTGGGCACCGGGGCACGGGTGCTGCTGACGTGGTCGCGCGCGCGCCCGATTCCCACCCACCGCAAGTATCGGGTGCAGGCACGCTCGCAGTGGATCAACCGGCAGCACGCCGACCTCTTGGTGGACATTCACACCAATGTGGGGTCAGGCGGCGTGGGGCCGCAGGTGTTTTACTGGGATGGGCTCCCGTCGCGGCTGTTGGCTGACGCCATCCAAGAGGAGCTGTCGGGGTTCACCCGAACCCACCGGCGGGTGACGCGCATCGATCAGTACGTGCTCCGCCACAGCCTGATTCCGGCCGTGAACGTGGAGGTGGGCTTTCTGTCTCATGCCCAGGAGGGCGCGCGCCTCACCGCCCTGCAGTATCAGCGGGACCTGGCGTGGTGCATTTTTGTCGGTGTGCTGCGGTGGTTTGTTGGCGGGGCGATGCCGCCGGAGTCTCTGCCGCCGCCCAACCCCGCGGAGCTGCTGCAGCGGTAGGGCGGGCTGTCTCGGCCCGGGCGGTATACTACCGCTGGAGGGAGGCGGCCGACCAACATGCATGGCCCAACCGAGGCAAAAAGTGTGCGCGTCATTGGGGTGCCCCTGGACTTCGGGGCGGATCGACGCGGAGTGGACATGGGGCCGAGTGCAATTCGGTATGCCGACTTGCACGAGCGGCTGAAGCGCATTGGCCACACCGTGGTGGATGTCGGCAACATTCCGGTGCCTGTCCCGGAAAGTCGCGAGCCGCAGGATCACCACCTCAAGTTTCTGCCGGAAATCGTGAAGGTCAACCGCGTGCTTGCCCGGGCGGTGGAGCGGGCTTTCCTGGAGGGCGACTTCCCGCTAGTGCTGGGCGGCGACCACTCGCTGGGGATGGGGAGCATCGCCGGCCTGCTGCGGGTGAAGCGGAGCCCCGGGCTTCTGTGGGTAGACGCGCACGGCGATTTCAACACCGCCGACACATCGCCGTCTGGGAACATTCATGGAATGCCGGCGTCGGCGGCCTGCGGCTTGGGGCACCCCGACCTGCTGGCTCCGTTCAAGGGCCGCTTCGTGGATCCCCATCGCGTCGCCTACATCGGGATTCGCACGCTGGATCGCGACGAGGAGCGCCTGATGCATGAGCAGGGTGTCACCGTGTTCAGCATGTACGAGTTGGACAAATACGGCATGCGGGAAGTGGTGGCGCGCGCCCTGGAAGTGGCAGCCCACGGCACCGATGGCGTGCATGTGAGCTTCGACATCGATGCCGTGGACCCGCTGTTTGCGCCCGGCTCTGGCACGCCGTACTCCGGTGGGCTGACCGAGCGCGAGGCGCACTTGCTGCTGGAGTTGGTGGCGGAGGCGGGCGTCATGACCTCGATGGACATGGTGGAGGTCAACCCTATTTTGGACGAACACAACCGCACCGCCGCCCTGGCCGCCGCCCTGATTGCGTCGGCCCTGGGGCAGCGCATTTTCTGATCTCCAGTGCACGTCCCCACGACGTTTCTACCACGTGTCTTGCACGCACAAAGAGGAGGGATCGGCTGATGGGAGCGGAGGCAGTGGGAGAGGCTTCAAAGCTTACGACCTGGCGCCGGGATTTGCATGGCATGGCGGAGGTGGCCCACGACGAGGTGAAAACGGCCCAGTACGTGGAGCGCCAGCTGACCGCCTGGGGGCTTTCCCCCCGGCGGCCCACGCCCACGGCGGTGGTGGCCGACATCGAGGGCCGCCAAGGACCGGGGCCGCTGGTGGCGCTGCGCGCCGACATGGATGGGCTCCCGCTCACCGAAGACAGCGGGGAGCCGTTTAGCTCCACGCATCCGGGCGTGATGCACGCCTGTGGCCACGACGGCCACATGGCCATCCTGCTGGGCACTGCCGAGCGGCTGCTGGCGCGGGACTTTGCCGGCACGGTTCGGCTCTTGTTTCAGCCCGCGGAAGAGCGGCCGCCGGGTGGGGCCATTGAGTTAATTCGGGCGGGCGAGCTGGAAGGGGCCCGCGCGGTGCTGGGACTGCACCTGCAGGCGGGCTGGCCGGTGGGCTGGGTGGGCTTGAAGCCCGGTCCCCTGATGGCGTATTCCGACCGGTTTCGGATCCGCATTCATGGCCGCGGCGGCCATGGATCTGAGCCGCAAAACACTCAGGATGCCGTCCTCATTGCCGCCGAGACGGTGATGAGCCTGCAGACCATCGTGAGCCGGCGGATGGCGCCGACCGAGACGGTGGTGGTCACGTGCGGGACCATCACGGCCGGCCAGACGTTTAACATCATCGCGGAAGCGGCAGAAATCACGGGTACGGTGCGCACCTTCGCCCGCGACATTCAGGCCCAGGTGGAAGAGGAGATTCGCCGCCGCGCCAGCCACATTGCCGCCATTTATGGCGCGGTGGCGGAGTTCGAGTACCTCGCGGGCTACCCGGCCGTGATCAACGACGCGGCGGTGGTCGAAGAGTGGTCGAAAATCCTGGCCGACGTGGCCACGGTCGAGCAGCCAGCCGCCATGCCCCAGGGCGAAGACTTTGCCTACTACCTGCAGAAAGTCCCGGGAGCATTTCTGTGGCTGGGTGCCGCGCCGGACGGCGACAGACATCCCCATCACTCGCCGCATTTCCGCATTCACGAAGCCGCGCTGCCGCTGGGGGTGACGGTCATGGAGCGGGGCGCGCGGCACTTTCTGGCCCACCCGCCGGCGGTGCGCCACTGAATCCGGGCTGGCTCCAGGGCGCGGAGGGCTGTCGCGCCCTGGCTGTGCTACGGCGCGGCCGCGGCGGACAGCGTCAGGCGAAAGTTGGTACCGGAGGCGGCCGTGGGCACCACTTCAATCCACGTCTGGCCGGGGTCAAAGCGGGCTGGCTGGCCGTTGGCCAAGTAGAATTTGGTGGGCTGGCCGGGGCCGGCATTGCGCCAGGTGCCGACGTAGTACCGGTTGCCCAGAAACATCTTGGCCACGCCCTGTCCGTGGGTGTCGATCAAGATCCAGCGGTCGCCCGGGTTGGGATTGGGGTCGCTGTTGTCTAGGTACTCGGTGGTGTATTGGAACACAATGTTTTTGGCAACCACCGGCTGGTGAGAGTTTTCTCCCATCACCTGGGTATAGCCGGTTTGGCTGCAGGACACCGGGCACATCACCCAGCGCGTGTAGCCCGCCGCCTGGCTGTTCCACCGCCACTGCTCAATAGTGTTGCGGGCATTCCAGCGCATGGTGATGGTTTGGTACGGCGGGGCACTGGCCCCGCTGGGTGTGGCGGGCGCAAAGGACCACTGGGGTGTCACCGGGGGATTGCCCCAGTGCCGCCGAGCGTAGGCCATGAGATTCACCATATCGGAAAACAGGTTGTGGGGAGGCGGCGCCGCTGTGCGGTAGTAGAGGGACTGCGCGTTGGCCAAGCCATCCATGTTGTGAATCCCGTCGTTCACGATAGCTTGGTCGCCCAGGGTCGATCCGCCCGCATGCGCGTAGGCAGCCCCCCACGAATGCACCCAGCTGACGAAGTATGGGCGGGCGGAGCGCACCGGCCCGACGGTTTTCGGGGCGTGGCCCCAGTACAGCAGCATGAAGCGGGTATAGTAAAAGCTCTCCATGTACGCCTCGTACACCACGTCCGCGGACGACAGCCCAAATTGGGGCCGCGCGTACTCGGAGTTCTCAATCATCAGTGCCACCAGTGGACCGTGCACCGGCGTCGCCAGCCCGGTCAGGGGGTCGAGGCGGCCGTGGCTCTGGGACACCGGCGCCGACGGCGACCCTTGGTGCGCATGGTGAGCGTGGTGAGGCGCGGCCACGGGTGGGGGCCCGCCACAGGCGGCCAGCAGTCCGATGCTGACCGTCAGCAGGGCGGACCATATCAAGCGGAAGCCGGTGGGCATCGCCCTTCGGGGGCGTGGATCGCCACCGGCGAAGAATGCTCTGGCCCTCAATTTCATGTACTAGCGGACAAGCCGCTCCCTCCCTTGTCGATCGCCGCATTGTGGAAGCTTGCGACTGCCGGCCCGTCACGTTCTGTCAGAACGTGTCCGGGCACCGGACGGTTGCAGTGAGTGTATCACGTGCCGGCAAGGTCCGGCATGGAGGGCCCCGGGCGCGTCTGGCGGTGCCCTACCGCGATCCGCTGCCTGCGCGGCTGACCAGTGCGGCGGCGTTCGCCAAAGGGCGACTCGGGTTTGCACCCTTGCCACTCTCCTTCTATGCTGGACAGCACAAGCTTAGGCGGATAAGGTGGTGTCCCCGTGCAGCTGGCGGAGGTGTATCGGCGACTGGAGGCGGGATCCTACCGACTGACACCTCAGCGGCACCTGCTGTTGCGCACGCTGGCGGGGCATGGCGACACACCCCTGTCTGCCGAGGAGCTGCAGGGGCAAGCGGAGGCTGAGCACCGGCAGCGGGTGGGGCTGGCCACGGTGTACCGCACGCTGGATCTGCTGGTGTCGCTGAACGTCGTGGCGCGCGTGGAGCCGGGAGAGCAGGACCCCTCCCCGGCGCAGGACGGGTCGGCGCGCTTCGTCTGGGCGGGGGAACACGGCACCGGCCAGCCTACACGCGTGTGCGTGCGCTGTGGAGAAGTGGATGTGATGGCCAGCGACTGGCTGGCGGAGATGTCGCGCCGCCTGAGAGACGAGCAGGGATTCGAGGTGGTGGACCAGGAAGTGCGGTTGTACGGCGTGTGCCAGCCGTGCCGTGCACGCCACGCAGTGCGGGGGCGGCTGGCCGACGCCGACGACCTCCCGGCCGCCCCCGCGTGATGGGTCGCAAGCCTCACTGGCGGTCAGGCCGCGCCTGAATGCAGGAATGCAGGAACACTGGGAGCATAGGGGGATGGGCATGATTCGGCTGTATCACTATCGGGGCTGAAGCACCTGCACCAACGCGAAGGCGTGGCTTTCGCAGGCGTTGGCGAAGATCCCTGACCACGAGGCCGTGGACGAGCGGGACCTGATTCGCCAGCCTCTGTCGGCGTCGGAAATACGGGAGCTGGCAGAGCGGGCGGGGGGACTTGAGGCGGTGCTGGCCACGCGGAGTCCGGCGTATCGGGCGCGCGCGGCCGCCGTCCAGGACCAGGCCGGCTGGGTAGCGGCGATGGCTGAGGAGCCGCGGCTCATTCGGCGGCCCATCTTGGAGACCAGCCGCGGCATGGCCGTGGGATTTTCGGAAGTGAACTGGCAGCGGCTGTTGGGGTGAATCTGCGCAGCCCGCGGTGGAAAGGGTGCGGCCCGACCGCTTCTGCCACCTCGTCGGCTCGCTTGACAACCCGGCTCGCTTGATGCGAGCCGACGGCGACGAGAGCTTCGCCCCCCAACGACCCGGGCACCTCCCCCATCAGCCAGCCGCCCCTCAAGCGTGCGCGGGCCGACGCGGCCACCCGTGCGCCGGGCGCCTTGACGCGCGGCTATAATTGAGGCCGTGGCAGAAACAGTGCAAGCGAGGGAGGTGCTGCGCATGATGGTGGAACCGCGGCTAGCGCGCCCAGTGCTCCGGGACAAATTTGGGCGAGTAGTCCGCAAGCTGCGCATTTCCCTGACCGATCGGTGCAACTTCCGGTGCGTCTACTGCATGCCGGAGGATGCCACGTTTCTGCCGCACGAGGAGCTGCTGACCGCCGACGAGCTGGTCCGCGTCGCGGGGCTGTTTGCCGAGATGGGGGCGGACACCATTCGGCTCACGGGGGGCGAGCCGCTGATGCGGCCCGATGTGGCCGACATTACGCGGCGTCTGAAGCAGCTGCCGGGCGTGCACCGGGTGTCGATGACCACCAACGGGTTCATGCTGCCGCATCTGGCGCCCGCGCTGGTGGCGGCGGGCCTCGACGGCGTCAACGTCAGCCTCGACACGCTGGACCCGGTGCGCTTTCAGGTGCTGGCGCGCCGCCGGTACCTGAGCCATGTGCTTGAGGGCATCCAGGCCGCCGAAGCCGCGGGGCTCACGCCCGTGAAAATCAATACCGTGGTGATGCGGGGGGTCAATGACGGGGAAATCGGCGAATTTCTGGGTTGGGCGCGCGACACGGGGCACGTGGTGCGCTTTATCGAGTTTATGCCGCTCGATGCGGACAACATTTGGCAGCGGCAGACCGTGGTGACGCTGGCAGAAGTCCTGGAGGTGGCGAGGGCCATCGGCCCGGTGGACGAGGTGAGCGAGGATAAAGCGAGCCCTGCGCGCCTATTTCGCTTTCGCGACGGGCGCGGCACCTTCGGCGTGATTGCATCGGTCTCTGAGCCGTTTTGCGCGGACTGTGACCGAGTGCGCCTGACGGCCGAGGGGCGCATCCGCAACTGCCTGTTTGCAACCGATGAAACAGACCTGCGGAGCCTGCTGCGGTCGGGGGCCAGCGACGATCAGCTGGTGGAGCGCATGCGGGGGGCCGTGGCGGACAAGTGGGCCGGCCACTTGATTGCGCAGCCCGGGTTTGTCAAGCCGGAGCGCACCATGCACCGGATTGGCGGCTGATCAGACAGAGGACGGCAGGCTGGTGAGCGCGTCGCGATACTGGGACAAGCTTTCCGCCCGCTCAGGGTCGCTGGCGCTAAACAGCTGAATCAGGATGGTCAGCATGCGCACCAGCATGAAGCGGGTTGGGGTGGGGCTGAGATACGATGGATGATACCCAAAGCCGTTCGTGACCAAAAACTGCACGCAGTCGGCGCGCGACAGCAGCTGGCCCCCATGAAACGGGTCGATGAAGAAGGCATCGTTGTACTGGAGCAGAAAGTGGCCTGGCATGCCAATACCCGTGACCGGCAGCCGGAGCCGCCGCGCAAGGAGAAGGTAAACCGCGGACAGCTGAATCGGCATGCCGAGCCGCCGATCCAGCACACGGTTCAAGTAGCAATTGTCGGGGTCGTAGTAGTTTTCCTCATTGCCCCGAAAGCCGAGGTCGCCAAACAGATAGTCGTTCATCGCCAAAATCACTTCGCGGCCTTTGGGCACGCCCACCAAGCGATCCGCGATCTCCAGCGCCATGGCATCCAGCTGGTCGTGGTACCGATCTCGATCCAGCGCCGGATAGGCGGACTCGGCCACTAAAAAGGCGCCGTCCTCCAGGTCCAGCCAGGCCGTGGGCAGACTGGCAAAGCGCTGAAACCGGGATCCCAACTCGTCGAGCCGCAGGGTTTCCAAGATGCCGTAGACGCGGGTGCGCACATGGGGATCGTCCGCTTCGCGCGACGCTTCCAGGTAGGGGCGAGCTTGCTGCCGCGCTTCCAGCAAGGTTTGCCGGGCAATGCGGGCGGTTTTGATATCGTCATCGCCCAACAGCACGATGAGCGCCCGCAACTCGTTGTCGGTCCAGGTTTTCATCCCCTATCCCTCCCCTGCGGCTTCCCGCGACACCTCCGTGGACCTTATCCTTATGACCCCGGCACCACAGACAGACGGCTCGGGATCCGGATCGGGCCGGTTGCCCCCACTATATGGCATATGCCGGGGGTGGATTGGCCACAGGCCCCTTGCGGAAGAATTTCGCCCTGCCGCGCCGGATTCCTGCCCGCTGCCTGTGCCTTGGCTCAGCAATTGTTGTTAGAAACCCCAGAGCCCGGTGGTGAAGCCGCGGGCCGCCAGCAGAAACATCACCAGCGTCAAAATCGCGTACACCAGCGGCTCATTGAACCGGCCGTAGTCCTGGGTGAGCACGTCGCGCAGCCCGCGCCCGGGGCGCATCGCCTGTTCGGCCACCACCGCCAGCAGCAGAATCGCGCCGTACAAGTAATGCAGAGGGTCTTTGGCATGGCCGACCGTGAAGTACAGCACCACGCCCACCACGGCCTGCAGCCCCACCAGCCGGTCCACATGCGTGAGGCCCGTCCACACCGAAGCCGGGACGGCGCCGGAGGGCCGCGCGCGAAATGTCATGATGCTGAGTGTCAGCGTGCCACCCATCAGGGCGATGGCCAGCACCAGATGTACGTACAATAACCACTGCACAGAATCTCTCCCCTTCATGGCCCTTCGGGGGCAAGGGTCGTGGAGGGTTTCGCTCCCGGGGCCCCGGATCCTGCCTCTCCTCGCTCCGGTTTGGCGCTTCTTCGCTTGCTGCCTGCTCCGGCCGGTCTGTCCCTACCTCCCACCTGCCCTGCCACAGGATTTCCCGCCCGGCGATAGAAATCCCCCGGTGACCAATTTCCTCCGCCGGTGGCGGTAGAGTAGAGTGAATCCCAAGCAGGCGAGCCACGCCAGATGGCGCGGGGGCGGGAAGGGGTGCGGCGTGCTAACAGACGTCGTGGTAGTGGGCGGCGGGCTTTCGGGCCTGATGGCGGCCGAGCGGCTGGCGCGCGAAGGGCTGTTTGTGACGGTGGTGGACCGCGGCGAGCCTGGTGCGGCCTGGGGCGGCACCGGGCTGGTGGCCCCGGTGCTGGACGGCACCGCTCCCGACGCGCTCTG
The DNA here is from genome assembly GCA_021846505.1 of Bacillota bacterium. Taxonomy (GTDB): domain Bacteria; phylum Bacillota; class Sulfobacillia; order Sulfobacillales; family JAIMBI01; genus JAJZWV01. The sequence continues at coordinate 103,735 of JAJZWV010000004.1, forward strand.
GGACTTGGTGGATGACGCCGTCCGCCGCTGGCCCGACTGGCTGGTGGATGCCGATTTGGAGGAGCAGGTGCCGCGGGCCCGCGGCCTCTTGGCGGCGGCCGAGAGCCCGTTTCACCGGCAGGAGCTCGAGCGCATTCGGGGGCGGTGGCAGCGGCGGCACCCGGCGGTGGATTGGCTGACCGGCAGCAGCTTGGCGGGCACTGTCGCGGGCCTGGGGCGCCACGTGGAAGCCGGCCTCCTGCATCACGACGCCCTGCGGGTGGATCCTCACCGGCTGGGGGCGCTTTTGGCCGCGTCGATCCAGGGGCGAGGCGCCCGCATACGCTGGGGGACGCCCGCTCTGGCGCTCGAGGTGCGCGGGGACCGCGTGCATGGGGTGCGGCTGCCGGGAGAAATTCTGCCGGGCGGCGCGGTGGTGCTGGCGACGGGCGCCGAGGCGGCGGGGCTGTGGCCCGAAGCCGCAGCGCCCCTGCCGGCCAGCGTGCAGCGGTGGACGTCGGTGACACTGGTGGGGGTCGCGGCGCCAAGGGTGCCCATCGCGGGCCGCGGGCGAATGGTGCTGCCGCTGGACAGCGGCGCAGCGGCGCTGGTTTCGGTGGCGGACGGGGCTGACTACCGCGGCGCGCCGTCTGCGGCGGGCCTGCGCCGGGCGCTGGACGCGGCCGACCTGCTGCCGGCCATGGCGGAGGGCCGTGTGGTGGGCCTGGCGTCGCGCTTGACCCCGGCGCTGCCCGGCGGGCTCCCGCTGTTGGGTGGATGGCCGGGACTGGAAGGGCTGGGCGGCTTGGTGGCGGCGGTGGGCGTCGGGCCGCACGGGCTCACGCTGGCACCGCTCATGTCTGATGTGGTGTACGCCTTGCTGTGTGATGTGCCCGTGCCGTTCGACTTGGACCCGTTTCGCCCGGACCGGGGGGAGGACTGACGGCGGCCGGGAGTTTACGGGCGGCCGCAAGTTCGGTATCGTCAACGGATGCGGCCGGGGCGGCTGCAAGGGGGTAGCCATGAACGACCTGACGGAATCAGAGGCCACGCGCCAAACACTGGCGCACCTCGCCCGGCTGACGATGTCCATTCCCCCGGCACACCTGATGGTGGGCTATCTGTTTGCCCACGCCGACCGCGTGCGCTTCACCCCCACCTTGGACATGGAGGCGGGGCTGGCGATGGCCTTTGGCGCTCACCGCCGCATTGAGGTGCCGCTGGTCCCGTGGGAGGGCTTTCAGCACGGGGTGCCCATTCCGGACCCGCTGCTGTGGATTGAGGCGGCCCGGGCGCATACGCGCACGCCCATCGCGGTCCGCGTCTCCACCGACGACCGCCTACTGGGGTCGCTCTTAGCGCGGCACTTTGAGCGCCGCCAGGTGGGCGACGCGCGCCGGGAGCGCGAGGACCAGGTGCGGCGCCTGCGGCAGCAGGTGGATCAGACGCTGGACATTTACGCCGAGCTGAAGCGCCTGCTGGCGGATCCTGAGCGGGAAGCCGACGCTCAACTGCCGGAGTTTTTGGCCATGGCGGAGGAGCACATGGCACAGCTCAGCCAAGAGCTCACCGCGCTCAAGGGGCAGCTGGATCAGTCGTAGCGCGCGCCCACGTCCACTTGGCGCTGCACCCCGCGCAGGCCATCCCAGCATCCGCGCCAAGCGGCGGCCATCGTAGGCGGTCGCCCGCGCACCAGCGACCGCGCCGGCACCAGGCGTGCGGCCACCTGCCCTAGCCGATGGGCGCGCAGGGGCCGGGCTTTCCGGCAAGCAGCCAGGCGTTGCGCACCACGTACTACGCCAGCGGGTCCTGCCGTCGGCCGAGCGCGTTGTGTCCGGCATGCACCGCGTGCGCTTGGGGCACCACCACCACCCCATGCCTGCCGCGCCAGCCGAAGGCACAAGGCCAAATCCTCGCCGCAGTGAAAGAAGCGCGCGCCGCCTCGGCCGCAGCGCGCTTGGGCGCTAGGCGCCCCGACCGCTGACAGGGGCCGTCCTCATGAGGAACTGGCCTCCTGTCCCGTGGGGTGAGGGAGGGTCACGCGCATGAGGGGAAGCTGGCGGCCGGGGATGGACCCCGAAGGCGCCCATCCCACTTGGACGGCCCCCATGCGGCGATAAAACGGCACGGCATGGGGGTCCGCGTCCCAGGTGAGGCTCTCGGCCCCAGCCAGCGCCGCCCGCTGCCGCGCGGCCTCCCACAGCGCGCGGCCGATGCCGCGCCGCACCCACCCGGGCGCCACGTAGAGTTTGTCCAGCCTCGCGCCCGGGTCCGCCGCATCCAGCACATAAAAGCCCAGCGGGGCCCCGCCCGCGTCAGGCTCGGCCACTTCCACCACTAGACGGCCGATATCGGCGGGGGTGACCGCCAGCTCCTGGCGGCAGCGCTCAAGAAACGCCGCCTCGTAGCCCCACACGCCTTTGGAATCTAGGGCCAGCTGCGACAGCGCTGCCGCCTCGGACGCCCGGGCCGGCCGCACGCGCATTGCGCATCCTCCTTGTATATCAATCGTGAGAGACGTGTCTCTCAACCGTCGACTTGGACCGAAAACCTGGGAACCGGTAAGCGCGGAGCTGACCGTGGCCGAGGACGGGATCCAGGAGATCGGGGGAGGTTC
>JAJZWV010000085.1 GCA_021846505.1 Bacillota bacterium
GGACATCCGGGCGTGGATCGCGGCGTGGAATGACCATCCCCGGCCCTATGTCTGGGTGAAGACGGCCGACCAAATCCTCGCGGCCCTCGCAAACTATTGCAAGCGAATTAGCAATTCAGGACACTAGGACCCTGGATCCCGCGATTCGTGTCCAAATAACCAGGCGTCGTCGATCAAGCGGCACGGCCCGATGAGCTGAAGGGGCGACCCTTTATTGCACCCGAACCCCGGTCAGCTACTCAACCCAGAATCTAGCACGTTCCGCCGGCAGAAGGGATCCCTCCCCGGCTGGGGCCGTGCGACGCACGCCGGGACTTCCCCAAACGCTCATAGGTCAAACGCCAGCACACACGTTTGGATGTCACGGGCGGCGGCGCGCGGCTCCACCTACCCGGTTTGCCTGAGTGCCTACGGCGACGCCTTGGTGCCGACGGTGCGCCGCAAGTTGATCTCCCGAAGAAACCAGCTGAGCACGAAGGCCGCCAGGGCGATGGGCACGGCCGTCAGAAACACCGAATGCAGGGTGGCGGCAAACGCGTGGGTGTAGGCGGCATACACCGGCGGCGGCAAAGTTTTCAGCGCCGCCGGGCTGGCGCCCGCCGCGGCCGTGAAGCCCGGCGGCAGCGGCAGCCCCCGCAGGTACTGGGCCGCATTGGTGCTGAAGGCGGCGGCAAACAGGGCCCCAAACACTGCGGTGCCAAACGAGCCGCCAATGGACCTAAAGAACGTCGATCCCGCCGTCGCGACCCCCAAGTCCTGGTACGCGACCGCGTTCTGCACCGCGATGATGAGCACCTGCATCACACCGCCCAGGCCCACACCCAAGACAAACATGTACACGCCACTCGCCAGCACGGACGTGTGCACCCCCATGAGGGACAGCAGATAGAGGCCAACCGCCATGAGCGCGGTGCCGAGAATGGGAAAGATTTTGTACCGGCCCCACCGCGTGATGAGGATCCCCGACACAATCGAGGTTAGCAGCAGGCCGGCCATCAGCGGCAGCAGCTCCAGCCCCGAGTCGGTGGGGCTCGCCCCGCGCACCACCTGCATGTACTGAGGCAGGTACGTGATCGCGCCAAACATCCCGAAGCCCACCACAAACCCGATGGCGCTGGTGGCCGCGAAAATGCTGTTGCGAAACAGCGAGAGCGGCAGGACCGGCTCGGCGGCGCGCCGCTCCACCGCAAGGAACGCCACAATCATGACGGCAGCGGCGCCGCCGAGCCCAAGGATCTGCCACGAGCCCCAGGCATACGTCACGCCGGCCAGCGACGTCAGCAGCACCAGCGCGGCGGCCGCGCCGGCCAACAGCGCGGTGCCGGTGTAGTCGATGACGTGGGCGACGCGGCTCAGCGCATTGGGCAGCACCGCACTGGTGACAATGAGCGCCACGATGCCGACGGGCACGTTCACGTAGAAAATCCAGTGCCAGGAAATATTTTGGACGATGAAGCCGCCAATCAAGGGGCCAATCACGCTGGTGACGCCAAACACCGCGCCGAAAATCCCCTGGTACTTTCCGCGGTCGCGGGGCGACACCACATCCGCGATGATGGTCTGCGCCCCCACAATCAAGCCGCCGGCCCCGATGCCCTGGAGGGCGCGGAACAAAATCAGCTCGATCATGGACCCGCTCAGCCCCGACAGCATGGATCCCACCAGGAAAATCACGATGGACACTTGGAAAAACGTCTTGCGCCCATACATGTCGCCCAGCTTGCCCCACAGCGGCGTCGACACGGTTGACGTCAGCAAGTAGGCCGTCACGATCCACGCCAGATGAGATAGGCCATGCAAATCCCCGGCAATCGTCGGCAGCGCCGTCGCGACGATCGTTTGGTCCAGGCCGGCCAGCAGCATGCCCAGCAGCAGCCCGACAAAAATGAGCGCCAGGCGCTGCGGCTCAACCGGCGCGCCGCGTGACTCGAACACCTCAGGGGACGCCATGCGATTCGCTCCTCTCGGCCCGGGGCCCACGCGCCGGGCAGTCACCAGTCAATAGGATGGACATCTTGGGAGTCTGGCCGACGCCGGCCGCGACTTAAATTACGGTACTATATCGTTCCGATAACGGGGTGTCAACTGGCCACGGGGCGCCGAATTCAGTTCGGGTGGGCCGGTGAGGCGGGGGCTGTGAGCAGCGGGTAGACGACCGTGTCCACGATGTGCCGCACCAGCGATGGGGTGATGCTGGCGGGACTGAAGATGGCCCGGGCAAACAAGATAGACGGCAGTAGCTCCCAGATGAGCCGGCTGTCCCGCTCCGGTGGGATTTCGCCTCGCGACACCGCACGTGAAAACACGGCCTTCATGACGTCATCGCGGGGCGTCATGTGCCGCTTGAGCGCCGCGGCCAGCTCGGGGTCGTGGCTGGCGGCCGTGGCCAGCCCGGCCATGCGCAAAACGCGCTCCGGCTGATCCGCCAGCGCCTCGGCCCCCTGCACCAGCACCGCCAAGTCCCCCTTGAGCGAGCCGGTGTCGGGCACGTCCAAGCGCGGCGCCCCCATCTTGACGGCCTCGATGACCAGCTCGGCCTTCGACGGCCACCGCCGATAGAGGGCGCCCTTGCCGGCATGGGCCCGGGCAGCCACCGTGTCCATGGTGAGGTGGTCGTAGCCCACCTCCGCCAGCACGGCCAGCGCCGCCCCCAAAATGGCGGCATCTCGCGACTCATCCCGAGGGCGGCCGCGCCGGCGCCCGCCAGCCGCCCCGCCCTCTGCCTCACCCGTCTCGACTGCCATGGCCCTATCATAACCATTAGCACCGCCATCGGTGGCGGCCTTCAGCGCACGCCGCGGACTCGCCCGGCCTTGCCCGTGGGGTGCGAATCTTTTGGGCTACCGCGCGAACTCCAGCGGGTCCCCGCGCAGATACAGGTGCAGCGGCCGGCCGTAGTATGGGTTAAACCAGTCTCGCGGGTGAATCATCACATCCGATTGGCGAGCCCACTCTTCACTGTCTTCGATGCCGATGGTATTGGGATTGAACAAGAACAGGTAGTCATCGTCCTCGACCATCACCTCATCGATTTCGTCCAGCAGCTGCTTAAGCCGGGCCTCGCCCATAGAGAAATCGTCGTACACATGCATCGCCCCTGGCGCCCACCAGGAGAAGGCATACATCACAATGTCCTCGGCCATACAGGCGGTGGATTCCTCTTGCCAGCGGCTGACGCGGTCGGCCACAGTAAAGGCGGCCACCAGCACCTTCCGCACGAACGGCTCGCGGTACCACGACGCCAAGTGCCCCGGGAGCACCTTCGCCAGCAGCGTTCCCGGAACCAAGCCGTCGCCCGAGCCGAAAGCGCTCACAAAATTTGACGTCAGCTCCTCGACAAAGAGGCGGAGCAGCCGATCGAGGTCCCGCTGCTCCTCAGGCCGCATGTCCATGAAATCGCATCCCCCCTCCTACCTGCAGTTCTCCTCCCCGTGCGGTTTTCCTGCCCTGAGCGCGCGCCCCCGGGGACCATGCGGCGGGGCGCGCCGCTGCCCGCCGCGCCACTGCACGATCATCAATCCGCCGGCCGCGCCATCGGGGGCCCCATCCGCGGCGACAGCAAGAGGGCGACGCCCAGGGCGGCGACCGGCAGCAGCAGCAGCACGCGCGTCAGGCCCCGCACGTCTCTCGACCCCACCAGCAAAAGCCCCACCACCACCAGCCCCAGGGCCCGGGCGCCGTTCAGCACCAGTTCTTTGACCGCCGTAGCTTGGCGCGGCGGTGCCGCGAGCCCGTCGATGATGTCCAAGCTCCACGCCTCCAGCGGGACCTTTTGCAGCGGCACGGCCAGCCCGGCCGCGGCACCATACCCAAAGAGGCCCAGCGACAGGGGAAGCCCGCCCAACAGCGCGCTGGCAAATGTCAACAGCACGGCGCCGCCCCACACCAGCCGCCGCCGCGCGCCGCCGCCCTTCGCCCTCCCGGCCCAGTGGCTGCCCGCCAGCTGCGCGGCGGCCACCAAGCTGGTCAAGGCACCCACTTGCGCGGCCGAGCCCGAGGTTTCAAACAGCAAGAGCCCCGGTGCGGTGACCAAGAGCCCCTCATACGCGCCCCGAGCCGCCATGGCCCCCATGAGGCGCCGCCAAGCCGGACCCGAGGCGGGCGGCGCGGCGCGGCTGGGTGGCTTCGCAGTTTCGCCGGCGCGCCGAATCAGCAGCCAGGACGGCACGAGTCCCGCCAGCGACACCGCAAACACGGTCAGGAACCCTCCGGCCCACCGTATGAGCCCGGCCCCCGCCAGCGGGCCCACCAGGCCGGCGGCCGCCTCGGCGGTGCCCATGCTGCCGTTGAAGCGGTCGCGGTCTTTTGCCTGGGTCTCCCGGAGCGCCGCCGTGTACAAGCCCAGCCAATAGGCGCCATATCCCAGCCCCGCCACGATGCCCAGCGGATACACCCAGGCCGCCACGCCGTGACCCCGACTCCCCAGCGCCATAATGCCGGCCAAGAACAGCGCCATCAGTGCCAAGCCCGCGTGCATGAACCGCCGGGCCGGCCAATTAATCCAGCGCGCGGCCCCAAACACGGCGGCCATGGCGAGAAACTGCGCGCCGGCAAAAAGCATTAGCGGGCCGGGCGCGACGCGGTGGAGCCACAAAAAGGGCACCACAAAGGCATCGGAAAGAGAAAGGGCCACACTGACGGACAGTGTGGCCCCAACCAGTCGGCGCGCCGGCGGGGTCAGGCGCCGGCCACCTGGCGAATCTTGTCCATCAGCGCCTCTTCGGGCACGGCACCCACCACCTGCTCCTGACCGTTGACAAGGGTCATCGGCACCCCCATCACGCGAAAGCGCTGCGACAGCCGCATGAAGCTCTGCGCATCAACCATGTCCGCCGTTACAAATTCCGGGTTGACCCGCGCCATCTGCTGTGCCAGGCGAACTGCCTGGGGGCAGTAGGGTCAGGTGGGCGTGACGAACACTTCCAGGTGCACCGGCCGCTTCAAGCTCGCCACGTAGTCGCGCGCAGCGGGGCTGAGCTCGGGCGCGGCGCCGGTCGACACGTCGCGCAGGGCCTGCAGCATGGGGCCAAACTCATGGCCGCCGGGAAACCCCAAATACCGGATCCCCACGTCGCCTCCATCCACGCTGAACGTGGCGATGGCGCTTTCCAAGTCTTCCGCGGTTTCGGGCCCGATGGGCGTGGGGCGCTCCCCCTCCAGCGCCACCTCAATCTTGCCGTTCAGGGCGTGCAGGTCACTCCACAGCTCCTTCACCGCCGCCGACGCCGCATCGCCTTCCACGGGGTGCACATGCACCGTGACCCGCTTATCCAAGCCCTGCAGAAATTCTCGCACCTCTGCCTTGATATCTTCGGTCATCAAACTCATGCTATCGACTCCTTCTCCGCCTGCCTAAGCTTGCCCCGCCGGCACCGTCGGGTGGCGGCCCGCCAGCCACAGCGCCATGCCGCCGCGCACATTCGCCACCTGAAAGCCGCGATCCGCCAAAAACGCGGCCGCGGATTGCGAGCGGTTCCCGTGCGCGCACACCAGCGCGTAACGCCCCACCGGACTGAGTGACCCCAGCTGGCCCGGCACCTGATTGAGGGGAATCGTTTTGGCACCGGGGATCACACCCGATCGCCACTCGTACGGCTCCCGCACGTCAATCACGGTCCAGTCCGCCAGCTCGCCGGCCAATTGGTCAGCTGTGATGTCGGGAACGGACACCAGCGACAAGCCCGACTCCCGCCAGGCTTGTGGCCCCCCGTCCCAGACGGCTTCCGGCTCGATGCCCACCTCCTGCAGGGCGCCTCGAGCGGCCGCCCCCACCACCGCGTTGTCGGCCAGCAGCACCACCGGCATGGCGCCCTGCCGATCCAGCCAGTTTTTCACCGGCGCCGCCCACCCGCGCTGGGCAAACGGGACCGAGACACTGTGAGCGGCGTGCCCCCGCGCATACGCCACCCCCGGCCGCACATCCAGCATCAAGAGACGTCCTTCCGACGCCGCCTCCATCATTTGAGCGCCCGTCACGATACCACTCCTCCCTGTGGCGGCCTTGAAGAGACGGGAAACAGCGGGGACAGCGGAGATAGCGGCAAACCGGGGGCGCTGGCTGGGATCCGCTCCGATGCCGGCGCCCCCAGATTTTCCTGGCGCAGGCGCTCCGCGTCCTCAGGTGGCGGCTTTAGCAGCGCCAGCTGCTGGTCCACAAACTGCTCCGCCTCGGCGATATCCAGCATGCGATTGAAGCGGCGCTCGTAGCCTACCGTGGAGCTGGGCTTTTTGCTCATGAAGAGGCCGCCACAAGGCGACGAGCCGTAGTGGGCCGGATGCACCTCGGTGAAGTCCGGCAGCCCAAGAAACCGCCGCACGCTGTGAAATTGGTCCAAAGCGGCGGCCCGAATTTGCTCGGGCGCGGCGTCCCCCAAGTCCGGCCGCCCCACGTCACCCACAAACAGGCTATCGCCCGTCAGCACCACCCACGGGTCCCGGCCGCGCTCTGTGTCGCGCACCACCAGCGAGATGCTATCCGGGGTATGGCCCGGCGTCTCCCACACGGTCACCTCGAGAGACCCCCACCGAATTTCATCCCCATCCCGCACCGCTGCCGTCGGAAAGGAGGCGTTGGCCCGGTGGCTCAGCGTGACGGGCACCTGCATGGCGGCCGCCAGCGCCTGGGCCGCCGACGCGTGATCCGCATGCACGTGGGTCTCCACTACCCAGCGAATCGCGAGGCCCGCCTCCTGGGCGGCCAGCACGTAGGCCTCGGCGCCCAGAGCGCCTAAGGCGTCAACCACCATGGCGCTGCCCTCCACTTCATCGCCGAGCAGATACGAGCTGCAGCCCAGCGCCGGATCCCTCAGCACTTGCCAAAACATCCACACACCCCCAAGCGCCCCTGCGGGACTTATGTTATTCTTCGCCCGGTTTGCCTGTCGAGCGAAGCAAGCTAGCGCGCCGCTTCGCGAATCGCGGCCGTCAGCAGCTCCTCCACCTCGCGGGCCAGCGGCTCGAGACCCGGATCGCCCAAAAGCTCGGTCATGAGGATGGGCCGCTGGAGGCCGATGATCGTCCCCTGGGTGTTGGCATCGGTGTACACCACGATTTTGCACGGCAGGAAGTAGCCCACCTGCTGGTTGGCCGTCAGCGCCTGCTTGGCGCGCGGCGCGCTGCACACCTCGAGCACATGAAAAGGCAGGGCCGGCTCCAGCCCCTTCTCCTGTAGCTTCTCATTGATGTCAAGATGCCACAGCACCCCAAACTGGTGCTCCTGGAGGTGGCGGGTGACTGACTGAATCGCGTCGCTGACGCTGTCCTGAGTCGCTACCGCCACAAAGTGTTCCGCCATCACGCATCCCTCCTGGGAGCCATATTACTACATACCCCTATGGGTATCGACGAGTCGTCTATTAATCTGGGCCACGGCCGCCGGTCTCAATCAGATGCGCTGGCGCCGCAGCCCCGGCCGCTCGCACAACCAGGCGATGCGGCCGGTGGCCGCCATGCCATCGGGCAGCGCCAGAGAGCGCTGCGGCGCATCGCGACCCGTGCGCCGCCTGCTGGCCGCCGACAGCTCTGTGGATCCCGATCGCCGCCACGTCGGCGGAGGAGGCTCTGCTTTAGCTTGGGCACCTTGTCTCCATGGATCCTTTGCGATGTCAGGCACCAAGGAGGTGCGAAGGGGCCGCGCAGCACCGAGTACGCCTCATCATTGACGTCGCACCCGAACTTCGCCGCCGGGTCAAGGTCGCCGCCGCGAACCGAGACACGTCGATCCGCAGATATGTGGCATCCATTTTGGATCGGGCGGTTCCTGGGCCAGGGTCCCCACTCACGATGCAAGACGTGCAGCATGTTGCGCAAGTGCGGGCGAAAATCATGAGGGGGCGAACGTTCGAGGATGACTCCACCGACATCCTCCGGCAGGAGCGTGAGCGGCGGACCGGGGATAGCCCTTGAGGGAGAGGGGAGTGCCTGGCCGGCGGGGTGTGGTGGATGCGAGTCTGGCCCTGAAGTGGATCTTGGAGGAACCGCACTCCGCGCTGGCCCACGACCTACTGGAAGAGTGGGCGCTCGCGCGCGTGGTGCTCAGCGTCCCTCCCCTGTTGGTCGGCGAGGCAGCCAACGTGCTGTCTAAGCGTGTGCGGCGCACAGAACTCACGGTGGAGACGGCCCAAGAGGGACTGGCGGTGCTGGCCAATATGGTGCACCTTGTTCAGGGAGACGATGCCGAGCTTGCCGCCGACGCCCTATCCTTCGCCCACGCTGCAACCTGCCGGCGACCTACGACGCGATTTACCTAGCGTTGGCGGTGCGCTTGAACTGTCCGTTGTGGACAGCAGACGAGCGTCTCTGGAGCCAAGTGCGAGACCAAGCGCCGTGGGTCATGTGGATCGGCGCAGCGCAAGACTAACTGCCGACGCGCATAGGACCGCCCGCGTGAAGACCTGCCGCGCGGACGCAAGCGTGCGGCCCGCTGCCGCAATAGCGCCCACGGCCTCACGCGGGCCGAACGGGCCAGACCCGGCATGCTGCGGGTGCTGCCGATGACTGGCCTTGGCAGCTGCGGGCACGCACCCGCCGAGCCCCATTCGCGGCCAGCTCGACTGACCAGCTCAGTCGGCCACGGCGGGGCCGACTTGACGCCCGACCGGCAACAGGCGAACATCTACGGTGTTGCATCTCAGGACCCGAAGGAGTGGCGGTGTGGAGCGTGCCTTATCCCTGATTCAGCCCACGGGGCGTGTGACGCTGGGCAACTACATCGGGGCCCTCTCCCACTGGAAGCCAACGCCCGGCAGTGTGTTTGGGTTGGCGGACCTTCACGCCATTACGGTCGAGCGCCAAGCCGACGAGCTGCATGCCACGATATTGGAAGTGCTGGCGGTGCTGGTGGCCCTCGACCTCCACACCAACGGCAGCCTCGTCTTTCTGCAAAGTGGCGTGCCCGCGCACGCGGAGATGGCTTGGCTCTTGGAGTGTGTCGCGCGGATGGGGGAGCTGTCGCGCATGACGCAGTTCAAGGCCAAAGGGCGCGGCAATGACGCCGTCAGCGTCGGCTTTTTCGCCTACCCGATCCTCATGGCCGCTGACATCCTGCTGTACGATGTCGCCCGTGTGCCGGTGGGGGAAGACCAGAAGCAGCACGTGGAGCTCACCCGCGATTTGGCCATTCGGGCCAACAACCGCTATGGTGACATCTTCACGGTGCCGGAGCCCGCGATTCCCACCGTGGGCGCCCGCATCATGTCGCTGCGCGCACCCACCGAGAAAATGAGCAAAAGCGCGGATGACCCGGAGGGC
>JAJZWV010000086.1 GCA_021846505.1 Bacillota bacterium
GTGCGTTCGTCGGGGCTCAGGGTCAGCGGCGCCAACGGGCGCCCCCTTCGTCGCGACTTCGTCGGAGGTGTAGTAGACATACCCGAGTATACCATATAGATCTCGAATTATCAACTCAGGACACTAGCGTCCTCTCTGGATCCACCCACTGACATCGGGCCGCTTGGAGGTCATTGTTTGATCCCTCTGGCCCCTTTCTCCTGTGCCGATGGACAAGCGATGGCCACCAGGACATGCTGCCAAAATCCTCGGTGGCGCAGCTCCACTTGAAATCCCGCCCTGGCCACCAGCGCCTCCAGCTCCGCGGCCCTCAGAAAGTGAGGATCGGGCCCATACTCTCCCAACACCAGGCGGCCGCCGGGCTTCAGCACGCGCCGGCACTCTGCCAGCACAGTCCCGCGCTCGCCTGCAGACACTTCCCCCAGCATCGCGACGCTCACCACGGCGTCCAGCTCGCCATCGGGCCAAGGCAGGTGGCGCGCGTCGGCAAGGGCGACGGCGCACCACGGCCACCGGCCCACGCGCCGGCGCGTGCGAGCCACCGCGGCGACTTGTCGATCCACGGCCCATACCCGGCCCGCAGGCCCCACCGCCCGGGCCAGCACCGCAGTCACCATGCCCGTGCCCGATCCCAGCTCGCCTACCCAAGACCCCGGCGGCGGTGTCCAGGCTCGCGTCGCCAGAGCCGGCGCAAACAGCGCGCGGCGCAGGGGGTTGTCCAAAAACACCGTTTCCAGCCCAGGGGCCATCGGGCGCGGCCGGCGGCGGCCGTCCCAACGAAGGCCCGCAAATATTGCGCCGAGGGCCGCCGCCGCGCCCACGACTCCAAGCCACACCGCCACGTGCTTCCCCCCTTCGGCTCCTCGCATACCCCGGCGCTTTCGAACCTATGCTAGCAAACAGCCGCCCTAACCCGAGAGGTCATGCGCCCCAGTGTTGGATGGCGGCGGTAAGGAGATAGCAATGGACCACACCAAGACACTAAGGGTGGGCAGCCGTGCCCCGGCGTTTTCGCTGCCCACGACCGGCGATGGCACCGCCGACCTGCAGGCACATCGAGGCCACCGGCTCGTGCTGGTGTTTTTTCCCCTGGCCTGGACGCCGGTCTGAAGCAACGAAATCCCCGCCTTCAGCCGATCACTGGATCGGTTTCGGGCGGCGGACGCCCACGTGCTGGGCGTAAGTGTGGATTCCGTCCCGTGCAACGAGGCCTGGGCCACAAGTCTGGGCGGCGTCGCCTACCCGCTGGCCAGCGACTTCTGGCCCCATGGAGCCATGGCACAAGCGTACGGCTTGCTGAGCGAGGATGGCACCGCCGAGCGCGCTGTGTTGGTGGTGGGCCCCGAGGGGCTGGTGGAGTTCGTGCATGTGTATGGCGCTGCGGAGCTGCCCGAGCCGGACGAGGTGCTGTCAGCGATCGCCGCGAATCCTCCCGCACATACCTGAGGATGAGCGGGAGGGCAATTCCATTCCCCCCCTCTCGCAACCACAGGCGGCGGCTTACGCGCGGCGGCGCTCCCTCGTCGGCTCGACGACGTGCCGGGGCTGTCGCCAGTGAACCGAGGGCCGAATGGCGGCCAAGTTCACGCGATCGCGATGGCGCTCGACCACACCGAACACCTGGTGCAGCAGCGTGTCCGACAGGAGATGCGGCTTTAGGCCCAAATCCATCAGCCGCGTATGCTTCGCATGGTAGTAATGCTCGGGCGCCTCCACGCGTGGGTTTTCCACGTGCTCGACTTGGGCGTCCGGCCGCAGCTGCTTGACCAGCTCGGCCAGCTGGGTCAAGGTAAATTCTTCGGTGAACTGGTTGAACACTCGATACTCGCCCGCTGCCGGGGGATTCACGCACGCGAGCTCGATGCACCGCACCGTATCGCGCACATCCAGCATGCCACGGGTCTGCCCCCCCGTTCCGTACACCGTCAAGGGGTGGCCGACTACCGCCTGCACGCAAAACCGGTTCAGCACAGTGCCAAAGACGCCGTCGTAGTCAAAGCGCGTCGCTAGGCGTGGGTCCTGAGCAGTTTCTTCGGTTTCCGCGCCGTAGACAATGCCTTGGTTCAAGTCGGTAGACTTAAGCCCCCACGTTCGGCAAGCAAACATAATGTTGTGGCTGTCGTGCACCTTCGACAGGTGATAGAACGAGCCGGGCTGCTTGGGGAAGGGCAACACATCACTGCGCCCGTTGTGGGAAATTTCAATAAAGCCCTCTTCGATGTCGATGTTGGGCGTGCCGTACTCGCCCATGCTGCCCAGCTTCACCAAGTGGCAGTCCGGCACGACTTCCGCCATCGCATACAGCAAATTGAGCGTGCCCACCACGTTGTTCACCTGCGTAAATACGGCGTGGTCCCGGTCGATCATCGAGTAGGGCGCGGAGCGCTGCTCCGCGAAGTGTACCACCGCATCCGGGCGAAACGCGGTCAGCATGTCCACTACAAATCGATGCTGGGCCAAGTCTCCCACAAATGGCGTGAGCGTGTGGCCCGACACTTCTTTCCAGGCTCGTATGCGGTCATGAAACCCGGCGATGGGCACCAAGCTGTCCACGCCCAGCTCCTGATCCCACTGCCGCCGCACAAAGTTGTCGGCGACGCCCACTTCGAATCCGCGCGCGGACAGATAGAGCGCCGTTGGCCACCCCAAATATCCGTCCGCTCCCAACACCAATACTCGCACCAGCTCAGTCCCTCCGTGCTGCCTAATCCGCCATGGGCCGCCATGCGCGGCCGAACCATTTTCGTATGCGATGTGCGTCCAGCTTACAACATCTCAAGTGCGCGGAACACCCAGGGCGTCCGCCAATTCTCCCCACACGTCACCTGCCGCCTCGACTCCTACCGACTGGCGCAGCAACCCGCCATCCCCCGGGCCTCCCGCTCGTCGGCAGACAGTCCGCGGTGGCTGGCCACGATCGGATACAGAGCCAGCGGCTCGATGCCTGCCAGCGTGGCGGCGCGCCCCGGCAGGCGAAACGCCTGCCACGCCACTTCGCCCGCCGGGCGGACCCACCGCCAGGCGGTGGGCGGTCGCCATCTGCCGCTCCAGGCGGATTCCCAGCGCTTTGAGCCCGCGGGCCGCCAGCCAGGGTGCTCTGCGCCAGCACCGCCCGCGTCAGCGCGGGGTCGACGCCCGCGACCATGGCGCCGGTCACGTCGCCACGACCCTCAGCAAACTTGGTCACGCTCTCGCCGACCAAGTCGGCGCCGAGGGCGATGGGGGCCATCACCCACAGCGACAGGAACGTGTTGTCCACCACCAAGCGGCCGCCCACTCCGTGAACGAGTGCGGCGAGCCGGGCGCTGCTCGGCGACCAGCTGGGCAAATTGGCCAAGATCCCCCACACGCGCCCGCGTCAGCCGGATGCGGCCGCAGTCCCGCCCTGCGGATAGAAGGGCGTCGGTTGCGCCGCAACGATGGCCTCCATGCCTGACTTCCGGCCCAATGTTCTCCACGTCTGCCAGCTGGCCCTCCAAGGCCGCCACCGGGGGATTGCCTCGGCGGCTGTACGGAAATCGGGGGGCCTCCCCGCCCAGCACGCCACCGATCCGCTCCAAGGACAAGCTGGCGCAGGGGGTGGATGCATAGAGCGGCGGAGCCGTGGGCGCATCGGCCACCGGCACTACGGGGAGGTGCACCAGGCGCGTCAAGCGATCCGTCGCTATCCCTCCCTCCGCGACTTGGATTCCGCCTCATCGTGAGGTCCAGAGGGCATTGTATCCGTCCAGCAGCTCGCAATGGTCAAGAATCTGTGAACAAAAGCGTGTGGGGAGGGTTCGCCCGCGGCGTGTTGCCATATTCCAGAAGCTAGAGAAGGTGAGGCGACGGCCAGTCCCAGCCGCGAGGATTATTTAGAGGCGATTTGGATATTGACGCGCGAGCACGGCATGGCCCGGGTGAGCGACATTGCGGCGCGCCTGCACCTATCGGTAGCCTCGGCCAGCAAGATGGTCCGCCGCTTGGATGAAGACGGCCTGCTCAAATACGAGCGCTACCGGGGCTTGACCTTAACGCCCCTGGGTGAAAGGCGGGGCCGGCTGCTGGCGGCGCGCCACGACACCCTGGAGCGCTTCTTAACCCATCTGGGGCTCGGCGACCCCGCTCGCGTGCACGACATCGTCGAAGGGATTGAGCATTTTATGGACCCCGAGGCGCTGACCGCCATCGAGGCGCTGCTGGATTTGGCGAAAGCCGACCCCGCGTGGTGGCAGCGGTTCGAGCGCCACCACCAGCAGTTTCCCGACACGCGTTGCCGGGTGCGCTCGGCGCGAGCCGACCCCTGAGATCCTCGAGATCCTCCCCACAGCCAAACGCCGGCGATTCGCCTGTCCCGCGGAGGGGTTCCGGCTTCGGCGGATGTCCAACGCATTAGCCCTCCTCGGCCAGCTGCCCGGTTGTCCCCGGGCGGGGAGCGAAACGCACCTCACGCGGGACACAACGCGAGGGGGACCCCGTTTCATCCGCGCATTCCCCGCAGCTCCAGCGCTCTCGCGCAGGTCGATTAGCTTGGGCCGGAGGCGGCCGGCCCTGGCGGACCCGCGCTCCTATCTCCCCAGGGCTGAAGCCCAGGGTTTTACGCCCCGTCGGATAACTGTGTAGAATCAGGTCAGCTGCATCAACCGCGCTGGCCGGAGAGACGGAAGCCGGCCAGCCAATGCCGGGGGGACGTTGGTGGCGCGTCGCAAAGGTTTCCGCCGCTCGGATGGCCGCCGGCTCGCGGCCAGCATCTTGGCGCTGGCGCTGGGCCTGTTTTTGGTGTCCCTCGCCCTGCACCCGCCCCGCGCAGCTGCCTCGCCACCCCACCACCACGCGCCGCTCGGCAGGGTCCGCGCCCAGCCGGTCCATGTGCACCCGCCCATACAGTGGGCGCCCCCGGGCGCCGTGCCGCCCTTTGGCCTGCACGAGCCAGATGCGGCGCTCGCCGTCTATGGGCAATCCCGGCTGCTGTATGGCAAGAACCTGACTCAGCAGGGCCCGGTTGCTTCCACGACCAAGCTCATGACCGCGTATCTGGTGGCGGAGACCCTGCCGATGAATCAGGTGGTGGTGATTTCACCCTCGGCGGCCGCTACCGGTGGGTCGGACATGCGCATGCACCCGGGTGAGCGCTTCACCGTGCGCCAGCTCCTAACCGGCATGCTGTTGGTGTCGGCCAACGACGCGGCCGTGGCGCTGGCCCAAGCCGTCTCGGGCCATACCGCCACCTTTGTTGCCTTGATGAACCGCACAGCTACCCGGCTCGGCCTCCATCACACCCACTATGCGGACCCCGACGGCATCTCCCCCGCCTCCACGTCCAGCGCCGGGGACCTGCTGCGCCTCGCCGAGCTGGACCTCAGCATTCCCGTGCTGCGGCAGATTGTCCGCACCAAGACGGCCAGCCTGCCCAACAATCCGCACATCATTAACATCAACGGCATCCTGTGGCGCGACCCCACGGTGATTGGACTCAAAACCGGGTGGACGAGCGCCGCCGCCTGCACGCTGGTGTTTGCCGCGCGGCGCACGGTGGATGGCTACCCCGTAACTTTAGTGGGAGTGCTGCTGCACGCGCGGCTGTTCACAACAGAATACAAGGACGCTGAATCTCTGCTGAACTGGGGCTATGCGGCCATCGCGCCCACCGTGGACGTCCTGTCCTTTGAAAATCAGATGCCCGCAGCGCTGAATCCGCAGTCCGAGCGCACAGGCGCCCCTTAACCAGCGTCAGCAAGCGCGGACGGCCCCAAACCGATAGCCGGTGCGCTTCATCCCCGGGACCAGTGCGGCAACCGCCGGCCGGCATGCCGCACAGCGCGGGGCGCCGGTGCGCCGGCCCCCATGATGGCGCTTCCAGCACAGGCGACTTCGGCCGCGACCTGCTCCGCGCTCCGGCCGCGCAGCGTCCCGCGGCTGCCCACTGCCATGCCGTCCCGCACCTCCTGCGCGATGAGAGCGGAGTGGCGCTCGCCCTGCCGGCCAATCACGAAAACCCACGCCACGCGCAAACTCAGAGGGGTCCCCTTCGCGGTCACCCATCGTCAAAGGTGAGCGCCACGGGGTTCTCCGTGGTCGGGGCGCGAACAATCAGCGGCGCCGCCTGGCTGGCGGCTCCAGACGGACGTGAACCCAGCCCGTAGGCATCCACCGTGGCCAGCGGCAGCAGGCCGGCCCAGTACCACCGCCCCATTCTCTCCACGGCCGTGCTTCCCTGGACTGTCCTGGCCCACGGGGCGTCAGCGGCCCTAGCGGCCGGGCTGGATCTATGACAGGTGCGGGCACTGGCGCGGTGCCGCACCCTCGGCCTTTCGCCGCGTAGGCTACCGCGGGGTGGCAGAGCCACCTGGAGGACCATGCGGCGTGTGAATTAGGGGGGCGTGGCCGTGAGGCACTTTGGCGACACCAGCCGGGTCGGGTCGGTGCCGCAGTGGGCGGAGGCGCTGGAAGCCGCAGACCCGCTGGACATCGCGGCCTGGGCAGTGTCGGAGTTCGGCACCCAGGTGGCGCTGGCTTGCAGCTTTGGCGTAGAAGATATGTGCCTCATCGACATGCTGGTGCGGGCCACTCCGGCGCCGCGGGTGTTTTATCTGGACACCGGCGTGCTGTTTCCGGAAACCTACGCCCTCATCGACATCGTGAAGCGTCGATATGGCTTTGTGCCGGAGCGGCGGCTGCCGGCGCTGTCCCTGGCCCGCCAGGCGGAGCACTACGGCGACCGCCTGTGGGAGCGAGATCCGGACGCCTGCTGCCGGATGCGCAAGGTGGAGCCGCTGGAGCAGATGCTGAAGGGCCTGGGCGCCTGGATCACCGGGATCCGCCGGGACCAAACACCGTTTCGTGCCGGGGCGAAAGTGGTGGAGTATGATGCCAAGTTCGGCTTGGTGAAAGTCAACCCGCTGGTGCGCTGGACCACCGGGCAGGTTTGGCGCTATGTGCGCCAGCACCGTGTGCCCTACAACCCCCTGCACGATCGGGGCTACCCCTCCATCGGGTGCGCGCCGTGCACGAAGCCGGTCCGGCCCGGAGACGACCCGCGGTCGGGCCGCTGGGCTCATCAGGGCAAGACGGAGTGCGGCATTCACCCGGGCGCCGCCCCGTCACTCTGACGCCCGCGACGCCAGCCAGCTCATCACATGGGCGAGGGCAAACGGCTTGGGGAACAGCCGGTAGGGGCCGGCCTCGGCACTGTGGTCGCCCGTCATGACGGCCACCCGGGACCGGCACAGCCCGGCTTGTACCAGCTGGTCCGCAATGTCGCGCCCGTCAGTGCCGCCCACCCAGAGGTCCACGAGGGCGGCATCGTAAGGGCCGGGCGCAAGGGCCACGTCCCACCGCTCGGCTCCCACCACCCGGTGGCCGCTGGACTCCAGCATCGTGGTCAGCAGCCGCACCAGCCGAGCCTCATCATCCACCACCAGAATTGTCATGCGCCACTCCTTTCGGCCGAAGCTTAGCCGGACATTTGCCTATCCCGTGCCACAATCCCTTTCCGGGAGCTTATTGTGCGCGACCGCCTGGCGTCCAGGATCTGGCCCAGGGGCGCTATAACATGAGTTCCGCCGGCTCTGGGCTCCGCATACGGCGGCTCAGCCCTTCTGCTTGCCGGCCGCCGGAGGCCGTGAGGCGCTGAGCAGACGCCGCGGCCCCGGCCGCGCGGGCGACGAGCTAGGCCTCCTGCGGCTTCTGGGCACGGCTGGCCCAAAGGGCCAGCTCGCCGTCCGAGCAGTCTGCCAGGCGCAGGAGGGCTTCGTGGGGATCGCCCTCCAATCCGAAGTAGCGGGCAAACGCTGGCTCAGTGTTCAGGCCCTGCGCTCTGAGGTTGCGCAGAGCCTCATGCGCCGCCGGCCCCGCCGCAGCCAGCAGCCGCTGCTCCACCATCATGTGGCGGAAGGCTCGCTGCCGCTTCACCTCGAGGGGCTGAGCAAACACCTCCACCATGAGGCCATCGAGGGTGAAGCGACACACCACCGCCAGCGGGTTGGCGTCCGCTTTGCGGTGGATGGAGAATCCAGGCCAACGGCCAAAGTGTTGGGCAGCAACATCGGAAAAAGCTTCGGCGTCGGAGATTTCGCAGAGGATATCCACGTCGCTGGCGTCCGTGTCCAGCCCGAGCGGGAATGTCCCGGCCACGACCGGCCGGTAGGGAGCGAGGACCTGCAGTATGCCGGCCGCCTCAAGGCGGCCCTGCACCTCGGCCCAGCGGGTGAGCATCACGCCACCATCCTCACGATGCCTCGTGTGGATCCGATTGGACTCCTCCTGACCTAAGCGATTATACCAGACAGGCTGCCAGGTTCGGCCTCCGGCCAGAGTTAACCCATAGTCGCTAGTCGGACCATGGGTCGAGGCCCCGCCCCGCGGGGCAACCGCCGTCGTGAGCTCGGATCGAGGCGCCGACGGGGCACAGGCGGCCCGGGGGACGCGCGACGGCCAGGCGGCGGCGGGTCCGGGGCTTGGCGGCGAAAGCCCGCGGTGTCCCCCACATACGTAAACCCGGCCTTCGCGTACACGGTGCCGAGAAAGGGGGCCGGGTCCACGACGGTCTCACACGCCAACACGGGGTGGCCCTGCACCGCCTGCCCGCCGGCGCAGGACCCGCCCGAGCACGTGGGACCCCAGGTTCGCGGTCTGAACGCGCGGGAGAATCGCGCATCGCGCATTGTTCCCCACATAGCGGAGCCGGTCGGCGCGGTGATCCGGCGTCCAGCCCGTCGCGGCGTCCCGCACCCCGACCTGCAGCGCCGCACGGGCAACCCCCCACGAGGGCCACCGGCTCGCCGTCCACGACCGCGAAGCAGCAGAGCGCTGCGCCGACCAGCCGGGACCGGCCTAAATAATGATGACGGGCCAGCAGCCGGTCCCACGCGTGTGCATCGTCGCGGCCCTCGACCCGATGGATGGCGACGCGGCGCACCGCCTCGGACGCCGTGCGCGGGCGGGAGCGCGCGCCGTGAATGGGTGTCATGGTCCTGGCTTACCGCAGCCGCCGCGAAAACGTCAGCCCCGCGGCGTTACTGGACCCGTCCGCCGCATTCCGCCTCACTTTGGGTTAGCCCTGGCCCGGCTCTACGTCAATAACTGTGGGATCGCGGTCTCCGGGAGGAAGCCGAGCAGCATCTTCCGTCGATAGCGATCGCGGTTGCGGAACCCGTAGCTCAGGCGATCTGGCGCCTTGA
>JAJZWV010000035.1 GCA_021846505.1 Bacillota bacterium
GGACATCCGGGCGTGGATCGCGGCGTGGAATGACCATCCCCGGCCCTATGTCTGGGTGAAGACGGCCGACCAAATCCTCGCGGCCCTCGCAAACTATTGCAAGCGAATTAGCAATTCAGGACACTAGGATGCTGTCCCAGGGGTTGAGGGGGTGAAACGCAAACACCCAGAGCAGCACCCACCCCACTGCAAGCCAGAGAGCCCGGCGTCCTCCCAGGCATCCCTCTATGCTGATGCGCATAGCGCGGCCGATCACGGATCCACCCGGCGCGCATCGACCCCCTGCTCGCGTGCCAAGTCCTCGCCGACAGCGGGCATCAGGCGGCCCTCCGCAATTTTGAGCACTCGTGTGCTGACCCGGGACACCTCTTCTAAATAGTGGCTCGCCACGAGGATAGCTGCCCCACGCTCCTGCTGTTCCTGAATGAGGTGGGCCACCAGCGCCACCCCACTTGGGTCCAAGGCGTTGGTCGGCTCGTCCAGCAGGAGGACCGCCGGCGCTTCCATCAGCGCCTGGGCGATGCCCAGCCGCTGGACCATGCCCTGCGAATACAGGCCGACGCGCTTGCGGTCGGCGGGGTCCAGCCCAACGCGCTGCATCCACTGGCGCACCTCGGAGGCCGAGATGACTTGGCGCAGCGCCGCCAGCATCGAGAGGTTCGTGAGCCCGCTCAGGTGCGGCAGCAGCCCGGGCGGGTCAAACAAGATGCCCAGCCCTGCGGGCACCCCACCTGGCAGGTCCGTCAGCGGGACCCCGCCGACGGCGACCGTGCCCTTAGAGGGCTGTACCAAGCCCGCCACCATGCGCAGCACCGTCGTTTTGCCGCACCCGTTGGGCCCGATGAGCCCCACCACCTCCCCGGAATGCACGGTGAGGTGAATGTCGCTCACCACCGCTCGGCCCTGATACCGCTTGCTGACCCCTGCCAGCACGATGGCAGGTTCCGCCGTCCCCATTAGCCCACACTCCTTGGCCATTCTTTTCGCCGCACAGCCATCCACGCGATGGCCAATACCGGCACGGCGGCAGGGATGGCCCAGTAGAGGGCGAGCGCAGCCCACGACCCCACGGACGGCACCCACGACAGATATTGGCCCGCATACACGGAGGGCACCCAGTAGCTCCGCCACAGCGCCTGGCTGACCACGTCGCCCACTATCAGCACCATCATGGGCACCGCCAAGGTCAACAGGGGCTGGCGCACCCAGATGCCGGCAGCGGTCGACAAGCTGGCCAGGGATACGGCCGCCCACAGCGCCACCAGCACGACCAAGATTACGAACAGGCCGGGTGCCGCCCAGAAAAAGTGGGGGTGGAACTGCGTGGCGTACGACACACCGTACACCCCCGATATTTTCACGCGGTAGGGCAGCGAAAGGTTGGGGACCCAACTCAGGAGGCGCGGGAGTGCCAGCGGCAGCGTCGCCGCAAACACGGCCTCCACCACGCCGATAGCAATGCCCATAGCCACCAGGGTCAGCAGCGCGCCGCCCGCCAGCTTGCCCCAGAGATACCGGGTCCACCCCACCCGGGTGATGGCCACGGCATCCAGGCCCCGGCGCCGGTCAATCGCCAAGCTGTCGCCGCCCGGCAAGGCCGCCACCACCGGAATGAGGACCGGCCACAGGGCCGTCAGCCATCCCCCCAGCGGCATCTCGCTGGCCGTAAAGAAGTTGACCAGTCGCGGCGTGGGCGGATGGTACCAAGGCTGGGCATACTGCACCGCTGTCAACAGGAGGAGGCCGACGGTGGCCGCCACCGCCACCCAAAAGCGCCATGAGCGGATGCCCCGCATCCACTCCGCCCGGACGACGTGTCCCATCGACCTGACCTCCTTCTCACAGTTCGCGTCAGCGCGAGGCTCAGGTTTCCCAGTTTCCGGTGTATTGGGACGTGCCCTGAAACAAGCCGGTTCCACCCATCAGCTTGATGTGCTCATTAGGGGAGTCAAACACATCAATCCCGTGATAGCCCGTGCCGGGGTCAATCGTCAGCCAATACGCGCCGGGGCGCTGCTCGCCGCTGGCCTTGGCCGCGGTGAAGTTCCCACTGCCAGCACCACTGACCGATGCCACTTCCACGGTCATCGTGGGGCGCCATAGTGGCTGGCCGTGCGGGTTTGCTGTGTGCAACCCACGCCACCTCCGCCGCCTACCGTAAACTGGAACGCGTATGGACCGTTCCAGGTTGCGGCAAACGCGAGGGCGGAGGCACTCACCACCACCGTGGCCGCCGCCGCGGCCGCCGTCGCGTGTCGCTTTAGTCGCGTTCTTCTCATCCGAATCGTCTCCCTTCCTGTCCGTGTGTCGGCAAACACCCGATCGGGCTTCTGAGGACCCGGCAGGTGCCCGCCATGACAATCCCACCGTCGGCAGAGGCGCAGTCAGGCAGCGCGTCCTCCTGGGTTCCGCCGCACCCCCTTGCGTGGCGAGTCTACGAGTCTGAGGACGGTTTTCGTGCGTTTCGCGGCGGATCCCTGCTGCAGGCTACTACGAGGCACGCACCGCGACCCGCTGGACGCGACGAGCAGAGCCTCCCGCAGGGCGGCACCCCCAGCCGGCCGGGTCCGCGCAGATCCCACCGCGGATGGCGCGCCGAATGGGCCCCAAGGGCGCGTCGGTTCACCCTGATGAATGCGGGAGCATTTCCGCGTGCGCCCGGATAAGGGCATCTAGCCGGCGCTGGCGCTCGCCTGGGGAGCAGGGAGCAGGGCGCCGACCGATTCAGGGGCCACCCGCGCGGCGACCCAGGCCGCGGGCAGCGCCTCCCCGTATGAGTCAAACCGAGGAGGTCCGCCTTCTGTCAGTTCCCTGACCACAGCTTGGGCTGCCGCTATCTGACCGTCCCGATGCAGGCACAGGAGGCGTTCCGCTTGGATGGCCGCCCAATCGCCGCTGCCGGGCTCCGCGGCGGACAGGGCTTGGCCCAGCCACTGCAGGGCCGCCGCCAGGTCATCCGCCTCCCTGTGCATGGCTCCCACGGCGTAACGGACCCGGGCCAGCAGGGGAGCGGGCGCTTCGGCGGCGAAGGCCGTGGCCGCTTCGAGCAGGTGCGGTTCCCCCAGCTCCCAGCGGCATACCAGCACGCCCCACCGGGGATAAGCCACGCGCTCATCCCCCTGCAGGTTGCCGATTGCGCGCTCGTAATGCGTCTGGGCTTCCGCATAGGCCTCGCGGTCCAGCAGCAAATTGCCGGCCGCCCAGTGGATGTAGCCTTGAAGTCGGGCGTCGCCCGCTTCGGCCGCAGCCGCCAGGGCGGTCTGGAGCACCGTCAGGGCGGCCTCGAGCCTTCCACAGCGCGCCAGCGCCAATCCATAGTCATACTCCGCCCGGGCCCGCACGACCGCGCCACCGTGGCCGCGCGCATGGCGCTCCATGGCCTCAAAGTGGCGACATGCGCCGCCAAAATCTCCGAGAAGATATGCCAGTCGCCCTCGCAGGCGATAAAGGTCGCCGTCATACCGCCCGCGATAGACCGACCGGTTGACCTGCTCCGCGCGTGCCAGCACCAAGCGCGCCGCATCGCCATCTCCCTGGCTCATCAGGTGGTCACGCATCCCCAGCAAACTGGCGCCGCGCGGCTCCCCATCCATCCACCCGCCCACCGCTTCGGGTCGGCTGACGGCCAGTGCATCGGTGAGGCGGAGCCACAGGGCCGGCTTGGCGGTCAGCGCTCCGCGTTCCAGGCGGCTGATGGTGGATCGGGCCACGCCGACCCGCCGCGCCAAGGCAAACTGCGACAGGCCCTGACGGACGCGCCACTGCAGCAGGTGGGACGCCGCGGAACGCTCCTCCATGCCTTTCCGTCCTCCGTGCCCACAAAACCGCCCGTTGCGTATCTCGTCATTCCATGACAGGTTTCACCACTCGAGTTGCGTATCTCCAGAAGGGTAGCACAAGCAGCGGGAGGCGTGGCCAGGTGAAAAGGCTTTTTGGCGGAAGAGTGCTGGCATGGGTCGCCGCGCTTGCACTCACGTGTGCGGTGGCGGTCCCTGCGCGGGCTCCAGGAGCTTCGGTGGCGGCGTGGCCGCGGCCCCCCCAGAGTCCGGGTCCAACATGGCCACCCGTCTTGTGATCGCCAGGAGACCGTGAAGACCCGTCGGCCGCGGGGATTTCACGCGGGCTGGTCACGCCGGGCAAGCGGCCGCCTGAAGCGCCGGCGAGGACTTCAACGGCACTGGCTATGCCAACATGGCCGGCGGGAGAGACCGCGATGGGTGCGCAGCCAGCCGCTCCGCCAGGCTGATGGCTCGTGATCGCCTGGACTGGAGGGCGAGCGACTTCGCGCCCGCGCGTGTATCCGGTACAGTGTGGGCATGAGCAAGCCACCCCGCATCGCGATTTTAGTCAGAAAGCTGTCAGGGCGGGGCGGGATGGAAGCCGTCATCCGCACGGTGGCGGCGGCCGCCGCGGCCGAGGCCGACCCTGCGCGCGTGGAGGTGTGGTGCCTCGGCGTGCCGCTGCGCGCTGAGTGGCTGGACGGCCTCCCCCATCGGGTGGCCAACATTGACCAGGGGACGGGGCGCCGGTTCCAACTGGGCGCCAAGCGGTGGCTGTATGCCCGAGCGCTCGCGCGGTTTCTTCGCCAATCGCCGGTGGACGCCCTCTTGGCCACGGACCCCGTCTTTGTCAAAGCGGGGCTGGCCGCCGCTGGCCAGGGACCTGTTCGCCCGCGGGTATTTTCCTGGCCCCACTTCTCCCTCGATCGCCTGGCGAATGTGCCCTGGCTGGCCGAGGCTGACGGGCACCTGGCGCTGGGCACGCAGATTGCGGAGCAGATCCAGCGCGTAAACCCGCGGGTGGCGCCCACGGTGGTAGGCAACCCGCTGCCGGCCAGCCCGGAGGGCTTCCCGCTGGTGCCGCCGCCCCACGGCCCCGCACGCTTTCTCTATGTGGGCCGCCTGCAGAACCATCAGAAGCGGGTAGACCTGCTGCTGGAGGCATTGGCCATCCATCGGGCGCAGGATTGGTCGCTGGAGGTGTTCGGCGATGGGCCGGATCGCGCGTCGCTTGAGGCGCAGGCCGAGCGCCTGGGGATAGCGCGCCACGTCCGGTGGCACGGGTGGCTGAGCGACCCGTGGGCTCAGGTGGAGGCGGCCACGGCGCTGGTGCTGCCGTCGGACTTTGAAGGGTTTCCCATGGCGCTGTTAGAATCGCTGGTGCGCGGGGTCCCGGTCATCGCCACCGACTGCCTGGCCGGCCCGCGCGACATCGTGGCGCCGGGCACCAACGGCTGGCTGGTGCCGCCCCACGATGCCGGCGCGCTGTCCGAAGCCCTCCAGCGCTTTCTGGTGTCGCCCGCCGGGCAGCTGACCTCCCCGCCGGCCGACCGCCGCCGCGACATCCTGGACCGCTTTGAACCCGGCGTGGTGTGGCGTCGCATGCGCGACGCGTTGTTTGCCTGAGCGCCGCACCCCACGCGGCTGCAGAGAACACCCGAGGAGAGGAGCGGGCGCCCTTGGCCGCATCGATGGGGGAATCCCTCGGCTGGGTATTGCATGCGCGCGCCGCACACTACGAGGGGACCGGAGTCGGCAGCACGTCCGTCAAGTCTTTTTCGGGTCCTGCCCAATATGACTTGGGGGGCCGCTCCGTCGTAGTAGACGCGGGCCACTACCTGTCTTGAACGCGGGCGAGCCGTATCGCATCAGCATTGGGCCTGGCGGCGGCGGGCTCGCCCTCGCTGTGGCGTCGTTCTGCGTATTTTTCGCGGCGGACGCGCGCCCGAGGTCCACATGCAGAGCCGCCCGATGTGCCACGACGACCTGGTTCCCCCCACCCTTGACGCCTTTCGCCGCCACTACCCCGGCCACCGCCAGGATCCGCTGTGGGTGGACCAAGCGCTGGCCGCCCTGATGGACGGCGTGCTCGCGGCTCACACCCCACCGAGCGCCAGATGGCGGGCCTCGCCGCCGCCCAGCCAGCCACCCGCCAGGAAGTGTACCGGCGCCTGCTCATGGTACAGGACTATCTCCATGCGCACTGCACCGAGCACTTATCCCTGGGCGAGCCGGCCCAGGTGGCGGCGCTGTCGCCCAACCGCCTCATCCAGTACGGCCGCCAGGCGTTTGGGGTGACCCCCTGGCAGGACGTGCGCCGGCAGCGGCTGGCGGAAGCGCGGCGCCGGCTGCGGGCTCACCCGGACCCCCCATCACCGTGCTGGCGGCTGGATCTGGGATGGGCAAGCGCGTCGGCCTTCAGCACCGCCTATCGGGCTTGCTATGGCGTGCCGCCCCGGGTGGAGCGGACAAGGGACCAAGCCGGTGATTTTAAGCAAGACGGCTAGCGTCCGGCCCGGTATCCTGGCCGCAGGTCCCCGCTGCTTTTACTTGATACCCCCAAAGGAGTGACGGCCGTGTCCGCTCCCATTCGCAAGCTGGGCTAGGTGGCCCTGCCCACCCATGACCTCGCTAGTGCCATCGCGTTTTACCGCGACGTATTGGAACTGCCCTTCATCTGGAGCAACGCCCACCTGGCCTTCTTCCAGCTGGGTGCGACCCGCCTCTTGCTGGAAGTCCCCGAGTCCGAGGCGTTTGACCATCCGGGCTCGGTGCTGTACTTCGACGTCGAGGACATCGAGGCGGCCGTCCCCGCTCTCGAAGCCCGCGGCGCCGTGTTTGAGGATGATCCCCACATCGTGGGCGACCTGGGCCAGGTATCGGTCTGGATGGCCTTCTTTCGCGATCCCGCGGGCAACCTGCTGGCGCTGCCGTGTGAGCGCCCGCACCGCTGAGCGAGCCTCCCCAGCGCCCGCCCGATTCCAATCTGGCCGCGCACACTGGTCCGTTTCCAACGTGTGGATGAGGGACTTTGGGCCATGGTGCCCACCGCTGCTGCCGCCAGGCCCCATGCGCAGGGCCTGCGGCCGCAAGTCCACGTCATCGCACACGACCACCCGCTGGTCCGCGCCAATTCGATGGCAGCGGCAAAAGGGGCGACGGCGTCGCCCGAAAGGCGTGGCCCGCGCTCCGCGTGTAAACTGTATCTGCCTAGAGTGTCTAGCCTGGAAGGAGCCAACGCCGTGAAGAGTCATTGGTAGGTACAGGAAGCCAAGAATAAGTTGAGTCAAGTGATACAGCAAGCGGAGCAAGGGCTGCAAACCATCACCGTGCGCGACAAGCCCGCGGTGGTCGTGATGGCCGTGCGTGAATACCAGCGCCTCACACGCCCACAAACCCGTTGAAGCCATTCTCGCAGGACCCTCTGGCGCTCCGCGTCGCCAGGCATGCTGATGCCCTTCTGTATTTCGCCCATCGTGATGACGCTCAGATAGAGCGTCGACACAGCTCTAACTGGGCACCCAGGCGCTCTTTCATCCCTGCCACGGGCCGGCACGGCCATGGGCGTCTCCTTACGGTTGCCCCCCGCTCCGCGCCGGACCGCCATGACATTAGCGCGGCGGGCGCCCTGAGATGTGCGGAAGAGATACGGTGCGAACGGGAGGGCCAATCCGTCGTCGCGGGCGCGGCCCGCCTCTTGCAGGAAGTCCCCGCGTCCGAGGCGTTATGCCATCCCGGCTCGGTGCCGTACTTCGACGTCGAGGACATGGGCGGCCATCCCCGCTCTTAAAGCCCGCGGCACCGTATTTGAGGATGATCCGCACATGGTGGGCGACCTGGGCCAGGTATCGGTCTGGATGGGGTTTCTCACGATCCCGCGGGCAACCTGCTGGCGCTGCCGTGTGAGCGCCCGCACCGCTGAGCGAGCCTCCCCAGCGCCCAGCCGGGCCCGTAGGGACCGCCGGTCGTGACCCGACCTGCAGGGGGCGTAGTGAGGGGGCCGCGGCCCTAAGGGCGCGAGGTCACGCCCGCTCCTGGCCTGGCTTCGCCATCATGGTGGTGGGAGGAGTGGTGGTCGTCCACCATCTCGGTATCATCGCCGCCGGGGTGCTGCTGGTGGCCGCCCCCCCTGATCCAGGCGTGGCGGCCGCTAGCCGTTAAAGCGGTTCATGGCCGCCTCCACGCCTTCCGCCAGCATGACGCCGAGGGCTTGGCTGGCGGCCGCGACGGCGCTGTCCCAGTCCTGGTCTTTCGGCAGCCGCGCCAGCACCCAGTCGATGGCCCCCATCCCAGGCTCCGTGGGCCGGCCGATGCCCACGCGCAGCCGAGCAAACTGGTCGGTGCCCAGCGTGTGGATCAGGGACTTTAAGCCGTTGTGTCCGCCGCTGCCGCCGCCCGGCCGAATGCGCAGCGCCTGCGCCGGCAAGTCCAAGTCGTCGCACACCACCACCAGCTGGTCCGCGCCAATCCGGTGGTCGTGGCAAAAGGGGCCGACGGCATCCCCGGACAGATTCATGAAGGTGAGCGGCTTCAAGAAGTACACGCTGGCGGCTTGGGCCACCTGCGCCTGGCCCCGCGTCTTTTGAAAGCGCAGGCCCAGGTGCTGGACGTGGTAGTCCAGCACCATGAAGCCCAAGTTGTGATGCGTGTGCTGGTAAGCCCGCCCGGGATTGCCCAGGCCCACCACCAGCCGCACCGGCGCGCGCACGTCACTCAAACAGGCGCGAGACCGACAAGTGCTCGTGCACGCGGCGAATGGCCTCCCCCAGCAGGGGCGCCACCGTCACCACCTGCGTCTGCCGCGGAGCATTGGCCACGGGAATCGTGTCGGTCACCACCACCGCCCGGATGGGCGCGTGGCCCAGCGTGTCGGCCACCGCGCCAGAAAACACCGCATGCGTGGCGCACACGTACACCGATTTCGCGCCCAGCTCCAGCACAGCCTCGGCCGCCTTCGCAATCGTGCCGCCGGTGTCAATCTGGTCATCGACGAACACCACGTTTTTGCCCGACACGCGCCCCACCACGTTGACCACCTCGGCCACGCTGGGCTCTGGGCGCCGCTTGTCGATAAAGCCCAGCGGGCACTCCAGCTGCTTCGCCAGCTGGCGCGCCCGCTGCATGCCGCCGACATCGGGCGAAAACACCATCACGTTGTCCAAGTTTTGCTCTCGCATATGTTCAGCCAGGGTGCGGTTGCCAAACAGGTTGTCCACCGGGATGTCGAAAAATCCCTGCAGCTGCGGCGCGTGCAAATCGAGGGTCAGCACGCGGTCGGCCCCCGCCACCGTCAGGAGGTTGGCCACCAATTTGGCGGAAATCGGCTCGCGCGAGCGAGTCTTGCGGTCCTGCCGGGCGTATCCGAAAAACGGCATCACCGCGGTAATGCGGTTCGCTGAGGACCGCCGGCAGGCGTCAATCATCAGGAGCAGCTCCATCAGGTTGTCGTTGACCGGCGGGCAGGTGGGCTGCACGATAAACACGTCCGTGCCGCGCACGTTGTCTTCAATGTTGACGCGGATTTCCCCGTTGGGAAACTTGCCGATGTCGGCTTTGGCCAACTCGATGCCCAGATACTGCGCCAAGCGCTCCGCCAGCGCAGGGTTGGCCGAGCCGGGCAGCAACTTTAACTCTCCCTCCGCTAGTGACGCCACGCTGCTGATTGGTCCCCTTTCTGTCATGTCCCAACGGCCGCGCCTACCGGCGCAATTTGCCCACTAGGCCGCGGTGCCGCGCCCAGTCGGGCTTGTTTTCCTGGCGGCTCCGCGCGATGGCCAGGGCGTCGGCGGGCACATTGTGGGTCACCGTGGACCCCGCTGCGACGTACGCGCCTCGTCCAATCTCCACCGGGGCGACCAAGTTGGCGTTGCAGCCCACAAATGCATCGTCGCCGATAAACGAGTGGTGCTTCTGCTCGCCATCGTAGTTGACGATGACCGCCCCCGCGCCAATGTTCACGTGGCTGCCGATGCTCACATCTCCCAAGTAGCAGTGGTGGCCGGCCTTCGACCCGAGCCCCATCCGCGCGTTTTTCAGCTCGACGTAGTTGCCCACGTGCACGTCGCGCTCCAGGTATGTGCCGGCTCGGCAGTGGCTGAACGGGCCTACCCGGACGTGCGCGTCCAAGTGGCTCTGCTCCACCACCGACTGGCGGATGACCGTGTGGTCACCCACCTGGCTGTCCACCACCTCGGCGTGGGGCCCAATTTCCGCCTGCTCCCCCACCACCGTGCGGCCGCGCAGCCACGTGCCCGGGTAGAGGATGGTGTCCATGCCGACCTCCACCCCCGCGTCTACATAGGTGGTGGCCGGGTCAATGATGGTCACCCCGGCCCGCATGAGGCGCGCGAGCGTCAGCTCGCGCTGCACCGCCTCCAGCTGCGCCAGCTGGACGCGGGTATTGGCCCCCCAAAATCGGCGGGCATCCGGCGCTACCAGCGTGTCCACGCGCCGGCCGCTGGCCAGCAGCGGGCCCAGGGCCTCGGGGAGGTACTGCTCGCCGTCATGCGCCGGCAGGTCTGCCAGCACCGCCGCCAGCGCCGCCCGATCCCAAAGCCCCACCCCGGTGTTGACTTCGGTGAGGGCCCGCTCGGCGGGCCCGCAGTCCCGCTCTTCGCACACCCGCGCCACTCCGCCGTCGGGGCCCCGCACAATGCGTCCGTAGCCGGTGGGATCGTCGGCCGCCACCGTCACCAGCATCGCGGCCAATTCCGACGGCACCGGCGCGGCCAGCAGTGCCTCCAGCACGTCGGCCGGCACCAGCGGCGCGTCGCCATACAGCACTAACACCCGATCCAGCGATGCGGGGAGTGCGTCCAGCGCGCGGGCCACCGCCTCCGCGGTGCCCCGGCGCTCGGGCTGCACCACCACCGCCGCGCGGTCGCCCACCAAGGCTTCCACCGCGTCGGCCGCGGGCCCCACCACCACCACCCGCGCATCGGCGGAAAGCCCTTCGGTGGCCCTCAGCACATGCTCCAGCATCGGCACCCCGCCGACAGCATGCAACACTTTGGGGCGATGCGACTGCATGCGCTGCCCCTCGCCCGCCGCCAGCACGATTACTGCCGTCACGCTATCGCCTCCGGTTCATGCTACGGCCGACATCTTGTCCGTGCCCTAGCATATCAAACTGAAGCGGCGGGCCGCCGCTCAGGCTTCCTGCACCGCCTGAAACCGCTCCAGCACCGCGCGCTGGATCCGCTCCCGCGCGCCCGGCGTGATCGGATGCGCCACATCGCGAAACGCCCCATCAGCGCCGCGGCGGCTGGGCATGGCCACAAACAAGCCGCGCGGGCCTTCCACCACCTTCACGTCATGCACCACAAACTCATTGTCCAGGGTCACAGACGCCACTGCGCGCATGCTGCCGCCCTTGGTCAGCCGGCGGAAGCGCACCTCCGTAATCTCCATGCCGGTCCCTCCTCGCGAAACATCGCTAAGACGGCTGGTGCCAGCCTGTCGTCTGCGTCGAGAAGGGACGTTTCGCCGGCGGTCCCGTGCCGATCCTGCTGATTGTCGAAACTTTGGTCACGATTGCCCGTGCTTGCTCGGTGCGTTACGTCAGCACTTGCACAGAATGCCCAGCATCCGCCATTCGCGCCAGCAAGTCATCGGCATGCTCCTGATTCCGGGTCTCAATCACCATCCGAATTTCGACATCGGTCGGGTGCTGGCCAGGGTGCCAGCGCTGGTGCTCCACGGTCAAGACATTGGCGTGGGACTCCGCCACCAGCCGCAAGAGGCCCGCCAGCTGGCCGGGGCGGTCGCCCACGGTGGTGGTGAGGTGCAGCTGCCGCCCCTCTTCCACCAATCCCTTCTCGACCAGCCGCGACAGGAGGCTCACATCGATATTGCCCCCCGACACCACGACCCCTATTCGGTCCGCCCTGAGCGGGACTTTGTTGGTCAGAATGGCGGCCATGGCCGCCGCCCCGGCGCCTTCCACCACCAGCTTGGTGCGCTCCAAAAACAGCAGGATGGCCCGGCTGATGTCGTGATCGCCCACCGTGACCAATTCATCGACGTATTGCTCGATGAGCTGGAATGTCAGCGCCCCCGGCCGCTTCACGGCAATGCCGTCCGCAATGGTATGGGCCTCGGGCGTCGCCACCACCCGGCCGGCGCGATGCGACTCCACCATTGCGGCCGCGCCTTCCGCCTGCACCCCAATCACCCGGATGCGGGGGTTTTGGCTTTTCACCGCCACCGCAATGCCGCCGATGAGCCCGCCGCCGCCGATGGGCACCACCACCGCGTCCAAGTTGGGCCGCACATCCAGCATCTCCAGCCCCACGGTGCCCTGGCCGGCAATCACCCAGGGATCCTCGAAGGCATGAATCAGCACCGCCCCCGTGGCTTGCGAAATCGCCACCGCCCGGGCAAACGCATCGTCGAAGGTTTCTCCCGTGAGCTCCACGCGGGCGCCATACCCGCGCGTCGCCACCACTTTGGTCATCGACGCCATTTCCGGCATCACGATGGTGGCGGCGGTGCCCACCAGCGTGGCGGCCAAAGCCACCCCCTGCGCGTGGTTGCCCGCGGAGGCGGCCACCACCCCGCGGTCCAGCTCCTCCCGCGTCATTTGGCGCATGCGGTTGTACGCCCCCCGGAGCTTGAAGGAGCCGGCGCGCTGCAAGTTTTCGAGCTTTAAAAACACCCGGGCGGCCACTTCGCTGTTTAGATAGTTGGATTCCTGCAGCGGGGTCACGTACGTGATGCCTTTTAGGGCCTCGCGCGCCCGCTGCACATCTTCCAAGCTCACGGGACTTGCGCCGGCGCCGGCCGGCGTGCTGGGTGCCATCGACATCCCGATCCTCCTCTCTCGCCAGCGTGAGCCCGTGCTCACGACATCACCGCGCTGCAGGGTCGGTCGACTGTTGGGCGGGCGCGCCGGCCGCCAGCCGGGCGGCGACCCAGGGTGTGGGCGCGACCGAGGATTCCTCCCATCGGAGGCAGGCGGCCACATCCGCCACCAACTTGGCGGCGGGGCTCGCGGTGGCCACCAGCACGCCGACGCCCACCACCTCCGCATCAAATTCGTGCAGCAAATCGGTGGCGGCGCGGGCGGTGCCGCCCGCCTTCAAAAAATCGTCCACAAACAGCACGCGGGCGCCGCGGACCGGGGCGCGCCGCGCCAGGGACATCGACTGAATCCGATGCGATGACCCCGAAAGATAGTTGATCGAAAGGCTGGAGCCTTCCGACAGGCGGTTGTCCCGCCGAATCAGCACCACCGGGATGGATAGGGCGCGGCTGACGGCCAGCGCCAGCGGAATGCCCTTGGTTTCGACCGTGGCCACGAGCCCCGCGCTGCGGCCCGCGAGCCGCTCCGCCAGCAGAGCCCCTAGGGGATCCACCAGCTCCGGCCGAAACAGCAGGTCCGTCATGTACAGAAACCCAGGGCCTGTCATCCGGTCGGGCTCGTCCAGAGCTTGCACCCACACCTCAAGCGCCGCCCGCACTTGATTGACGTCTAACCCTTCCACGAACCGCACTCCACCACCCACTCCAACTTGCGTATGGATCTCGCCGAGCCCCGCCTCACTCAGCACATCGCGAACAAGGGCCAAGTCTTCTGACAGCGTGGACTTGGCCACCTGCAGGGCGTCGGCCATCTCTGAGAGCAGCGGGACTGGGCCCGGCCGCGTGACCATGCGCGTCAGCGCCACCAGCCGCCGCAGCCGATCACGCATGCGGCAGCACCGGCGCCTTCGGTGCCACGTGGCGCCGCACAAGCTCCAAGTCGCTCAGCTTGTCCACATCGACGCCCGCGTCGGCGTGGGGAAACACCAGCCCCACACCGCGCACGGCCAGCAGGCGGCCGGCCACCCGCTCCACCTCCGCCAGCTTCAGCCGGCGCAGCAAGTAGCGGACCAGCACACCCCAGCCAATGTCGCCGGCCAGCTTACCCGGGGACTTGCGGTGAGCCAGCAGGCGCTCCGCATGGGCGCGGAGGGCGGTGAGGGCTGCGGGCCGCACCCAAAAGAGGTTGCCGCCCGTGAACACGCCTTCCTGCAGCCGAAAATAGGTGCGGTGCACTTCGGGGTACTCCTGTTCGACGATGGCGCGCGGAATCAAGGGATAGACGATGTCGACGCCCCCGGCGGCCGCATCGGCGGCGGCCGCCGCCTCCGCAAACTCGCGCACCGTCGCTGGCGCCAGCAGCGGAATATCGCCGGTGACCACGAGGGCCGGATCGGAGCTGGCCAGCGCCGCCAAACCAATGTCTAAATTTTCCCATAGCGTGTCACGAGGCGCCAGCACCGTGACCGGACAGTCGCTGTCCAGCGGCGCCCGGCGCTCCCAATCCGGTCCCACCACGTGCACCGCCCGCACGACCCCACTGGCCGCCAGCGCCTCCAGCACGTAGCCCACCATCGGCTGCCCGGCAATGGGCAGCAGCGCTTCCCACGGCTCCGGGCCTGCGGCCGCCAGGGTGCCTTTAGTCCGCTGGCCCGCCAGCACGATGGCTTCCAGCTTCGGCACACTCGGCATGTTCGGCATCTCTGGCATCGTTCGCCGACGCCTCCCCCCACCACACGAACGGCACCCCGTCTGCCCGCCAAGCCCTGCCCACCGCGGCGGCTTCCCGCTCGTCAGCACACACAGCCACAAAGGCGGACCCGCTGCCGGTCATGGCCGTGCGCGCTCTCGGCGCGTGCCGCAACAGCCGCGCACGAAAATCGGCCACCTCTGGCTTGACCGCCACCGCAGCCTCCTCCAGTTGATTGCCCACCTGCGAGGGTACCATGCCGCGCCGAAGGGCGTCTACGACCGCGCCCGCCCGCGGGGGCTCGGTCGTACCCACCCGATCAAAGGCGGCATAGACGTCT
Organism: Bacillota bacterium; assembly: GCA_021846505.1. Classification (GTDB taxonomy): domain Bacteria; phylum Bacillota; class Sulfobacillia; order Sulfobacillales; family JAIMBI01; genus JAJZWV01. The sequence goes on from JAJZWV010000035.1 coordinate 14,612, forward strand.
GATGTCGCCAGCGCGAAGCCGGGATGGGCCACCGCCACCCACAGCGCCGCCGCCCCATCAATCGGCAGAAGCTGCTCGCCGCGGCCGGTGGCGCGGCAGCGAGCCCAGGGGCTGGCACAAAACACCACATCCGATCCCACCTGGGCGGCCAGGGCCGGCAACTCGGGCCGGATGGCGGGCCACCGATCCGCGGCCCACCCGAAAATGGCCGCGGCGTCCGCGCTGCCGCCCCCCAGGCCCGCTCCCAGCGGGACCCGCTTGGCCAGCGCCACGCGGACGTCCAGGCGGAGCCCCAGCCACTGCTCCACCAACTCCAGCGCGCGGGTCGCGAGCGTGTCGGCGGAAAGGTCCGCCCCCGACACCGACACCCGCGGGGAGCCGGGCGCCCCTCCGGTGCAAATCTCCACGCGGTCCGCCAGGCCGATGCGCTGCAGCACAATATCCACCGCATGCCAGGTCGCGCCGGCGGCCGGCTGCACATCCAGGGCCAGCGTGACTTTGGCGCGCGCGCACCGACGGATTACAGATTCACGCGGATCCCGCTCGCTCAATGGCCGCCCCCCTCGGGCCAGCATTCGCCCGCAGGGGGCGGTTTCCCTTCCTGGCCGGGAGCTTAGGGGGCGGCGGGCACCCGCCTGGCCTCCTCGCGCCGCGCCAGCGCCTCTTCAGCGGTGCGAGCCACTATGTCATAGCGCTCGTAAAGCACCAGCACCAGCGTGCCGGGCCGCGCGGTGTCAATGGCGTGGCGCACGGCCTGTTCTTCATCCAGCACAATCTCCACGGCCGCAGGCGGAACGCCCCAGGCTTTCACCGCATACGCCAGCAGGCTGGCTAGCTCTCCGACCTCGCGCCCCCGCCGGTCGGCATCCTCCCGCACCACCACCCGGTCCGCAAAGCTAGCCACCGCCCCGGCCGTGCGAATCAAATCTTCGTTGCGGCGGTCCCCCGGGAGGCCCAGCACGGCGGTCACGTGGCGCAGCCGCCGGCCCAGGAGCCGGCGGCAAATGGCCCCCAGCTCCACCACCGCCGGCGCGTTGTGCCCGTAGTCAATCAGGACGGTCAGGTCCCGGCCGGGCATCACCTCCAGCCGACCCCGATTGACGCCGTGCCCCCCAGCGGGAAATTGCTTGAGCGCCTCCTTGACCAAGCGCGGAGGCAGGCCCAGCGCCAATGCCGCTGCCGCAGCGGCGGCGGCATTGGCCACATTGACCGTGGCAATCCCGCCAAGCGACGCCGGAAGCCTCTTCACCGACACCAGCCGCCGCTCTTCCGCCCCCAGGGCCGCCGTGAGAAACCCATGCCGCACAAATACGGCGGATCCGCCTGCCGCGCGGTGGCGCCGCATCCCCGGGGACGTGTCCGGCCCCGCCGTGAACAGCCACACGGCCGCCCGTGTGCGCTCCGCCATGCCCAGCACCCGCTCGTCGTCGGCGTTGAGCACCACCGCTCCGTCGCGGCGCGCCACCTCGACCGTGAGGGCTTTCAGATGCACCAAGTCATCGAGGGTTTGGATGCCGTCCTGGCCCAGGTGATCCAGTCCAATGTTGGTCACCACCGCCACGTCGCAGGCGTCAAAGCCCAGTCCCCCCCGCGCGATGCCGCCGCGGGCCGTTTCCAGCACACACGCCTCCACGCCGGGGTCGTCCAGCAAAAGCCGGGCACTCCACGGGCCGGTGAGGTCGCCGCGCGCCACGCGCCGATCGCCAATGAAAATGCCGTCGGTGGTGGCCATGCCCGTGCGCCGGCCCGATGCCGACAAAATGCGTGCCAGCATCCGCGTCACCGTCGTCTTGCCATTGGTTCCTGTGACGCAGGCCACCGGAATCCGCCCCGTGGCGCCGCCGGGAAACAAGTGTGCCACGATCGCGTCGCCCACCGGCCGGGAGGCGCCCTGGGCCGGTGCCTCGTGCATCCGAAGCCCCGGCGCGGCGTTCACCTCTAAAATCGCTCCGCCCACGTCGGCCAGGCCACCTTCCAGCGACGGGGCCACGACATCGACGCCGGCCACATCCAGGCCCAGGGCGCGGGCCGCCCGCACGGCATCGCCGGCCAAGTCTGGGTGGATGGCGTCGGTCACGTCCACGGCTGACGCGCCCGTCGACAAATTGGCGGCATGCGCGAGAGGTACCGCCTGACCGGCGGGCAGCACCGTATCGAGGGACCAGTCCTGCTGCCGCAGATGGCGCTCCAGCCGAGCATCCAGCGGGACCCACGACAGCGCAAACGCATGGCCCCAGCCGCGCCGCGGATCTTGATTGAGCGCGGCCACCAGGGCGCGCACGCTGTCGTGCCCATTGCCCACCACCACCGGCGGCTCGCGCTTAGCGGCCGCCACCATCCGCGGGCCAACGACCAGCAGCCGATAGTTGTCCCCCGCCACCTGCCGCTCCACCAGCACCTCTGGTGCCACGGCCAGCGCCTCGTCAAAAGCAGGCGCCAGATCCGCGAGCGCCTCAATATTCATGGCGACGCCTTGGCCCTGACAGGCATCATTGGGCTTCACCACGACCGGAGCCCCTAGCTCGGCCAGCGCCTGGGCGGCGTCTTCCAGGGACGCTACCACGCGGCCAGCAGGGACCGGCAGCCCGGCGTTGGACAGCACGCGCTTCGTTTCCTGCTTGTCCTGCGCGCGCTCGACGGCGATGGCCGGGGCCCGCTCGGTCAGGCTGGCGCGCACGCGCACCTGCGCGGCGCCCTCGCCCAGTCGCACCAGGCTGTCCTCATCCAGCCGCGCGACCGGAATCCCGCGCCGACGGGCCGCGGCCACAATCGATCGCGTGCTGGGCCCCCACCGATACCCCGCCAACTCATCGCGCCAGCTGGGCACCTGCTGCGCCACCCACTCCGCCTCGCCCTCCACGAGGCCCCGGACCAGCTCCATCGAGGATTCCACCGCGCGGCGGCCCGAGCGCTCGGTTTCGGATTCGTACACGACCCGCATCACGGTGTCGGGTGCAGGCCCGCGGGTCCGTGTCTGCCCATACACCACATGCTCGCCCGCCACCGTCAGCAATTCCAGCGCCACATGCTCCACCACATGTCCCAAATAGGTGCCCTCGCAAAGCCGCTCCACAAAGCCGCCGCGATGGCGGCGGGAGCAAAAGTGCTCGGCCAATCCGGGCAGCACCCGCACCAGCCCGTCCGGCAACCCTTCGATCTGATCGGTGCGGTGCTGCGCGCGCTCTTCCAAGTCGACCAGCGCCTCCGACACCGGCGAGAGCGCATAAACATTAGGCCCCGGAAAGTACCGGAACTGCACCAGCTTCATGACGGCCTCCGCGCCGCGCGCGGCGGATCGAGTGCGGGCGGCACGGGTTGCCGCGCCGCCCAGCGAAACGCCCACCCGGGCGCCAGCACATGCAGCCGCGCATCGGTCAGCGCGAGCGGCTCCTGGGGTCGCGACTCGGAGGCGTTGGTATCCGCGATGCGCCACCCGTCCAGCACAGTGACGGTGGCCGCTCCAAGCACCTTGAAGCACCGATCGCGAAAGTCCACCTCAATAGCGGTATTTTCGTCGATGCCGACCCCCAGGACCGCCGGGTTTTGCGCCACCGCCGACAGCAGGCGGCCAATGCGCCCGCGCTCGGAAAAGTGCTGGTCCACCACGGCTCCAGGCCAGAGCCCCATCCCCACCGCCAGGTGGACCGTATTGCGGGTGGGCGATTGGTCAGCCGCCCCCTCCACAATCATGGTGTCGGTCATCATGGAGGCACCGGCGCTGGTCCCGGCTACCACGAGGCCCGCCCGCTGCCGGGCCACCAGGGCGCGATGAAACAAGGACCCTCCCAGCGTGCTGGTGATCCGCAGCTGATCGCCCCCGGTGAAAAACACCGCCGTGAGTCCGGCCAGCATTGCGGGCCAGCTGCCCTCCATGGCTTGCGCGCGGGTGTCCAGCGCGAGCACCTGCACGCTCGCTGCTCCAAGGCGCGTCAGCACATCCACATAGGGGCGCCCGGCCGCGCTGGGCGTCTCAGATGCGGTTGGCACCACGGCGATGCGCGCCGCGCGGCGCCCAGCCAAGGCCAGGACGCGCCGGAGAATGACGGCCGCCTGCTCCTTGTCCTCATGGCCGCCGATAATGATCAGCGGGCCCGGCACGCGCCGCCCGGCAGGCACGCCGGCGCACTGCTGCGGCTCAAGGACACGGGGCGGCCATGACGATAGGGTACGGGGCACTGTTAGGTCGGACATGAGGGATAGTCTTGACGCCAAGGGGGCGCTTATGCGCCCCCTTGCCAAAGCCCCCGCGGCCGCCGCAGGGGCTTTGGAATGAGTCCAATCGCCAGTTTGTGGGCGATCAATCTAGCTTAGACGGCTGACCCCGGCAGCTCGTACTCCACGGTTTGGGTCAGCACATCCGCGTACGTGAATGACACGCGCCGCTCCGAAATGTTCCCCTCTTCGATCTTGACGACGAACAGTGAGGGGTAGGTCCTTTCCAGCACGCCCTCTTTTTCGTCTATTTTCTTGCGGCCCTTGTTGGCTTTTACTCTAATTTTTTCACCTATGTGGCAGTCGAGTTCTCTCCGGATGTCGTCGAGCACGCTTTTGGCCGCCAACGCCCCATCACACCCTTCCCACCAGATGCAAGATGCGGAAGTCACGGTGAGCGTAGCATGTTTGGGGGCTCCCTGTCAATGAGAAACGCCCATTCTATCAACGGCCGCTCTGCCTGGTCAAGAAAATTTTTTCCCAACGGCGCCCGGAGCACACAAGCAGAATTTGGGCCCCGCTGGAACTCGCGGGGACCCTCACTTGGTGAACCGGTCGGCGACGGTCGAGGCGCCAAAGGCGTTGGGCTTAATGCGTGCCCGATAGCCGGAGCCGGTGACCATGCCCACAATCTCGCGAATCAGCTCGCGGGTATCGCCGGTGGTGCCCACGTCGATGTGGATCTCGACGTCGACGCGCTCGGTAACGTTGGAGGCCTCCAGCAGCTCCGTCACCCGGGCAGCCACCGTGAGCGACAGCGACGTCTCAAACATGACCTTCTGCCGCAGAGACCGAATCGCGCGGCGCCGCGAGCGGCTGAAGAAGAAGCGGCCCCCTTTGCCCACTCGGCAAATCACAATCGCGGTCACGAAGTAGCTTTCGTGGCGGGTGTGAGAGTCGCTGCCCACGATGAGCTGGTAGCGGGAGTCGGGGTCCGACTCGATGTAGCCCATGATGGAGCCAAACATCTGCTCCAGCGACAGTCGCCCCTCGGTGGGGCTTTCAAACCACATCTGGCGCGCCTCCGTTCCCTCCGGTTCGCCGGTCGGCCTCTACGCTCACCACGTGCTGCCACTCGTCCAGCGACAGCGCCTCCGCCCGCCGGCTGGCGTCAATGCCGCGCGCGGCCAGCTGCTGGGTCCACCACGCGGCATCGCCCCCTAACACACTCAAGGTGGTGCGCAGCATCTTCCGCCGCTGCCCAAACCCGGCGTGGACCACCTGCGACCACAGCCCCGGGTCGGCGGGGGGACAGGGCGCCGTGGCGGTCAGCTCCACTACCGTGGACCACACCCGCGGGCGTGGGAAGAAGGCGCTGGGGGGAATGTCAAACAGGCGCTGGGGCCGGGCCACCGTCCGCACCAGCACCGACGGCACACCGGCGGCCGCCGTGCCTGGCTCAGCCAGCAGGCGGTCGGCCGCTTCTCGCTGCAGCATGAAGACGGCCCGATCCCACGGGGGAGCGCCAGGCTCCCACAGCCGCGCGATGAGGGGACCCGTGATGTAGTACGGCAGGCTGCCGGCCAGCGTCACCGGACCGGGGCCCAGGTGCCGCCGCACCAGCTCACCCCAGTCCAGCTTCAGCGCATCACCCACCACGATGGAGAGGCGGGCGCCCGACCAAGATTGCCCCAGCTGATCCGCCAGGCCACGGTCAATTTCCAGTGCCAGCACCGCCGCGCCGGCCGCCAGCAGCTGGCCGGTCAGCGTGCCCGGCCCGGGGCCGATTTCCAGCACCCGAGGTGCCGTTCCAGGTGGCACGATAGCCGACACCAGCCGACCGGTGGCGCCGTCGTCCACCAAAAAGTGCTGGCCGTATCGCTTCAGCGGGGCCAGGCCGCGGCCCCTCAGCCGCGCTTGCAAATCCGCTCGTGCGTTCACGGGCCGTCCCCCTCTCCCGGACTCTATTGTGCCAGGGAAAGGCCGGCGGCACTAATTATGTGGCGCGGGCGCCACCACGAAAACCTGCACCGACTGAACGCCATAGTCCTGGGCCTGCCAGCCCGTGTTGTAGCACAGGTCAATGCGATTGCCCTGAATGGCGCTTCCGGTGTCGGCTGCGATCGCAAAGCCATAGCCTGGAATGTAGAGCCGCGTCCCCAGAGGGATTACCCGCGGGTCGACCGCCACCACTCCATAGCGGGCCGGGATGCCCAGCGCCGTGATGCCACTGGACCAGGCGGGGTTGGGCCAATAGGCCGTGGCAATCATGTTAATCTCGCGGCTGAAGTACACCACCCCGCCTCCGCGGTTGATGCGGTTTTGGGTGCCGTATTCAATCACCCGGGGCTTGGGCGCCGTCGCTACCCGGTTCGCGAGCATTTCCGTGGCGACCACGTGGCGGTCGGCCCACAGCAGGCGCCGCGCCCTCCAGGCGGTTCCGGCCTGGCCCGCCTGCAGCACCCGCCGATTGCCCACGTACATGGCCGGATCCGGCCGATACTGGGTGCTGTATGCCAGGGGCACCGCCTGCCGCACGGTGGAATAGTGGCGGCGGATGACGCGAATGATGGCACCAGCGGCCACACTCTGGCGCCGGGCCGGATCCACGATGTCCAGCGGCCGCAGATGCACATCCAAGGCCGCCAAAATGGCCCGCACCCGATAGTGGCTCGCCCACGTGGTGTAGCGGTGGTGCTCCGTGACCACGCTCACGCGGATGCCCCGCCAAATGGTGAGCGGCGCTGTCACCGCGCTGGCCAGGCGGCGACTCAAGCGGTCGTGCCGGCGAACCTTCACGCCTGCCTGCGCGAGCGCCGCCGCCCACGTTTGATGCCACGTCCAAAAACTTTTCTCCGTGATTCCCTGGGGACTCGCGATGGTGAGGTTTACGTAATGGGTATCGAGACTCACAAGTCCCATGGCAACGATGGCGGACAGGGCCCACGCCGGCTTTCGACGCAGACGCCCCATCCGGGGCCAATGGGCCACAAGGCTTCCTCCTTTGATTCGGATACCAGATTTTAGCAATTATCGGTCGATCCAACCACCCCCTGGCCGTTAAAGTTTGCGTCGCGGGCGGAAGCGCGCGAAAACGCCTGCAGGGTATTCGCCGCCAGCGCCAAAAATCCTTCTTCTAGGCTTTGGCCCCTCTCCTGAACGACGCGCACCGCCGTATTTTCCACCCACCGAGGCTCATTGCGACGGCCGCGGTGCGGGACGGGGGCCATATAGGGGGCGTCGGTTTCCACCAGCAGCCGATTGGCCGGGGCCCACCGCACCACCTCGCGGAGAGCGTCGCCGGAGCGAAACGTCACCGGGCCGGCGAAGCTGAGATAAAACCCCAAGTCCAAGAGGGTGCGCGCCTGGTCGCGGCTGCCGGTAAAGCAATGCAGCACGCCCTCTGTCCCCGGCACCTCTCGGATGGCTGCCGCAACGTCTGCCCACGCCTCACGGCAGTGAATCGCCACCGGCAGGTGCAGTGAGCGCGCCAGCACCAGCTGGGCGCTCAGCACCTCGCGCTGGGCCGCACGCGGCGCGAGGTCCCGGTAGTAATCGAGGCCAATTTCCCCGATGGCCACCACGCGCGGATGGCGAGCCCATTCTGCCAGCTGCTCGAGCCAGTCTGCCGGCAGGCCCTCGGTCTCGTGCGGGTGCACGCCCACCTGTGCCCAGGTGCCCGGCCACCGATCGGCCAGCGCTACCGCCGCCTGAGAGGACTCCAAAGTATAGCCCGGAATGATGACGCCGATGCCTCGGTCCGCCGCCCGCTGATGCACCGCCTCCCGATCCGCGTCAAACGCGGGATCTTGCAGGTGGCCATGGGTATCCCACAAGATGGGCGCGGTCACTGAACCCGAGCACCGAGGGGCACCGCGTCGAGGGGGCCCACCAGCGCCAGCTGGCCACCCTCCGACGCCGCCAGCACCATGCCCTCCGAAACAATGCCGCGCAGCGTGACGGACGCCAGATTGGCGACCACCACCACCAAACGCCCCACCAGCGCCTCTGCGTGATAGTGCTGAGCAATCCCCGACACCACCGTCCGGGTGCTGTCGCCCAGCGACAGCGTCAACTTCAGCAGGCGATCCGTGCCCGCCACCCGCTCCGCGGCCTCCACGCGGGCCACCCGGAGGTCCAGGCGCTGAAATTCGTCGAGGCTCACGGTGGGCGCCTCGGAAACGGCCGCCGGCGCTGGGGCGGCGGCCGAAATTTCTTCTGCCGCCGCCTCCAGCCGGGGAAACAGCGGCGTTCCCTCGTCCAGGTGATGGCCGACCGGCAGCTTCCCCCACGCCGCTTCCTCCCAGCGAGTCACGCCATCGGCTATGCCCAGCTGGCGCCGAATGCGGCCCGGGGTGTCCAGCAACAACGGGGACAGCAGCACCGACGCCACCCGGAGCGACTCCAACACGCTGTACAGCACGTTGTCCAGGCGCTCGCGCGCGCCGGGCTCACGAAAGAGGGCCCAGGGCTGCCGCTCTTCAATGAACTTGTTGGCGGCCCGCACGAGCCGGCCGACGGCTTCGACCGCGCGGTTCAACTCCACCGCCTCCAAGCTGTCCTCCACCTCGCGGCGCACGTCGGCGGCCACCAGCTCCAGCACCGGCTCCTCAATCCCGGGCCGGAAGGGAGGAACAAAGCCGTCATTGAACCGGCGCACCATCGCGATGGTGCGGTGCAGGAGATTGCCCAAGTCATTGGCCAAGTCGACGTTGGTGCGGCGCACCAACGCTTCTTCGGTGTAGGTGCCATCCGCCCCGAACGGCACCTCCCGCAGGAGAAAGTACCGGACCGGGTCCACACCGTACTTGGCCACCAGCTGAATGGGGTCGATGACATGGCCCAGCGACTTGCCGATTTTGGTTTCGCCAATCAAAAGCCAGCCATGGCCAAACACCCGCCGCGGGAGCGGCAAGTCGAGAGCCATCAGCATAATCGGCCAGGTGACCGCGTGGAACCGCACAATCTCCTTGCCCATCAGCTGCACATCCGGCGGCCAGGCCGCCTGGAAGCGATCGCTGTCCGAGAGGTAGCCCGCCGCGGTCAGGTAGTTGATGAGGGCATCAAACCACACGTAAATGGTGTGCTCCGGGTCGCCCGGCACGGGAACCCCCCAGCCCACGCCCGCACGCGACACCGATAGGTCCTCCAGCCCCTGCTCGATGAAGTTGATCATTTCGTTCAGGCGCGTGGGCGGCTGGACAAAGTCAGGGTGCGCCAAGAGGTGCTGCCGCAGCCGATCTTGGTAGCGGCTCAGCCGAAAGAAGTAGCTCGGCTGCTGCACCCGCTCCACCGGCCGGCCGCACTCCGGGCAGGCGCCGCCGTGGACGCGAGAGTCGGGCCAGAACGACTCGTCGGGCAGGCAGTACCATCCCTCGTAGGTCCCAAAGTAAATGTCACCTTGATCCCGGAGCCGCTGGAAGATCGCCTGGACGACCGCCACGTGGTCCTCATCAGTGGTGCGAATGAACCGGTCGTGCGAAACGCCCAGCGCGGGCCACAGCTCGTCGCGGATGCGCGCCACCACCCGGTCGACAAACGCCGGCGGCGCGACCCCCTCGTCGGCCGCCGACCGCTCAATCTTCTGGCCATGCTCGTCCGTCCCGGTCACAAACAGCACGTCTTGACCCTTCAGGCGATGGTAGCGGGACAAGGCGTCCGCCGCCACCGTGGTGTACGCGTGCCCAATGTGCAGGTCCGCACTGGGATAGTAGATTGGCGTCGTGACATACCAGCATGCATCACCCATCGCGGTCCCCCCTTTCACCCTCGGCGGCCAGTCCGGCCCGAACAAAAAATCGCCCCTTCTCCCGAAGGGGCGAAGCCAAGCTTCGCGGTACCACCCTGTTCACGGGCCCGCACCGCGGGTCCGCCTCTCACCCTCTAACGGTGGTGAGCCGGAAAAACCTACTTTCGTTCGGTCCTCAGCTCAAGGGCCATCCCGCCGCCAGCAGTGTGTCAGGCTTCCACCCTCCCTGACTCGCTATCCACCCGGTCCGGCGCTCCTCCCCGTCTTCGCCTGTGATAGCGGGGAGTCTACCAGCCGGGCCCCGGGGCGTCAAGGGCCGCACATCTCTTGGGCGAATCCGCATGCGAGGTGCGCATCATGCGGGCACTGCCGCGGCGCGGGAGCAGCACCCGCGCCCCGACACCCAGTCACGAGGCCGGGACGGGCCCCGGTCGACCCAGCTCCCAGCGGCGACCTTCGGCCCCCGGCGCGGCCGTTCGCCCTCGAGCCGGCAGTGGTGTGTGCCGCTCTTGCGGATCTCGACGTGCAGGCTGCCGGCGAGGCGGTCAGCTGGCCGCTCCCCCATCCCGGCACAATTCGGCAGTCGTGGACCTGTGACCCTGTGCGCATCATCCCGAGCTGCTGCAGCGCAAAGCTCCGCCCAAACGCTCCCCCACTTGCCCCCGCACCGTCTCCATCGCCACATAGCCGGCGTCGCCGCCTTAGGAATTCCCCGCCGACCGCATCACACCCATGCCCGCACCCTGAAGGTCATGTCGAACCGGCTACTGGCCCATCGAGCTCGGCGGGGCCCGGCGGGGCCCGGCGGCACTCTTGCGTCAAACGTCCCCTGCGCGATGCCGGCCATGCCACTCATCCCGTGTCCTCCGATCGTCTGACTGCCGCGGAATCGACAGGCGCACGCGCTCTCACCTCTGCTTCGGAGCGGTCGCCACTTGGCTGCGGCACTTGGCGAGCGCCCGCCCTTCTCCCCGGCGGCCGCGGGCCGTCGGCGGCGGCGTCATTCGAGGGCGCCCGAGCCCATCGCCCAGGCAACGAGTGTTGCGATCCGGGCCTCGTCGGGAGCCGTCAGCTGCCGCAGGGCAAACGCGGTCGCCCACATGCCGCCATCATCGAGGTGCGCCTGGTCACTAAACCCGAGGGTGGCATACCGCGTCTTAAATTTCTGCGCGGGCTGGAAGAAGCACACGACCCGGCCTCCCAGGGTATATGCGGGCATGCCGTACCATGTCGTCGGCGCCAGGGCCGGGGCGGTGGCCAGGATAAGCCTATGCAGCCGCTCGGCCATGGCCCGGTCGGGTTCAGACATCTCGGCAATCTTGGCCCGCAGCGCCCGCTCGCCGCCTCCCCGGTGGTTCTTCCGGCGCGCCGCCGACCTAACCTCGTGGGCGCGGTCCTTCATCGCCGCCCGCTCTTCCTCCGTGAACCCGGTGGATGCGGAGGCATCCTCGGCCGCTTCGCTGCCCGATTCTCTCTTGCGGGCGATCATGGCCACCTCCACTTGAGGCATTCTCGGCACCTCTGCAAGTCCGAGACAGTTATAGAGTGATAGCGCGCACCAAACGGCGGTCCAGAGCGGCCCGGCTCAGCCCGGTCAGTCTCACCGCAGCCGAGGCGCGGCCCGGACGCCCGCACGGGCACACAGGCAAGGCAAGTCAGCCCCTGGCTGGCTGGGAAGGTCTTGCCGTCGTGTCAGCGATCGCCTTGCAAGTTGAGCAAGGAGGCCGAGCCACTCCCGCAGGCACCCGCATGGGCGGCGGGACGCCCAGGCAGGCCGCGAGATGCGGCAGCCACTCGCGAGCGGGAGCCGGGTCATCATCGACGATATTGAACACCCCCGGCACCGAGCGCTCCACCGCCCGCACCGTGGCCGCCGCCGCGCCGTCCACATGTACCCAGGAGGTGTGTCCGGCTCCGCTTCCCACCAGCGGAAACCGCTGGGCTTTCACCATCGCGCGCTCGTGCTGGGCGGCACGCGGACCGTAAAGGCCGCCGTATCGCACCACCGTCCCGCCGGCCCCGGCGACCGCGTCTTCCAGGTGGCGGACCGCTTCCATGGTCGCATGGGCGGCGGTGCCCACGCACAGGTCGAGGGGGTCCTTCTCGGTTTTCACCCAGCCGCCCTGGCGGATGCCGTTCCAGCTCGCGTAGCTCTGGGCGACGACGCGGGTGATGCCCGCCGCCACCGCCGCGGCCAGCAGATAGTCTGTCCCGTCGGTCCGCAGGCGGTTGGTGGCGGCAAACCACCGGTCCATGTGCCTCAGGTCGGGAGGCTGGCCCCCCAGCGCACTCATTAAATGCACAATGGCGTCCGGGTACGCTCGCGCGACGGCGTCTGCCATTGCGGCCGGCTCCAAGCCGCTGACCACCACCGCCGCGGCGCCCATCTGCTCCACCAGCTTCGTCTTAGCGACCCGGGTCGTCGTCGCGGTCACTTGATGGCCGCGAGCAACCATCGCGGGCACCAGCCTTTGCCCCACCGCGCCGCTGCCGCCCGCCACAAACACGCGCACATCCATCCTCCTTCCACCCCTTCTCCCGGCCTTTCGTCCGGACCCTTGCCAGCATCGGCGACCTTCTTCCCGTCAGACGAGGTGGCGGCGCCCCCTGTGACATCGCCCCCACGAGGCGGCTTGGGCCAGCGTGGCGGCTGGCAGGGCGGCGGGCGCGCCGCCACCCCTGCTCGACACCCGGCTCTCGGCATGGTAGCCTCACGAGAGAGCGCGGTGGAGCTCGCGCGGGCGCGTCAAGCGCAGACAAGTGGCCACACGGCCCAATGGCTCCTGGGGGGTGCATGACCTGCCCGGGGGCTTTTGTGATTTGCGAGAAGCGCAGCCCCTGGCAAAAGGGGGACGATGGGGTGCTGAGCATTTTGGACCGCGACCCGTCGGCTGGCGGCGAGGAGGTAGCCGAACCGCCCTATTTCCGCGATTTGCTGCTGGACCGGGTGGTCGGCGCCATCACCGCCGGCCGGGACGCCTTTCACTTGCAGGCGTACTTCTATCGTCCGCTTGGGTCGGCACCAGCCGTATTGTATCGGCAAGCGGTGTTCCAAGACCTTGAGCGACTGCCAGTCCGCACGGCTGCGGAGCGCTTTGCAGCCGCGATGGCAGCGTCCCGCCAGCATCTTGCGCAGGCCGAAGCCCTGCGCGACGAACTCCAGCAGCACCGCTGGTTCCTGGAGGGCACGTTGGTGCGGGGCCAAGCCATCGCGGCCCTCGCTCGCGACTGGGCCGCCGCGAACCTCCGGTCGGCGGCGCTGGGATCCGCCCAAGCCTTTCTGAACCAGCTAGCCCAAAGCCCGGCGGTTCAGACCATGCAGGCTGAAGCGGCCCAGCTGGTCCAGGATTTGGCGTCGGTGTACTATGACGTGCACATTCAAGGCAGCCGCGTGGCGGTGTTGCCGCACCAAGGGGACAAGGACTTTGGTGCGGCGATCGAGGCGGCCTTCGCCCGATTCCGCCAGGGTCCGGTGGAGCCTTATGCCTTCCGGAGCCAGCGAGATCCAGAGCTCAACCACGTAGAGGCCCAGATTCTTCACCTGGTCGCCCAGCAGCACACCGAGCTGTTTTCGCGCCTGGAGCAGTTTCACAGCACGTATGCCACGCTGTGGCCGCCCGACGTCGCGCAGCTGGACCGGGAGCTGCAGTGGTATCTCGCGTGGCGCGAGTACGCGGAGTCGCTAGCCACCGCCGGCTTGCCAATCTGCTTTCCGGAGGTGCACCGCGCCCCGGGCCCGATGCAAATCCGCGAAGCCTTTCACCCGGCGCTCCTGGACGTCATGCGGCCGCCCGACATCGTGTGCAACAGCCTCGACATCACGGAGCCGGAGTGCATCGCGGTGGTGTCGGGACCGAACCAGGGCGGCAAGACGACGTTCGCGCGGCTATTTGCCACCGTGCACTACTTGGGACAGCTGGGGGGGCCCATACCAGCCGCTGCCGCCCGGCTCACCCTGTTTGACCACATCTTCACACACTTCCCGCGTGAGGAGCGGGCCGGCGCCCCATCCAGCCACCTGGAAGAGGAGCTTCGGCGAATGCTGGACATTCTCGGCAGCGCAACGCGCGAAAGCCTGGTGGTCTTAAACGAGCCGTTTGGATCCACCACCGCGCAGGACGCCCGCTGGCTGGGCCAACGCGTGCTGGCCCGCCTCGCCGAGATTGGCGCGCGGACCGTCTGCGTCACATTTTTGGACGAGTGGTCGCGGCTGTCGGATGCCACGGTGAGCCTGGTCGCGGTGGCTCGCTCCGCGCGCCGCGGCGAGCCCGCCGAGCGCACCTTTCGCATTGTGCGGCGGCCCGCAGACGGCCGAGCGCACGCGGTCGCCCTCGCAGAGCGCCACGGGCTGGGCTATGAGCAGGTGCGCGAGCAGCTGGCTGGCGGCGGGTCGTGAATGCGCACTTACTGTCTGCCGACCGGGACTTTGACCTGGCGGCTCCGCTGCCGTGGGGGCACGAGGCCCTGGTGCAGGATCTCCAACTCGAGCCGCTCCTGGAGGTGATGGCTTCCGGCGATCCCCTCCTCGCGCGGGCCGCGCGCCAAGGGCTTTTGGGCGCGGCCGCCGCGGCAGACCCCGCCACCATTCGCTACCGCCAGCGGGCCTGGGCCGACTGCTGCGCCGAGCCGGCCGCCGTCCAAAAGTGGCACGCGCTGGCCCGCGACGGCGCTCAAGCGGCGCGGCGCGAGCGCGCCGGCCTCTACACCCGGCGAGCTGACTCTATTGCGCACGCCTCCCGGCGCGCGTTGTCCATCCTGGTGGCTACGCTCGCCGAAATCCGGTCGGTGGCGGATGCCCATCCGAGCCAGTTCACCTCGCCGGCGTTTGGCGGGCTGGCCAACCGTTTGCAGGAGGATCTCAGCGATGACTATTTGGCGGACGTCACTGGTCTGCTGCACGCCTTGCAATTTCCCGGCGGAGTCACCATCAGCGCGGGGCTAGGCCCCGGCTTGCAGAGCCGCGAGCCCGTGCTGCGCGGGCCCCGCCCCCCGATGCACGGCTGGGCGCTGCGGCGCCTGCGCCGCCGGCAGGCCGCGTCCAGCTTCGTGCTGCATCCCCGCGACGATGCGGGGCACCGGATGTTGGGCGAGTGGCAAAACCGGGGACTCGAAGGCACCGCGCGCGCGCTGGCTCAATCCGTGGATCACATCATCGGGTTCCTGCAGACGCTCGAGGCCGAAACCGGGTTTTACCTGGCAGCCTTAAACCTCCAGCGCGCACTCGCGGAAAAAGGCCCGCTCTCCATCCCAGAGCCCCGGCCGCTCGGCACGTCCCATCTAGCAGCCCGGGGGGTATGGGATCCATCGCTGGCTCTGCAGCAAGCGGGCTCGCTGGTGCCCAACTCCGTGCCGGCCGGCACCGCCAACCCCATCGTCATAACGGGCGCGAACCGCGGTGGAAAATCCACGCTGCTCCGCGCGCTGGGCATTTGCCAGCTCCTAATGCAAGCGGGCTTGTTCGTGCCGGCAGAGCACTTCAGCGCCAGTGTTGCCATCGGCATCTTGACCCACTTCAAGCGCGAAGAGGACCGAGCGCTGGCCCGCGGGAAGCTGGACGAAGAGCTGGCCCGCCTGCGGGACATTCTCGATCACCTGCGCCCACACGCGCTCGTGCTGGCCAACGAGCCGATGCAATCGACCAATGAAGCTGAAGGGGCCGCCATCGGCGGCCAGCTGTTTCGAGCCCTGGTGGATTCCAAGGTTCGCGTGCTGCTGGTGACGCATCTGCACGATTTGGCCGTTTCCCTCACCAAAGATTGCCCGAGCGCCCTGTCTTTGCGTGCCGGCCCCCCCGATGGCCCCGACGGGCCGTTTGTCATCCAGCCAGGGGACCCCAAGCCCACCGCGTACGCCGAGGGCCTCTACCGGGCCCTCTTGGGCAATGGGGACGGACGCGGGGACGGAGATGTCCTTCAGACGAGCGCGCCGCAGCCGGACATGCTGGGCCAAGATTTCGCTGCGGCCGCAGCCCCTGAGACCCGCACGAGCGCAGGCTCCAACATCCAGCATGCTCCTGGCTCGCTGGACCGCGCTCCAATCTGGCATGAAGCGGAGTGAACGCCTTGAACAGTGCGACCGGCTCATCGAAATCCGGGGCTCCCATCTGGCTCACCCCCAGCGTCAAAGGTTTTTCGGGGGCGTCTTTCTTTTCCGACTTTGGCCATGAGCTAGCCACCTCCCTCATTCCCGGCTTTCTGACGGCGCTGGGCGCCCCTCCGATCGCATTGGGACTGGTCGAGGGCATCTCCCAGCTGGCACAGTCTGGGGCCGGGCTGTGGGGCGGCACGCTCGCTGACCAAAATCCCCGCCGGCGGCGGTGGGTAGCCGTGGGCTACGCCGCCACGGCGCTAAAAGCCCTGATGGCGCTGGTGTTTTGGTGGCCCTGGATCGTCGTCATTCGAACGGTGGCGTGGACGGGCCGCGGCATGCGGGGGCCTATTCGCAACACGCTCCTGAGTGAAGAGGTGCCGCCGGAGGGCCGCGGCAAGGCGTTTGGGTTTCGAGAGGCATGGGACACCGCCGGGGCCGTGCTGGGGCCGGTGGCGGCGCTTCTGCTCGTGGCGCAGCTGGGGAGCCGCACGCTGCTGGCCTGGAGCGCCGTCCCCGGCCTGCTCGCCGTGGCGGTGGTGCTGTGGTGGGTGCGCGAGCACCGCCGGCCCACGCCGCCCGCTCACGCCGGCCCCGCCCCCAGTCCGGCCTACCGGCAGGGACTGTGGGCCCTCTCTCAGTTTCAGGTGGGCTGGGTGGCGCCCACCCTCTTCATCCTGCGCGTGGAGCGCGCGCTGCCCCACGGCGGCGTCGTCACGGCCATCGGGCTGTACGTGCTGTTCAACATCGCCTATGCCGCGTCGTCGTATCCCGCCGGGGCGCTGGCCGACCGTGTCGGCCCGGGCCGGCTGCTTCGGGGTGCGGGGCTCTTAGCGGTGTTAACCCTGGCGGGCTTTGCGCTGCCGGGCACGCACGTCGTGCTCTGGGGCGCACTGTTTGCCGCCGCGGGGGTCGTGACCGCCGCCTGGGAAACCGCCCGCCAGCCGTGGATGCTCGGCCGCATGGACCCCGAGGAGCGCGGGCGGGGCTTTGGCCGCGTGGAAGCGTCGCTGGGCGTCAGCCAGCTTATCGCCAACATCGCGGTGACGGCCCTGTGGACGGCGGTGGGCCCCCTGTTGGCCTTTGCCCTGGCCGCAGCGCTGGCGGCGCAGGGCACGGTGCGCCTGTGGGCGGCCACGGCCGCACGGACGCCGGGCCCTTAGACGAGGCGGCCCGCCGGGATTTGGATCCGCTTCGCCCGGCCGATATCGGCGTACCGGTGGGCACTGCTGGTCAGCACAATGACCTGGCACTCGGCGCCAATGCGGTTCAGCACCACCGCCATGCGCTTGAGCCGGTCCGGGTCGGTAAATCCCAGCGTGTCATCCAGGATGACCGGCGCGCCCTCCCCCGGCGCCACCAGCTGGGCCGCGGCCAGGCGCTCCAGCAGCTCCATCTGCTCGCGCGCCCCGGCCGACAGCTGCTGCACCTCTAACGTGATCCCGCCCAGCGTGCGCCGGGCGACCGCGAGCGTGCTGTCGTCGACGTCCACCGCGAGGTCGGACCCATATACGACTTTGCCCAACTCGGCAATCTTGGCCTCCAGCGGCTGGCGGTAGGCGCGCTGCTGCGCCTCGCGCAGCCGCATCAGGGTTTGGTGCAGCAGCCGCGCGGCCCCCGCCTGGCGCCGCATCTCGGCCAGCGCCGCCTGGCTTGCGGCCAGCGCCTGCTCGGCAGCGGGCCAGTGCTCATACCACTCGTCGCGCCCCGCCTGCTCCAAGCGGCCGCGGCACTCGGCCAGCTCGCTGGTGAGCTGGCTCACCTCCTGGTGGGTTCGCTCCACCAGCGCCCGCGCATTGTCCTCCTCCATCCGCACCGCGTCGGGATTTTGCGCCACGAGCTGGGCGGCCAGGCCCTCGCACTCCTGCACGGCGTGGGCCAGCGCCGCCTCCGCCGCGCCGAGGGCCTCCGCCAGCGCTTGGTCCGACTGCACGGCCGCCAATTCCTGCAGCTGGGTGCGGACACTGGCCACACTGGCTTCGAGTGCCTGGCGGTCCGCATCCCAGCGCTGGCACTCGCGCACCGCGTGGGCCACCGCTTTTTCGGCACCCGCCGCCGCGGCGCTGGCTTGCGCCAGCCGCTCCTCGGCCGCCCGCAGTCCTTGGCGGGCATGAGCCGCCCGCACGCTGGCGCCATCCCCATCGCGGGGGCGAACAGAGTCCGCCGGCAGTGCGGCCAGATAGGCCGCATGGCCGGCGTGGAGGGCGCGCAGCCGGTCTTCCAGCTCCGCGGCGGTGTCTCCGGCCAAAAGCTCCTCGGCCCGCTCACGGCTTTGGGCAATCGCGCTATCAAGCTCCGCGGCCGCCTGGACCGCGCGCTCCGCACTTTCGACATCCCCCAGCTGATGGGCGGCCAGCGCCCCCTGGAGGCGGTCATCGGCGGCCTGGCGCTTCCGGCGCAGCTCCGACACGCTGGCGCCGGGCCGAATGGTGACCGAAATCCCACCCGGCAGGCCCAACTCCAGGTTGTCCTGCACGGCAGATTCCCAGGGCTGGTGCGCCACCAGCGGCTCGGGCCCGCCATTGACCAACAGCGTGGCCGCCGTGGGCGCCAGCACGCTGGCCGTGGGGCTCCCCACCCCCAGCGCCGCCTCTTCTTTATAGAGCCGCCGCTGATACTCACGGATGGCCGCCAGATCGTCGGCGGTGATGGTGATGCGGGCGCGCGCCGCTTCGCTGTCGGCCAGGGCCTGCCGCACTTGGCCCCAGCGCGCGAGCCGCTGGGCCAATGCCTCACCGTCCTGCTGGCTGGCCAAATCCTGCTGGTCGGCCAGCGCCTGATCTTCGGCTAGGCGAGCCGCGTCGCGGGCCCCTCGGGCGGCCTCGCGCTCACGCTGGCCGTGGGTTTCCTCTGCCTGCGCCGCGGCCCGGGCGGCCTCGGCCCCCGCCAGCTGCTGGTGCACGGCGGCCAGCTTCGCTTCGCCGTCCTGCTGCTGGGCGGCCAGCTCGCGCCGGCGATCCGCCTGGGCCCGACGCGCCGTGTGCTCATGGGTCAGCGCCATTTGCCGATGGAGCGCCTCCCGGTGGCGAGCTTCCAGCGCCACCACCTGCTTAAGTCGCTCGGCCGCCTGCTGCGCCGCGGATTCGCTAGCCGCCTCCCGCCGGATGCTGAACTGCCGCTCCGCCTCCAGGGCGGCGAGGCGCTCTTCGTCCGCCTCGGCGCGCGCAATGTGTTCGCGCAGCCCCTGCACCTCGGCCTCCGCCGCCGCCACCGCGGCGTGTAATGGGGCGAACACGGTGGACTCGCGCCCGGTCTTGGCCGTGTAGTAGCGCTGGTACTCTTTTTCGACCCGCTCCAAGAGGGTGTCGGACGCCAGGGGCTCGACGCCGCCCGCCTCGCGGTCCAGCGCGGCGCGCAGCGACCGCGATTCCTTCAGCCGCGGCATCTTGTCAGCACCCCGGGCCTCCATCGGCCGCTGCTGAATTTTGAGGGCGGCCCACAGCGTCATGTCGGCGTGGGTGCGCAGTATGTCTTCGACGCGGTCATGCGCCTCCCGGCCCGTCCGCTGCTCGGGGTGGGGGGCTGCGATATCCAACTCCGTGGCCGGATTCTTGTGATAGCGCTTGCGGTAGGTGAGCCGAAACGCCCCCACTTCCATGTCCACCCAAATTTCGGTGGCCACGTCTTCGCCCACCGGCTTGGTGGCTAACACCTCGGCGGCCTTCGACGAATCGGGGTACTTGAGGAGAATGTCGACCGCATCCGCCATAGATGACTTGCCGACTTCGTTGGGCCCCTCCAGGATCGTCACGCCCCGGGGCTCTAGGGCCACGGTGCGCTCGCGCACCCCTCGAAAGTTTCTCACCCCGACTGTCAGCAGACGCATCCATGCTGCCTCCTTCGCCCTGTGCGCCCTTGCAAACCTAAGACGGGCGGGCCAGCCGATACAGCAGCGCCAGCGCGTCCTGATACCGCTCGGCGTCAGGGCCGTCCCCGCGTGCGCCATCCAACAGCTCCATGAGGGCTTGCCGCTGAAACCCCGACAGTTCAAGATCGGCAAAGTCCCCACCGTCGGGCAGCACGGCCAGCTGGTCCCGGTGCGTGTGGCGCTCCACGGCCGCAAACAGCTGGCGGGCCTCGTCCAGCGCGGCCTCCACCCGCGCCCGGTCCAGGACGCCAATGGTGCCGGACAGCGTAAGCTTTACGATGGTGGTGGACTTGGCGGGCAGCCCGGCCAGCCACCGGCGCACTTGCTCCGCGGCGGTGCCCTGATGCACGGCCAGCACATGCTCCACAAAGCGCCAGGTCCCCACGCGCTGGCGCGCCACCCGCACGCCCCCCGGCTCCAGATCCACGACCAGCACGTTGCCAGGATCCACCTCGTCGTAGTCCGTGGCTTCCGGTGCCCCGGAGTACCAGATGCGGCCGGTGTCGCCCTGCTGGGTGGTGGAGTGCCGGTCGCCCAGCGCCACGTAGTGCAGCTCGCCCTCGCGCAGCAGCGCCTCGAGCGGCGCCGCGTCGATGACGGCGGCACTGTCTTGGCTGCCCATGCTCTCAAACTGGCCGTGGGCCACTATGACCCGAAAGCGGGCCTGACGCGGCGGCAGGTGGGCCAGGCACCGCGCCACTAAATCTTCGGCGGGGCGCTTGGAGGTCCAGGGCACCCCCACCAGCTCGACGTCGTCGGACACCGGCACGACCGAGGTGTCCGCCAGCACCCGCACCTGCGGCGGGCACAGGCGCTTAAAGTCGGCCGATTGGTAGACGCTGCCCGGCCCGTAGGGATCATGGTTGCCGGGCAGGAGATACACCGGCACCGGCACGGCGCTCAGCGCATCCAAAGCCCGACCCACCGTGCGGGGGCTCAGCACGTTGGTTTCAAAGACATCCCCCGCCACCACCACGAAGGCAGCTTGCTGTGCCGCGGCCACCGCGCCCAGGCGGCGGATGACCTGTTCGCGGGCCTCGCTGAATCGCGCCTGGGCTTCGGCCGATAGGAAGTGCCGCGTCATCCCCAATTGCCAGTCGCTGGTGTGGATAAATCGCATGTCCCCTGCCCCCCCGCCACGTTCCGCCGCGAGACCCCTGCCTTCTCACCGCGTCGCTCCCTGCACGCTCGTGATGCATCCACTTCGACTGCTCCCCCAAAAATCCTGCCGGGCGTGTCAAAGCGAGGGGCCGCACGCCCCTGCTATGGGCTTCCCGACGGGCTATAAGCGAGCCGCCGCGTGATGGACCGCCAAACCGTCACTCCGCCGACGGCACACCCTGCGCGCGCAACCCTCTAAATCCAACCGCCGTGGCTGCGACCACCAAGCCGGCGGCCAAAAACACCAAGTGCAGCGGCACCAGGCTGGCCACCACGCCGACCACCACTGCGCCCACGGGACTCGTAATATTGGTCAAGGCGCTCAACGTACCCACGGCGCGCCCGAGTACCTCTTCCGGAACGGTATCGAGAATAACTGCGGTAAGGGTGGCACTGAGCACGCCATTGATAACCCCCCAACCCGCCATGATAACAAGATCGGGCCACAGCACCGGCACCAACGATAGTGCCGCCATGAACGCTCCCCACAGCACCAGACACCAAATCGCTACGCGGACAACCGCCATCCGCTCTAGCACCCGCGCGCTCATGGCAGACCCCACGACGGCGCCGATCGCCCCCGCGAATACAAACATGCCGTAGTCGAGTGCGGTGCCATGAAGGACCTGCTTGACCCAGGCCACGTCCATGACAGTAATGCTGACACTCGCCAATCCGGTGACCATGCCCATAGGTACCAGCCGCCGCAGGAATGGGTCTCCCCACAGCGGGCGCTGGCCTTGGATAAATTCGTGCCAGAAAGCCTTCCAGGGGTTGGTGTCCACCTCCCTGTCCGGAGGTGGCGCGGGCGCGGGACGCAGGCGGACCATCCCTAGTGAAAAGACAGAGACCGCAAAGGACAGGGCATTGATAAGAAAGAGACTGGCCGGACCCAGCGCCCCCATTAGAACACCCCCGAGTGCAGGGGCCACTAGGTCGGCAGACTCGCGCGATGAGGCCTGCAGGCTGTTGGCCGCATGCAGATCTCCGCGATCCACCACCTGAGGCAAGATGGCAAATAGCGCGGGGGAGAAGCACACCCCCGCCAGGCCCGCGACCGCCACCAGGATCACCAGGAGCGGCACCGTGAGGTGACCGCTAACGGCCAAGGCAAATAGCGCGACAGCGACGATCATGCGGATAGCGTCGGCGACCATCATCGTACGCCGCTTGTTCCAGCGATCAACATATACACCCGAAAATAAAGTGAACATACCCGCCAGCATGCCAACACCTTGCACCAAGCCCAAGTCAACCCGACTATTAGTGAGGGTCAGCACCACCCAACTTAGCGCGATGGCGTTCATGCCGTTGCCCACCGACGAGACCCACTGCCCGGCGGCTAGAATCCCGATCGAGGGCTTACGGCGCACCAGGTGGGCGAGGCTGCTATCTGACTGTGGGGTCATTACACAAACCTCTGCGCGTCATCCAGGATCTCGTCAGGAATAAAATTGAAATTATCGGCACCGGTCGCCACGCGGTGCAAGAACAGGGCAATTCCGGCCGTCCCGGTGCCAAAATCTCCGCTCTCCTTATGCATCAAATCGCCGGGATACCGAGTGCCCGCGGGAGAAGTCATTCCCAGCGCCATCAACGAGCGGGCACACTCTTCAGCCGCCGCCGCGCATAGCAAGCTCTTCTCGTCGATATATTGTTCGCAATCCAGCAAAAAATTGCCGAGTCCGGCCAGTCCGGAAAACAATCCCGGATTGGCGGTCAGGACCCGGCGGGTATCTTGTATCATAAGAGGCAGATGCCCGCGCCACGCTCGCGCGTACCCCGCATGCACAAAACGAACCAGCGCCGTGCCGACGCCAGCTGTGCCTGCATACCAGTACGGCTCGCGCAAGCGAGTATCCCCGGCGTCCTCCGGGAAGCTGATGGCCTCGGGACCGCGGATAGCGCACTGCAGGTCGTGACTCAGCCCGGCCTCCGCCGCGGCGACAAAATCCGGGCGGCGGCACGCTATCCCCGCATATAGCAGAAATAGCGCGATGCCGCTGGCCCCACGGGCATAGCCGACCCGAGCCGCCTTCTCGCCCTCGCGCCGCCAACAGATAACCGATCCCTCGCGCTGGCCGGTGGATAATAACCAGGTCCCCAACGCGGCCGCTTTGGTACGCATGGGCTCTTGCCCCGTGACCCGCCACAGATGCAGCAGGGATAGGCCAACGCCCGCCACACCGTAAAAGACATCGGGCGACGCAAAAAGCAGCTCGTGGCGCCATGCGCGCTCGATAAGGTCGCAGGCATCATCGACATAGCCGCCGTCGGCTAACACCCACGCCATACCCGCCAGTCCGGTATAAAGCCCTGGCGGTACCCGGGCGGTCGTGGCACTGTCCAGCCTCCTCAGGACCCAATCGCGCAAGGGCGGGGGCGGGGATCCTCCCGTGCGCTGCACGGCATACATCACACCCAAGGCGCCGTGCGCCACGGAAAGCGGGTGCCCCGGCTGGAAATGCGCCGGAATGAGTCGGCGTGACGAGTAATCGAGAGAATCCAATAGGCCCGCAATGGCCGACGCAGCCCCCTCCCCGGGATCCGCGCCGCGATACGACGGGCGCCGGACGATCGGGCTGTCCGCCGCCGACAACACCAACAGGGCATGATCCAGTCCAACGGTCTCGGCGCCGAAGCACAGCGCCTCCAAGGCGGAGACCATCGCATCCGGGATATCAATGCGCGAAGCCACGCCGACCAACCAGGCTCGCGCCGCTTGTGGGTCCAGCGCGGCAAACTGCGGCTGAAATCCGCACAGCCAGAGGAGCAAATTCGCCAGGGCAAATCCCTCGTCAGGAACCGCTGACGGGCGATCAAACCCCGGCGTGGCCATCCGACGTCCCGTGGGCTGTCTCGGATCAACAGCCGATTCCAAGTCCACAAACAACGGCCGCCCATCGGCTTGCAAAAGGATGTTGCTCGGCGACAGGTCCCCCAGCCGCCACCCAGACCGCTGGACCTCTTGGAGCGCCCCGCCAATCGTGAGTACCACTTGGCGCACGGCTGCGTAATACTCCGCCAGCGCCCTCGGCGTCGCCGTCTCCAACTGGGCGATGGGATGCCGCACCGCCGGCACTGCGTCCAACGGCGTGCCCTCCACCCATTGAACAGCCAAGAATTCATGCTCCCACTGGCGAAAATACTCCACGGGCCTCGCCACATAACCCGTGTCAGCCAGCGCTTGCGCTACGTCCCAGGCGCGCCGCAGACGACTCAGGGCATCTTCAGCCGCGCCGCCCATGGCAACAAACGGCCGAGCTTCTTTGATGGCTACCAGGTCACCCGTCCTCTGGTCCCGCGCACGGTACACCCCGCCCGCGTTAGAAAACTGCACCGCCCCCAGCACTTCATAGCGACTATGCAGCAAGTGTCGGGGGCCGGCGTGCAACTGCGGCCCGACGAACGGAGCCACCGGGTCGGGCGCCCAAGGTCGACTGACAAAGCGCGGCAACCGCTCATCGGGAACCAGCTGACCATCTGGACGAACTAAGTACGGAATGGCATCGCCTAGCACGTCCGTTATAGCCAGAGACCGAATGCCGCCGTAGCGGTAATACAGTACCGAGGAATCTTTGTACCGGCGGTCGGACAGCACGAACGGGCCGTGCAACCCATCCGTCGCAGATTTCAGCCGATCCAACAACTTCCGTAAATGATCAGTATCTGTTGGATAGACGGTTAAGAACTTTCCCGCGGAACCTCTGTTTTGGTTCTTGGAGTTCATCCACTCGGCCATATATTTATCGCAGGCGAACTTGAAAGGCGCATCCATTTCAAAGCATACAAGCGCCGCGCGTTTCAACACTTCTCCAGCATCGGATGGCGATGCCGACAGGTGAATCTTCCAGCCTTGAACAGGCAAGCTCTGTTGATAGGGAATGCAATGGTACCAAGGGGCCTCTAAGATCACTCGCCAAGATGGCGGGGCCGCCCCGGAGACCATGGTAAAGAAGCCGTCGTCGCGAGGGATGTACTCATCGGGGAAGACGTAGCGTCGCTCGGCGACGCTCAGTTCTAGCAAACTCGCCACATCCTGGCGATCTGCCCGACTACGCCCTCCATATACGCCCACTCCGGGTCCCCCTATTCCCACACTTAACGGGAGGCCATGAATACCCGTCTGGCCTTGGCCCTATGACACGGAGCAGTTGATGCTGAACGAGCTGGCAAACTTCTCCCGAAGAGTCGAGCCAACCTCTTCTTCCATGACCTGTAGTTCCAACACCGCGTTCACGCCATCACCTCCCTTCTTCATGATATTCGGATGGATCCCATGGCCTCCCTTGACAAGGATCTTCCCCGAACGTATCCACGGTCAAGCGGTCCATGGGGGGTCCATGGGCCCGTGGCGGGGCGCATGTACGCCACGCGGGCGGTGGCCGTCCCGTAGCATCCGCATGCGCGATATTTCATGACCTAGCGTCCTGAGTTGATAATTCGAGATCTATATGGTATACTCGGGTATGTCTACTACACCTCCGACGAAGTCGCGACGAAGGGGGCGCCCGTTGGCGCCGCTGACCCTGAGCCCCGACGAACGCACCACC
>JAJZWV010000087.1 GCA_021846505.1 Bacillota bacterium
GGACATCCGGGCGTGGATCGCGGCGTGGAATGACCATCCCCGGCCCTATGTCTGGGTGAAGACGGCCGACCAAATCCTCGCGGCCCTCGCAAACTATTGCAAGCGAATTAGCAATTCAGGACACTAGATTACCCGTCATTCCTCGCTCGCCGCCTTCAGCGCCTTCTCCGCCCGGTTCCGGGCCGATCGGCGGCCATACCGACGCGCGCCCAGGCTGGTCAGCACGTCAATCATGTCTTGCCCCAGGTCGTCCTGGGTCTCGCCCGGACCGACCACCACCAGACGCTGGCCTTGGGCGGCCAGCGCCGCCTCGACATATTCGGCGCCGACTCGCATGAGCCGATCTCGGTGCGCGACGGCCACGATGGCGACGGACGGGTCCGCGAGCACCTTCATCAGCTGGGGGCGGTGGCCATTGAGCCCCGAGCCCACTTCCGTGACCGTGCGCACCACGGGCCAACCCTTCCGCGTCACAAACAGAACCACCCGGGCCACCTGCCCATCCAACTCGGAACGCTGGTCCGAGGAGGACACCCGCGCATAGACCGCCACCCCGGTGGGATCTTCCTTCGGGGGCTTCACGATGATCGTGCCCGTGGGCAGTTGCTCCGTCGGCACGGGCCGTTTGCCATCCCGGTACATCCGCCACGCGGCTTGGTAGCTGATGCCCGGCTCCTTTGCCCCAGTACTCAGTTTCATATCTGTAGTATGCCACGCGCTTCCATACACGTACATATAAAAGGTCAACCGTTAGAACCCTTGCCGGAGCGCCGTCGTCCCGGCGCCATGAGACAGTGCCCCGTGCCGCTCACACTGCCGCTCTTCACCGGGGCAGCGCTGGTGCGCCAACCGCACGCCACAGCGTGCTGTTATCCGCAGGGCCCGGTCGCCGACCGCCGCCGAACCGGGCGCACCCGAAGATGGCGCGGATGCGGCAAGCGTGGTCGAAGTAGCGGGCCCTGTTACGCTCACCCCTCCGTTTGCGGGGAGCCAGGTCAAGTTTCACGCCAACGCCTCCATTCCACCCGCCATCCCGGCGGGATTCTCCGGATCCCTGTCGTCGCCATCGTTCTCCGCCCGCACCTATCGCTGCGAGGCGGCTCCGCGCGCGAGCGAGTGGCGGTTCTGGTAGAGGGGTTTACTGGGACCCTGGGCGGCCATCCGTTTATCGTTGACATTTATGCGGACCATCCGAGCGGCCTCCTTATCGGGCTAAATTACAACCATCGCCCACTGCGGTTTGGCCCTGGCCCGTCGCCCGTGTTCGGCGTCTTAAACTTTACCGGCGACCGACTGGTCGTCGGCTCTCCCAGCGCGGGTGCCTATGAGGCGCTAAACCTCATCACCGGACACGTTCTCTGCCGGGCGCGCCAAGTGGTGCCGCTGAAAGGGTATCGAGGCCTCACTGCGCCTCAGTATGTGCTCGGGCTTGCGGGAATCCAAGACCCCAGTCGCTATCCCGTATGGGTCAACGCCGTAAGCGGGGGTGGCAGGAGGCGCTTCTCCCACTCGGCATCGCAAGAAGGAAGTGAAGAGCATGAGCAGCAGACGCCATGCGGCACGCAACCGGGCCACGCGCCCGAAATATCGCTACCGCGGGCCCTCGGCAGGTTTCTGGCCGAGTGCGGCGGTCGTCGGTGTGGTGGTGGCGGGCGCGGTGGCCCTCTACCCCCGGGTGTCCTTGGGAGCGGACGGCACGGCGCTGGCCAAAGTGTGCACCACCAGCCTTGGCGCGGGTCTGACTGACGTCCGCATCCGCTGGCCTGGCGGGTCGGTGCGGGGTTCGGTGCGGCGCGGTGCCGTCCTGCCGGCCGGACCAGTCGTAGCGGTGAGCGCGCACGTGTCCGCCCCGAGGTGGATCGCCTGGCTTCCCGACTACCACACGGTGGCCGTCTGGACGATCCACACCCCTGCCGTGCCCGTGGCGAAGCACCCGCCGTGCTGCGCTCGCTGAACCGGGCAACGAGCATCGCGTTCAGCGGGCCCGTGGCCAAGTGGCGCATCAGCAGGGGGTCGGGTTCGGCGGATGGCACCGCGGCCCGGTCCGGATGGCCCCAGGCACAGCGCCGGGGAGCGGGGTGAGGTCGAGATTCAGGCCGTGAGCCGCGACTGGAAAAAGCCCGAGCGCACGGCCTCCGTCACCTGGCAGACGCCCGCCGACCTCACCGCCTCGCTCCCCAGTGCGGCCAGCCTCTCGCCAGCCACGCCGATCGTGGTGCAGTTCAGCCAGTCGCTGGCGAAGCCAAACGCCGTTGGGTGGACGGTGAGGCCCGCCGTCAAAGGCACCTGGCAGACGATTGGCCCGAAGGCGTTTCAGTTCACTCCGTCGGGCGCCGGCTTTCCGCCGGACGCCCAGGTCACGATCACCGGGCCGGGTGGGGCGCAGGGGGTGCGGGGCCAGAACAACGCCTACCTGGCCAAAACGTTCCGGGGGACTCGTGCGGTTGCCCCGGGCCCCGTGGCTCGACTCCAGCAATGGCTGGCGGCGCTGGGTTACCTGCCCGTCGCCTGGAAGCGCAGCGGGTCGTCCGTCGCCGCCAATTCGCCTCGCGTCTGGCAGCCTCAGTCCGGCGCATTCTCATGGCGGTGGCCTGCCCTCCCCACGGCGCTCACTGCGCTTTGGCAGCCCGGCACCATGAAGGTTATGACGCGGGGCG
Organism: Bacillota bacterium; assembly: GCA_021846505.1. GTDB lineage: Bacteria > Bacillota > Sulfobacillia > Sulfobacillales > JAIMBI01 > JAJZWV01. Next base: position 2,658 of record JAJZWV010000087.1, read on the forward strand.
CCCTGATGCAGTTTCAGTGGACAGCGGGCCTGCCGGTCACGGGTGTCGCCAACGCCGCTACCTGGGCGGCGCTGCAGTCCGTGTGGCTGCACAACCGCACCAGTCCCGACGGCTACACCTACATCGTGGCGTCCAAAACGCGTCCCGAAAGCGTGGGGCTGTGGGTCAACGGTGTGAAGATGCTGACAACTTTAAGCAACACCGGCATACCGGCCACGCCGACCTACCTCGGCACCTACCCCATCTACGAGCGCCTGCCGTTTCAAATCATGCCCGGCGCGAACCCCAACGGGACGCCCTACGCGGACCCCGTCCACTGGATCAACTACTTCCGCGGCGGAGACGCGGTGCACGGATTCGTGCACGCCCACTACGGATTTCCTCAGAGTCTCGGGTGCGTGGAGGTGCCACTGTCGGTGGCTCCCACCATCTATCACGCGGTGCACTACGGCACGCTGGTGACTGTGCTGCCGCCGGGCGCTCCCGCCTAATGTCCCCATCCCTGGCTGGGCGTGCCTGGGTTTGGGCCCTCCGCCGCGTGGGGCACGAACCCGAGTGCTGGCCGCCTGAGCCCTGGGATTGTCGATCTGGAAACCGGGGCGCCGACCCAGGGCAGTCAGATGCGGCTCTCCGGGCGGAAGAGGCGCCGGTGGGGGCCACTGGGCCTCGAAGCCCATCGGGCCCATACGGCGGGCTGCTTCAGCTGCGCGGCGACCAGAATCCTTTTGTCAGCGGTCAGCGACCGGGACTCGATAGGTTTCACCGGGACCGGGTCCCAAGCTCCTGCAGGCATTTTGCTTGCGATGTCCCGGCACAGCACGTCGGAGCTCAGCACAGCATCCGCAACGGACAGGGCTGTCCCGAGAGGCGGCCATTTGGGCCCGGCCCTCGCGGGACGGTGCGGGGTGCCTCGCCCGGCTGTCCTGGGCCGCCGCGTTATGAGTCGGCCGCGGCAGATGGGTGCGCGCTCTGCCGCACCGCCGGCGTCCATTGCCTGCCGCCCTCTGGGCCGAGCGAGCCCTAAGCGGCGGTGCGAGAGCTACCGGCGCTCGCCGTCGGTCGGATGTGCCAGGATGGCGAGCACCAGCAACACCAGGATGATGACATGCAGGCCACTGCACCAGAGGCAGATGTTTCGGAGCTCGACCAGCTCCACGTACACCAGGTACACCACCGTGACCGCTCCGAGGGCGGCCCAGGCGAGGCGCACCGCCGGAAGCCACGCCGGGGCGCCGGGGCCAGTGCGGAGCCACCACACCAAGGTCACCGCCAGCCATACAAAGCCGACGCCCGCCACGGGCGCACCCAGCCACACCGACTGGGGGGAGGTGATGACCCGCTCGCAGTTTACCAGCCCGCTTTGGCTGCACACCAGCGGCACGGCCGCGGTGTAGTGCAGCACGGTGAGATAAGCCGCGATCAGGAGGCCGATGACGGACAGCGCGATGGCCACGCGGCGCAGCGCCGGCCCATTGGCAGGCATTACAACCGCGACTCGGCCCCGCGAATCACCGGGGTTTGGCACACGCTGGCGGGGTGGCCGCCATCGGTGGCGCAAATCGCGGCCGTGAGCTCATTGGCCGCCGACAGAATCGTTTGGCCCACGCTATTGGTGGGGTGGTGCACGTCGGCGGCAATCTGGCTCCACGACAAGCCAGCCAAGATCGTGGGCTGATACTGGGCGCCAATCCAGAGGTACTTCCCGCCCACCAGCACGAACGGGATGGCCCCGCTGCTGCCCGAGGGCACGTACGGGGGCCGGTCATAGGCCGCCTGGATGGCGGCCTGGGCCGCTGTGGGCGACTGCAGCGCCGTGTGGGTGTTGGTGGCCGTCTCCACCATCGCGATGTGGATGTTGGAGCTCTGATAGTGGCTGTGGTAAAACGTCAAGGTTTTGGTGCCCGGGTGAATATCGGTCAGGCTGGACTGCATCAGGTGCAGGTTCGAGAGCGTGCCAAAGCGCGACAGGGCAACGGCCATAGCCCAGCGCTCCGCCGCGCAGAACGGGCACCACTCAGCGCCGATGTACAAAAGCTCTGGGGCCTTCGGCACATGCGCGACCGGCTTCACCAGCTGCGGCGGCGCGGCGGCCGCCGTGCCGATGGGCCCCCACACCTTGTATGGCACCGTCGTGAGGTTGCGCATGATGCTGGCAGGCACCTTTTCGCCCACGTGGCCCAAAAGCTTGGGCGTTGGCTTGGTGCTGCGGGGGAACACCAGCGCCACCAGCACCACGGCCGCCAGCGCCGCGCCCACCAGCCCCAAGATGCCCCACAGCATCCAGGCACGCGGATCCGGCGGGGCCTTGGGCCGCCCCGGCCGATTTTTCTTCGACGCCGTCGGCTTCGCTGACTTCGGCGGCGTCGACTTGCTGCCTGTCTTGTTTGCCGGCATCCAACACCTCCCATCCGCCTGGCGGCACACCATGTGGCGGTCTGAAAAGTTCTTCCGACACGATACCCGAGTTTGCCGCGCCATGCCAGATTCCCCAACCGCACATGCGGCTGAGAGCGAAGCTAGCGGCGAATGGCGGCCCGCCACAGCGCCCACGGATCGTCGTGGCTCCGGTCAAACGGCTCCAGTACCAGCTCCAGGTCCACCGGCGCCGGTGCGAGCCGGGTGGCGGGCTCGGTGTCGGGCCCGCAGCTGGCGCTGCCCAGGCCGTGCTGGGCCGCGTCGAGATGAAGAAAGACGGGGCCGTCGGGCTTCAGCTCATGGCGGTGTGCCGTGGCGGCCAGCGTGGCGTCGCTGAACCGCGAGAGGGTCCAGTCAAACAGGCGGGGCGCTGTGATGAAGAGGCCCAGGCCCTCGGGCGCCGACACCGTGAGCCAGCGCGTCCCGGTGTGGTTGCCAAAAGACTGCGGGCGCACGTACGGCGTCTCCATCTGATCCACCCGGGCCTGGTACTGCCCTGCCAGCGCCTGCTGCCAGCTGTCGGCATAGCTCTCGCCGGGCCCGCGGCCAAACCAGTCGGCCTCCGTGAGGGCCGCCGCCAGTGGCAGGCGAATGCCCACCCGGGCCCAGGTCGGAGGTCCGTCGGGGTCAGGGATAATCGTCCAGGTCAGGGCCAAGCCGCCGCGAGCGGTGGGCACCGCCTGCGTGTGGACGGTGATGCCCCAAACAAGGCCGGCGGCCGCCCACCGAGACGTGCTGGCCACCGCGCCCCCACTGCTCTGGAGGGGGCCGGCCCGCCGGCCCACCAGGCGGTTCAGCCCAAATTGCTCCCAAGAGCCGCGCTGGCGCCCATCGTTGTCGAGCGGCGCGCGCCAGAGCCACGGCACGGCGGCCCCGGCCAGGAGGTGGGATCCCAGCCACTCCAGCGTGGTGAGCGCGCCGTCGGATCGGCGCCAGCTGGCCTCACCGGCGCGCGTGGCCGCCACCAGCCGAACGGGCTCCTCGGTCAGGCGCTGAAACAGGGCCGGCGCAGGTGGGGGGCCCGCCGGCGCAGCCGGCGGCAGCACTTCGGCCGTGCCTATCTCAAAGCCCACCGGGGTGGCGGCGTCGGCCGCGGCGGCACAAAAGCCCACGCGGGCCCAGCGATCGGGGGCGGGGGCAACGGTGGGCGTCGGCAGCTGCAGGGCTGCGCGTTGGCCCGGCGCCACGTCAGGAAGGGTGAGGCGGCCGGACTGCAGGGGCCGGCCAGCCTCAAAGATCGTCCACTCTGCGGCCACACCCGCGAGCGAGCGAAATGCGTACCGGTTTTCGAAGGTGACGGTGCCGGTGGCCCAGTCGGCCGAGCGCACCCGCACCGGCTCCAGCGCTTTCGTGAGCGCCCCGAGGCCGGGGGAGGGGGTGCGGTCCGGGAACACCAGGCCGTCGATGCAGAAGTTGCCGTCGTGCGGACACTCGCCGTAGTCGCCCCCATAGAGATATCCGCCCTGCGCCTCATCCCAAAGCCCATGATCCGTCCACTCCCAGACAAAGGCCCCCGCGAGCCGCGGCCATCGCTCCAGCACGGCCCAGTACTCCTCCAGGTTGCCGGGGCCATTGCCCATCGCGTGAGCGTACTCGCACAAAATAAAGGGCCGGGGATTTTGATGGTCCTGCCCCACCGCGTCCAGTCGGCTGACGTCAAAGTACATCCGGCTCCCCACATCCACCACGGCTTCGTCGCGGTCGCCCTCGTAGTGCACCAGGCGGCTCGGATCGCGGCGGTGCACCCAGTCGGCCATGGCTACGTGGTTGCAGCCGAAGCCCGATTCGTTGCCCAGCGACCACAGGAGGACGGCCGGGTGATTCTTGTCCCGCTCCACCATGCGCACCATGCGGTCGAGATAGAGCGCCTGCCACGCGGGGTCGTCCGACAGCCGGTTGGGCTCGCCGACTTCCTCAAAGCCGTGGCACTCGAGGTCGGCCTCGTCGATGACGTAGAGCCCATAGCGGTCACACAGCGCCAGGAAAGCCGGGTGGTGAGGATAGTGGGAACCGCGCACCGCATTGATATGGTGCTGCTTCATGAGGCGAAGGTCCTGCGCGATGACGTCAGGAGGCACGGCCCGGCCCCAGCGGGCGTGAAATTCATGGTAGTTGACGCCCTTGAGCAGGATAGGTACCCCATTGAGCCGGAGCTGGCCGCCGACCGTCTCGACCCGCCGAAACCCGACCGAGATGCGGGTGGCCTCCACCGCGCGGCCCGCCACCGCGAGCTCCACTGCCAGGGAATAAATCTCGGGTGATTCGGCCGTCCACGCTCGCATCGGGTGCAGGGGCCCGCTGTCCATTTCGGCGCGGCCGGCAGCGACCGGCTGCTGCCAGCTGGCCATCGGCGCATCGCTCCGGTCATCCCACAGCACCATCGCCACCGTGGTGGGAATGTCGGCTGCCGCCCCGGCCACGGTGGCGGTGACCCGAAGGCGGGCTGCCGCCGTGTCGGCGTCCCAGTCGGCCGCCACCTCCACGTCGGCCAGGTGGAGGGCCGGGCGCACCAGGCACCACACGTCGCGGAAAATGCCGGAGAGCCACCACTGGTCCTGGTCTTCCAGGTAGCTCCCCACCGAGTATTGAAAAACCTGGACTGCGGCCAGCTGCGGGCCCCCTGGACTTATCCACGCGGTGATGTCGAATTCTGCGGGCAGGCGGCTACCTTGGCTGTAGCCCACCCGATGGCCATTGACGTACAGCACAAACGCGCTGTCCACACCCTCGAAGCGCAGCCACACGCGGTCGCCTTCCTGGCGCGCCGGCAGGTCAAACCAGCGGCGGTGCCAGCCGATGGGATTGTCGGCCGGCACATGGGGCGGGTCCACCGGAAACGGGTAGGTGATGTTGGTGTACTGAGGGCGGCCGTGTCCCTCCAGCTGCCAGTGGGAGGGCACCGGAATGGTGGTCCACCCATCGCCGGGCTGAAAGTTGGGCAGGTGAGCTCCTAAGGTGGCCGCGGAGGGCACCTCTTCCCAGCAAAATTCCCAGGAGCCGTTGAGCGACAGCTGGCGAGCACACTGCTCCGCCATTGCCGCCTCGGCGCTGGGGTAAGGCACAAAGTCGGCGCGCGCGGGCAGGCGCCCCAGCCCGGGCACCGAGGGATTCTCCAGCGGGGCGCGATCTTCCGCCCGCCAGTGGACCGGATCCCGATGGGTGGCCGCGGTCGATGGGTAGAGGCGTTCCGTCATTGCCATGCCTTCTTTCGTGGGTGTCAGTTGTGTTCGCTGTCGTGGGAACCCCAGCGTGGCGCGGCCTCTGGGCCAGCGCGGCTGCGGCACGGCTCGCCGAAGAAGCCTGTGGCTTCATCCAGGTCGAGGCGCGTCGCAGGCCTTACAGTTCGGTGGCCGGCCGTGCGGAGCACAAGCCCCAGGTGTGTCAGCGGGGCCGCCGTTCGCGCACCCTATTGGTTGGCGCACAGCGACGCTACCTGGTTCAGGTCCCCTGCTCCCAGGCTCTTTTCTATCATGAATTGACATCCTCCCCCCGGCTAACGCCGGGGGATTCGCCCGAGCCGTGGCGCGGTTCCTGCTTCATCGGGAGGCCAACGCCCGAGCCCGCCACAGGCAGCCACCCGGTGCCCCCGGGCGGGGAGCGGACGCCGGTCAGGCCGGAGGGGACGCCCAACGTCTGGCGCCTCTTGTCCTCCAGCGTCTCCGCCACCTTCACGTCGGCCATCTTCGGACGGTGCCCGTCGCCGTGGCCGTCATGGGGCAAATGCGCAGATCCTCCAGCGCCACCGTCGCGTGGTGTGGGCTGACGGTGGGGCTGAGGCGCTGCACAAACTCGCGGCGGCGGTCCGCTATCCGGGCATGCAAGGCGTTGAGACGGCGTTTGGTCTTTGTCCAGTTCT
>JAJZWV010000036.1 GCA_021846505.1 Bacillota bacterium
GGGCGTACGACCCGACGCATCGGTCGGTGCGTCGCGGTCGTCCGAGTGCGTAGCCTCCACGGCGACCCCCAGGATATGACTGGCATATCCTGGCGTTCAGTTGAACACGGGAGGCCTACCCGGGGTTCGTTTGCCTTGGCGACATCCTACCACACCCCCTTGACATCTACACCCCACTCTCTCTCCATAAAGTGAGCCCGTGCTCACTGCATCACCGCATTACGGGTCGGTCGACTCTTGGGCGGTCCAGATTGTTGACGTGGGCGAACCCTCTCAGGTCTCACAGGGTCTCTGCCCGACCAATCCTTCGTTCACCTCACCGTCAACGGAACCGGACGAGGGAGCCGTTCTTGTATGCGGGGTCACGCCCTCGTGGGACGGCCCCTCTGGAGGGGTGGGGCTTCCCTCGTCCCAGACTCGACCGGCCCGGGCCCTCTGCGCGGCGACCGAACCCGCCGGGAACACCCGGCAGCCTCGTCGGGCATCCCGTGCCGGGCACACGCCCACGCACGCGCCAGAGCTGGGCCGCGACGGCGACCCGCGCGGCCTGCGGGCCCAGGGGTTCTCCGCGCCGTGCCGCCAGGCGGGCTCATGGGCGACGGCCGCCTGCGCCGCTTGGTACAGGGCCAACCGGGCGTCGGGCCGCCCCCGCTTGCTGATAGGGGTCCGCCCGTGATGGTAGCCCGAAGGGGCGTGGGCCCAGGGGAGCCCGCTCCGTCGCCGCCAGCGCCGCGCCGGCCTCGCGCCAAGCGGCCAGGTAGCTGTGGAGCGGAGACCGGGCCCCGGCACCCCGCCGGGCACCCCGACGGACGTCGGGGCCGCGGCCCAGAGGCGCTGGGCCCGCTGCCTCCCGACCCGGTGGTGGGTGGCGCCCCGCATCCCGGCCGCCAGCGCGTCCCCCCTGCGTCTGCACCTCGGCCGGCCAGGGCGCGTGGTCCAGCACCCAGAGCGCCGCCTGCCCGGACCAGCGGGTGAACACCGGGCGAAACTTCGGACAGGACAGCGCCAGCCACCCCGCGACGTGGTTCGGCCACGCGGTCACCACCGGCCGCAGCTGCCGGCGCACCACCGCCAGGGTTTGGCGCTCCGCCCAGACCCCCTCCCGCGGCGTCCAGGTCTGGAAGCGCCCCTTCGCCACCAGGCGGGCAATCACCCCCGCATCTTTGGGGTCGCTCTGGGTGGGGGAGTTATCGGCGCGGCTGAGAAACGACGGGGCGCGCGGCGGCCAGATCCGCAACGTGGACCAGCGCATCACCCGCGAGCCGGCCGTCACCACGACCCGCTGGCAGAGGGTGCCCGGCCTCGGGCCCGTGTTCGCCGCCGGCCTCCTCGCCGAAATCCAGACGTTCCCGAGCGATGATCAATTGGCCCAGTTCGCCGGCCTCACCTGGCGGGACAGTCTGGACCACTGATCCGCGAGGATCCCCCGCTGGCCCGGACCGGCAACGCCTATCTCCGCTACTACCTGGTGGAAGCCGCCAGCAATGGGCGGCACCATGACCCGCGCTACGCGGCAACGCGAAGAAGGCCGCCGAGAGGACCCAGTTCGCCCACCGGCGGGCCCTGGTCCTGACAGCGCCCAGGTTGACCCGCCTGATCTTCGGTCCGCTGCGCGATGACCAGGCGTACAACCCGGAGCACCCGTCGGCGCTCCCTCACCGGTCCGCCTTGGCCGAGAACCCGATCCTGCTAGTCGCAGGATCGGGGAGGGGTAGGTGGCCCTGCCCGTGTTCGCCAGGCTGGGCCCAAAATCCTCTTGACATCTACACCCCACTCTTCAGCCGGTTGGGGGAGGGCGGCCTTCGACCTACCCAACGCGGCTGGCCGAGGGAGGGTTGCGCGGGAGGCGAAAAGACTTTGGGGTGAAGCTCCCTCGGTGACAAGTCCTCGCGGGGCTTCGCGCACGCCTGACATCTGACTAGGAAGAGTCGACAATGTCCACCAGGAGGTTTGATGTGGAGAAGTCGATGGGCGTGCGTGAGGCGAAGGCGCGCTTGAGGCACATACTGAAGGTGGTCAAGCAGGGAGGCACCTGGACCATCACGGAGCGCGGGCGCCCCGTTGCTCGGCTGGTTCCCGTGGAGGTTAGCAAGCTGCCCTTAGCGGACCGCCTGGCTCGGTTGGAGGAGCGCGGCTGCCTGGAGCCGTTGGCGCGCGATGCTGAGCCGCTGCTGCCGCCGCCGCTGCCTGTGTCAGGGATGGCCCTGAAGTGGCTCTTGGAGGACCGCGAACGTGGGCACTAGGGCGATTTACTGGGATGCGTCGGCACTGGTGGCGGTTTTGTTTGTTGAGGAGCGAAGCGCAGAGGCGCGGGGGCTCATCCAGGTGCCAGCGGCCCATCTCATGTTCAGCCTGGCTTGGGCAGAGGTACATGCGATCCTCGCTCGCGCCATGCGAGAGAGGCGCCTCTCCCCGTATGAAGCCGCCGCGGCTGCGACGGGTCTGGCCCACGGCCCCTGGCGCCGCGTGCGCCTCGCTCCCGATGATGACCTGGCTGCTGTGCTGGCGCGGGCGTGGCCGCTTCGCGGGGCTGACTTGTGGCATCTGGCCTTATCGAAGACACTCCTAAAAGACGTGCCCGAATTGGAGATGGCTTCCTGCGACCGTGCGCTCGCGGAGGCCGCGGCCGGCGAAGGAGTAAGGGCGGCGGCAGGATTGTAGCGCTCAGATCGCAAGCGGCCAGGTTGCGTGAGGGTGCGCGCGCTCGGAGTCAGGTGGCGACCTGGGCCTCGGATGTCGCCGCGGCGCTCGCTACCCTTTGCGGGCGCTACGCGCCGTTGACGGGCCGCCGGGCTCGTGCTAATTTGATGCAGTTCGACGTCGGTTTTTCCGTGCGGTTTTTTCCCGCTGAGGGCGGGATGCCAGTCCGCACGAAGAAGTCGGCGCACTCTTATCGAGAGCGGTGGAGGGTTCGGGCCCGATGAAGCCCGGCAACCGGGGGAATCCCACGGTGCCAAGCCCCGCACGGGTGGCCGTGAGGGATGAGAGGATCGCGTGATGCGCGTGACGGTGTGCGCCCGCCGATTCTCCCAGATGGGAGCGGCGTGGCGCATTTTGTTGCGTATTGAGGAGTTGGAGGAGGCAGCGCCGTGACCGGTCGATCTCTTTTCACGTCGGAGTCGGTGACCGAGGGGCATCCCGACAAGGTGGCCGACCAAATTTCCGACGCCATTTTGGATGAGCTGTTGGCCGACGATCCCATGGCGCGGGTGGCGGCTGAAACAGTGGTAGCGACCGGCCTCACGCTGGTGGCGGGTGAGGTGTCCACCACGGCTTACGTCGACATCCCGCGCGTGGTGCGCGACACCATCCGCCAGATTGGGTACACGCGCGCCAAAATGGGATTTGATTGCGACACCGTGGCTGTGCTGACAAGCATCGATGAGCAGTCCGGCGACATCGCGCAGGGCGTGGATCGGTCGTGGGAGGATCGGGAGCGGGCGGATAGGGACGAGCTGTCGCTGCAGGGTGCGGGGGACCAGGGGCTGGTGTTTGGCTATGCCTGCCGCGAGACGCCCGAGCTGATGCCGCTGCCGATTTCGCTGGCGCACCGGCTGGCGCGGCGACTTGCCGATGTCCGGCAAGATGGGACACTGCCCTTCCTGTGGCCGGACGGCAAGACGCAGGTGACGGTGGCTTACGAGGGCCATCGGCCGGTGGCCGTCCAAACCGTGGTAGTGTCGGCGCAGCACCAGCCCGAAACCACGCACGCCGAGTTGGCCGAGGCCTTAAATGCCGCGGTGGTGCGGCCCGTGCTGGGCGATTTGGCCACACGGGACTTGTCCGTGCTCATAAACCCCACCGGGCGATTTGTGGTGGGCGGGCCGCGCGGCGACACCGGCCTCACGGGGCGAAAAATCATTGTGGATACCTATGGTGGCTCGGCGCGCCACGGCGGCGGTGCCTTTTCGGGCAAAGATCCCACGAAAGTGGACCGCTCCGCATCGTACGCGGCGCGCTGGGTGGCCAAGCATCTGGTGGCTGCCCGCCTGGCGGATCGCGCCGAGGTGCAAGTGTCCTACGCCATTGGCGTAGCCCGTCCGCTGTCGGTGTCGATTGACACGTTTGGCACGGGGGTGCTGCCCGATGACCGGCTGGCCGCGGCTGTCCAAGACGTGTTTGACCTGCGCCCCTTGGCCATCATTCGAGCGCTGGATCTGAGGCGGCCGATTTACAGGCAGACGGCAGCGTATGGGCACTTTGGCCGGCCAGATCTGAATCTTCCGTGGGAGCGCCTAGACCGGTTGGACGCACTGGCAGCCGCCACCCGCGCCCGCGCGTAACCGCCACCCCCGCCTCGGCATAGCGTGGCACGGGGGTTTTGCCGTGCGAGGCACACCGGCGTGGGTTTGGGTGCTGGCCGTGCTGGGCGCTCTGACTCTGGTGCGGGGCTGGCTCCTGCGACCCGCCGCTCGCACCTGGATCATCTGCCCGCAGCTAGAGCCGGGCGCCACCGACTCGCCGGAGGGTGCTGAGCCTCTCGAGGTGCTTCTGCGGCGGGTGTGGTACGAACTGGGCCCGCGGGATGCGGTCGTGCTGGTCGCGAGCCCCGACTGGCCGCTCAGCCTGTGGCAGCGCATCGAGCGGCTGCAGCGGCGGTTTCCGTTTCGCCTGGAGGCGAGCGTGCCGGCAGTGGGCCACCGCACAGTCGTGTATTTGCGCCCCCGCGTAGAGGATTTGCCTGCGGCGCCGGCGGCGATCGTCACACATCGTGAAGGCGAGTAGACGCAACGCATCCCGTTCTCGCTGAAAACTTGCCTATCCCCACCCCAAACCCGCGGAACCAAGCCTTATCAACAGAGTTATCCCCAGTATCCCCAACTGAGAATGGGGAATGCTGTCGAACAATGCCCAATGGCCGCAGAGGCCCGTCTCTGTGGGTCGCGTGCTATAATGCTGGCACTCGCTGGCAACACGCCCGGCGCGATGGCACCGTCCAATCACCGGGTGCGATGCCGCCGAAGCGAAGGAGGCGGTTTGGGATGGATATTCGCGTGCGAGGCAAGAACGTACCCCTGACCGATGCGCTCCGTGAGCATGTGGAGAAGAAGCTGGGCAAGCTGGCCCGCCACTTCGGCCATGACCCCGTGGTGGCCGACGCCGTGCTGTCGGTGGAAAAGGACCGGCAGATCATTGAGGTGACACTGCCCCTGCAGCACGGACGCGTCCTGCGCGGCCAGGAGTCGACGGAGGACTTGTACGCGTCGGTGGACTTGGTGGTGCAAAAGCTGGAGCGCCAGCTGGACAAGCTGAAGGCCCACGGCAAGCCGCGCCCGGCTCATGGAGGTGCGGAGCGGGCGGCTGTGGCGTCGGACGAATCCGTGGCCGACGGCAAAGTGGTGCGGCGCAAAACCTTTCCGGACAAGCCCATGACCCTGGAAGAAGCAATTCTGCAGATGGACTTAGTGAGCCACGACTTTTTCGCGTTCACCAACGCCGAGAGCGAGCGCATCAACGTCCTGTATCGGCGCCGCGACGGCAGTTTGGGCCTTTTGGAGCCCGGCTAGCGGCGGTTTAGTGCACGCGACAAATATTTTTGTGGCGAAAGCAGGAAATGACAAGGGCCGCAGCGAAGAACAATGGTCCCGGAGGTGAGCGATGGCGCTGCCAACGAAGGCGGTGGAAGCCGAGGAGATTTTGGGCCGTCTAGCCGGGGTCGAAGCGGTTCGCGTGGAATGGCTGGGTGACGAGGTCAGCCGTGTGCACGTGCTGTCGCGGGGCCTCCGCGACACGGCCCGGCTGGAGCACGACATCATGGCGGTGTTCGAGCAGCACTTTGGGGTCGTCTTGGATCCCTCAGTGGTGTCGGTCGTAGCCCTCTATGGCGAGGGTGCCGACGCGAGCAGCCGCCCGCGTCTGGTGTCGGTGTCATGGACACGGAGCCGCGGGTTCGTGGAAGTGGCGTGTCGGCTCAAGGCCGGGCCTGTGGCCACGGAGGGACGCGGGCGGGATGCCTTGGCGGGCCGAGCGGGAGCCCAGGCGGCACTGGCGGCCGCCGAGTCGCTGGTGGCCGGGCTGGTGCGCCTGGAGCTCGTGGACTTGGTGGCCAGTGACACGCCGGTGGGGCCCGTGGCGCTCGCGGTGGCTCGGCTGGGGGGAGAGCTCCTCATAACCGGGTCCGCAGTTGTGGAAGGCGATTTCGTGGAATGTGCGGCCAAAGCCGCGCTGGACGCGGTGAATCGCCGGCTGCTGTGGGTGGCTCTGGCAGCGGGGCCGGAGGCCGAAAGTGCCTGACGGGAGGACACACTAAACTTTTTAAGCTCTGACCGACCACAATACCCTCGAGACAAGCGAACGGATCGGGTGTGGTGCGCGAGCGAGCGCCCTGACCGATAAGTGTGGGGGTACACTTTACAAATGCAGCGGGTTTACAAGGCGTTGTTGACGGTAGTCGACGTGCTGACCAGTGGTTCTTGCTACACTTTAGACTAGCTGTGGGTCGGTCAGCCCTTTTGCATCACGGATCATAATCGGCAACCAGGGGCAGTGTAGGGGAGGAATCATCATGTATCCCAAGCCGATGGTTCGGTACATGACTGCGGTGGAAGTGGCCGCTGGCGTAGTGCTGGCATGGTCTCTCTTTCGCATCGGACCCAGCATTACCTTGGACAACATCTTGATTTTTCTTGGGTTCGGGGCTATTTGCCTGATTGCCTCGCTATTTCCGGTTCCCATGATTAGAAAGCATGGACATGTCTCTGTGCAGCTGCCGATAATTTTCGCAGCCTCGGTCATTCTGGGACCATGGCTTGCGCTGTGGCTCGGTGCCGTCTTTTCTATCAACTACCCTGAGATTCGTGGACAGGTGAAAAGGCGCTCTATGTGGTTCAATCGCGCCCAGATTGGGCTCATGGCCTTTATGGGTGCGGGCGTGTTTCAGCTGTTGGGCGGCAACGCTGCCAACCTGAGTCCGGGCACCATCAGCCTCCCCCTGTTTATTGGCGGCATCGTGGCATTCTTTTCGAACATGTTTTTTGTCATGTTTGCTGTGAAGTTCCGAATTGATCGATCGATTCGCGAAACATACAAAGTGTACTTCAAATGGTCGTCGCTGAATTTCTTCGGCATGTTTCCCATCGCCTATCTTATGGCCGTGATTTTCCACTCGGCCGGGGTGTTGCCCGAAATATTCATCATGATGCCGCTGGCTATGACTCGGTGGATTTTTTCGGTGGCGCACCGCATTCGGACAGCTTACCAGTCCACGGTCCGCACACTCTTGATGGCGATGGATGCCAAGGACCCCTACACCAAGGGCCACTCGTTTCGCGTGGGGCGGTATGCGGCGACGCTGGCACACTTCATGAAGGTGCCGGAAGACAAGGTCGAAGAGATTGAGCGGGCCGGCACACTGCACGACATCGGCAAGCTGGCCATCGTGGACGAGGTGCTGAACAAGCCCGGCGAGCTGGACTACGAGGAAATGCTGTCGATGCAGCGCCACACCGTGATGGGCAGCACCATTCTGGGCAACATTGGCGGGGTGGGCCCGGCCCGCGATTGGGTGCTGCACCACCACGAGCGCTATGACGGCATGGGCTATCCGCACGGCATCCGCGGCGACGAAATTCCGCTGGCCGCGCGGATCATCTCGGTGGTGGACTCGTACGACGCCATGACCAGCGACCGGCCCTACCGAAAAGCGATCTCACATGAGAAGGCCGTAGCAGAGATTTTGCGCAATGCGGGTGGGCAGTTTGATCCCGAGGTGGTGCGGGCGTTCATGGACATGCTCCGCATCATGGGCGATTTTGCGGACGAGGTGAGCATCGGGGAAGACTTCGAGGAAGCACTGGGCCGCGATCCCAATCGCCGCCACTACGACGGGCCGCGGTAGCGGGCCAAGCTCTGGCTGGCAAGCCGGCTCCATCGGGTCGGCTTTTTGGCGTTGCGGCTCCCGGGGGCAGGATGGTACTATAGATCACCAAGCGCGTGCGGTGGGGACCGATGCCGGTCCCTTTGTTATGGGAGGACCAAACGAGATGGCTAACTTTCTCACCAATTGGCTGAATCGGTTTTCGGAGCGGGAGGTGCGCCGTTACCAGGTGTGGGCCCGCCAGGTGAACGCGCTCGAGGCGGAAGTTCAGGCGCTGACGGACGAGCAGCTCCGGGCGAAGACGGACGAGTTTCGCCAGCGCCACGAAGAGGGCGAAACCCTGGATCAGCTTTTGCCCGAAGCGTTTGCAGCGGTGCGCGAAGCGGCCGTGCGGGCCCTAGGCCAGCGCCACTTTGATGTCCAGCTGGTGGGGGGCATGGCCCTGCATGACGGGCGCGTCGCCGAGATGAAAACCGGTGAGGGCAAAACCTTGGTCGCAACCCTGCCGGCTTATCTCAACGCGCTGGCGGGCGAGGGCGTGCACATCGTGACCGTCAACGACTACCTGGCGCGCCGAGACGCCGAGTGGATGGGTGCGATTTACGCGCGCCTGGGGCTGTCGGTCGGAATCATCCAGCACGACTTAGATTCTGACCAGCGGCGGGTGGCCTACGGGTCGGACATCACCTATGGCACCAACAACGAGTTTGGGTTTGACTATCTGCGCGACAACATGGTGGTGGACGCCAGCGAGCGCGTCCAGCGCTCCCTGCACTACGCCATTGTCGACGAGTGCGACTCCATCCTGATTGACGAGGCGCGCACGCCGCTGATTATCTCGGGCCAAGCGGACCGGCCGACGGAGCTGTACTACCAGTTTGCCCGCATGGTGAAGAACTTGAAGCTGGAGACCGATTACACCGTCGACGAGAAGCTCAAGACGGTGGCCCCCACCGAGGCAGGCATTGCCAAGGTGGAGCGCATGATGGGCGTGCCTAATTTGTACGACCACCAGCACCTGGACCTGTCGCGCTATCTGAACCACGCCCTGCGCGCCAAGGCGCTGATGCTCCGCGACCGGGACTACGTGGTAAAAGATGGCGAAGTGATTATCGTCGACGAGTTTACCGGCCGCCTGATGATTGGCCGGCGGTACTCGGACGGCCTGCACCAGGCGATCGAGGCCAAAGAAGGCGTCAAAATCATGGACGAGACGCAGACGCTGGCCACCATCACCTTCCAGAATTACTTTCGGATGTACCAGAAGCTCTCGGGCATGACGGGCACGGCCATCACGGAGGAAGAAGAGTTCCGCAAGATTTACGGCTTAGACGTCATCGCGATTCCCACCAACGAGCCTATGATTCGGGTTGACCACCCCGACGAGGTTTACAAGACAGAGGCGGCGAAGTTCCGCGCCGTGGTCCGCGAAATTGTTGAGCTGTATCAGCGGGGGCAGCCCGTGCTGGTGGGCACGGTCTCCATTGAAAAGTCCGAGCAGCTGTCGAACCTGCTGACCGCTGCGGGGGTTCCGCACAACGTCTTGAACGCCAAGCAGCACGAGCGCGAGGCGCACGTGATCGAGTCGGCCGGCCAGCGCGGGCAGGTGACGATTGCCACCAATATGGCCGGCCGCGGCACCGACATTAGGTTGGGTGAAGGCGTGGTGGAGCTGGGGGGCCTGCACATCATCGGGACCGAGCGCCACGAGGCTCGCCGCATTGACAACCAGCTGCGCGGCCGGTCGGGGCGCCAGGGCGACCCCGGCTCCAGTCGGTTCTATCTGTCGCTGGAGGACGACTTCCTCCGGCTGTTTGCGGCTCCCGCCATTGGGGGGCTCATGAACCGCATGGGCGTGGAGGAAGACGAGCCGATTTCTCACCCCATGCTGACGCGCGCCATTGAGAACGCGCAGAAGAAAATGGAGGCGCGCAACTTCGAGATTCGCAAGCAGCTGCTGCAGTACGACGACGTGATGAACGCTCAGCGCGAGATTGTCTACAAGCAGCGGTTCGAGATTCTGACCAACGAGAGCTTGCGGGAGCAAATCTTGGGGCTGGTGCGGGAAGTCATCACCGACGCCATCGCAATTCACTGCCCGCAGAACCAGCACGCAGAGGAGTGGGACCTGGCCCCCCTCATTGAAAGCCTGACGGAATTTTGCCTGTCCCCAGGGCAGGTGAGTCCCGAGTCCCTGCAGGGATTTGGGCGCGATGCCCTGGCCGATGACCTGATGGAGCTGGCGGAGCGAAACTACGCCCAGAAGGAACAGGAGATCGGCGAGGAAAACATGCGCCAGCTGGAGCGGGTGGTGTTTCTGCGCGTGGTGGACAGCAAGTGGATGGAGCACTTGGATGCCATGGACGCGCTTCGGGATGGCGTGGGGCTTCGCGCCTACGGCCAGATGGACCCGCTGGTGGAGTACAAGCGCGAGGCCTATGACATGTACCACGAGATGCTGGGCGCGATGCGCGAGGAGCTGGTGCGCATCATGTACCACATCGAAGTGGCGGAGGCCGAGCCGACGATCGAGCAGGGCGAGGAGTTGCCGCACATTCTGGAGGAGCGCCACGGCGATGACGTGGCGGCCCCGGCTCATCCCTTCCAAGTGATTCAAGGCGGATTGGCCGACGACGAACCCGGCCGCAACGACCCCTGCTGGTGCGGCAGCGGCAAGAAGTACAAGCGCTGCCACGGCTTGCAGAAGGCCAAGTAAATCATGTTGCACGACGAATTGATGGAGCGGCAGCGTGCCTTAGAAGCGCTGCTGCGCCGCATAAGGGGGTCTCTTTGACCCCGCTGCCCGATCCGAGGAGCTGGCTCGCCTAGAAGCCGCGATGGCGACTCCCACGCTGTGGGATGATCCGAGCGCGGCGCGCAGCCTCCTGAAGCGAGCCCGCATGCTGCAGGAGCCACTGCAGCGGTTTGCGGATGCGGAGCAGCGGCTGTCCGACCTAGGTGAGCTGTTGGTGCTAGTGGCCGAGGAAGTCGGCAGCGGCGGTGATGATGGCAGCACGCTCAAAGACTTGGAGCGGGAGGCGGGGTTGCTCGAGGCAGATCTCCGTGAGCAAGAGCTGGCGCTCATCCTCACCGGCCCGCATGACGGACATGACGCGCTGCTCACGCTGCATGCCGGAGCGGGGGGCACCGACGCGCAGGATTGGGTTGAGATGCTGCTGCGGCTGTACCTCCGGTGGGCGGAGCGGCACCAGTTTGCCACCGAAATTTTGGACAGCCTGCCGGGCGAGGAGGCGGGGCTCAAAAGCGTGGTGGTGGCGGTGCGAGGCGACAACGCGTACGGCTACCTGCGCCCGGAGCGCGGAGTCCACCGCTTGGTGCGGATGTCGCCGTTTGACGCGTCTGGCCGGAGGCATACGTCGTTTGCGGCGGTGGAAGTCAGCCCCGACATGCCGGACGACAGCGAGATTGTCATTCGGCCGGAGGACGTGAAGGTTGACACCTTTCGGGCCAGCGGGGCCGGCGGCCAGCACGTGAACAAGACGGAGTCGGCGGTGCGGCTGACCCACCTGCCCACCGGGATTGTTGTGTCGTGCCAAAACGAGCGCTCACAGCACTCGAACCGTGAAATCGCATGGCGCCTCCTGCGGGCCAAGCTGGTGGAGCGGCAGGAGCAGGAGTTGCAGCGCCAAAAGGACGCCGTGCGCGGCAGCCAATCCGAGATTGGCTGGGGCAGCCAAATTCGGTCCTACGTGCTGCAGCCGTACACCGTGGCCCGGGATCACCGGACGCGCGTCGAGGTCGGCAACGTGCAAGGGGTGCTGGACGGCGACATCGACCCGTTCATCCAAGCTTACTTGGAGGCGGAGGCGACTGGCGGCCTGAACCCCGAGACCCCCGAGTGAACGCGCTGCGGATTGCCCTCGCGGTAATCCTGGTGGCCGTCCTGGGTCAGGTGCTGGTGCCGCCGGTCGTGGCGGGCCGAGCGGCGGCCGCTCTGCACACGGTCACCGGGCGGGCCAGCACGGATCGCGTGGCGCTCACGGCCGTGCCGTTTTGGACGCTGGCGGCCGGGCAGCTGCAAGACGCCACCGTGGCCGTGTCGCACGCCACGGTGGCGCTGGAGGGGCATCCCCTGCAGGTGAGCCGGGTGACGGTGAGCTGGCAGCAGGGCCAGGTGGCGATGGGGCCTCTCTTGCAGCGCGGGCAGTTGGTCGCGGCGCGCGTGGGGCGCGTGCACCTCACGGTGAAGGTGGACGGGCCGGCGCTCGCGCGCTTCTTGGATGAGAGCGGGCGCGTGCGCGGCGCGGTGGTGACCGTGGGCGCTCACCACGTGACGCTGTCGGGCCAGGTGTCGCTGGGCTCGCTGCATGGCCGCATTGCGACGCGCGGGCGCTTGGCCATCTCTCCCGATGGGCAGGAGCTGCTGTTTGTGCCGCAAGTAGTGGACGGGCTGTCGCTGCCGCTGGCGGCCTCCCTGCCACTGCTGGACTTGGAGACGCTCAACCTCCCCGTGCCCCTTCACTTCTCCCGCGTCGCGCTGGCGCCGCCCTACATCGTGGCGGAGGCGCAGTCGCCGTGAGCCAGCGGGACCGGCTGCCGTGGTGGGTTGCCGGCGGCGAGTGGGCCCTGATTGTGGCGGGCACCGCCATCACCGCGCTGGGGGTTAACCTGTTTTACGTGCCGAATCACATCGCGGATGGCGGAGTCACCGGCATTGGGATTATGGTGCTGTACGCTTGGCACGTGCCGATTTGGGCCACGCTGGCGGTGCTGAACCTCCCCTTGCTGTGGCTCGCGCACCGCCTGTGGGGCGGGCGGGTCAGCACCCGGACGGTGGCGGGCGCGGCCCTGCTGTCGCTGTTTGTCGGCGTGCTAAACTTTCCGCCCGCGACACATGACCCGCTGCTGGCCACCGTATACGGCGGGCTGCTGTCGGGGGTGGGGCTTGGGCTAGTGTTTCGGAGCCGCGGCACGACCGGGGGTACGGACATTGTGGCCCGCTTCCTGGCTCACGTGCTGCCGGTGTCCACCGGACAAGCGATGCTGGCGGTGGACTTTTTCGTGATCGCCGGGATGGGCGTCATGTTCAACCCTACCGCCGCGATGTACTCCCTGATTGCGCTCTTTATCTCCACGCGGGCGTTGGACGTCGTACAGGAGGGCATTGCGTACGAGCGGGCCATCCTGATTTTGTCGCAGCAGGGCGACGAGATTGGCCGGAGGCTGCTGGAGGAGCTGGGCCGGGGCGTGACCCGGTGGCCGGTGACGGGCCTCTACACCGGGGATACCCGCCCGGCCGTGTACATCGTGATCAGCCGGTCGGAGCTCACCCGCTTGAAGGCGCTGGTGCACAGCGTTGACCCCACTGCGTTTTTGGTGGTGTCCCCTGCCCACGAAGTACTGGGGGAGGGCTTTCGCCCGTTTCCCCGCGAATTCAGCTAGAGCGCCCCGGCTGTCAGAATCGTTCGGAGTGTCCCGACGTGGGCCGCGCAGATCTGCCTCGCTCTCTCTCCAAGCGCCACCGGCATTTGGTCTTCAAGCTCTAAGCGTTCGAGACCCGGGCGTATGGCGCCCTGTGGTCGACGAACGGGGGTGCGCGCGACCCTCGGCCTGTTTCGGGGGCTGCACGGCGGCCGCTGGCGCACACGCACCCGGCCGTGCCGCCGCCCCATGGATCCGCCAAGAACTTCGAAGCAAAGCTGATGAGGCTGGTGCCTCTTGCTGAACGCGCCATGGCAGCAGCGCACGCGGTGGCGAGATGACGCTGTGGGCGTGGTCGGGCGGACCGCCACGGCCACCATCCCGGCCGGTGCGGCGGACCTTTCCAGTGCGCCGATTGTGGAACGGGTGCACCCGCGTGAAAACGGAGGCTGACAGCCTGACCGGCGCTGGCCAGGCGATCGTGATGATCGATGACTACAGGTCGCCCACGAAGGGCCAATACCTGCCGGCGTCTGACCGCCAGTGTAGCCTGCCGAACCCGATGCTGAGCGCACACGAGGCTATCGGCTGCGCAATTTTCCCCAGCACAACACCCAGATTGTGGGGTGGGCTTTGAAACGCGACTGGACGCAGAGGCGCCGAGGCGGCGGCCGCCCACGCGTCGTTCAACACGCTGGACCTGGCCCAGGCGTGGGCGCTCCGGAACTTGCCCGGCACTGTGATGCCGATGAGCGTCAGCACCCGGGAGAGCTTGATGCTCGAGGGGGGTCCCCCGGGGCTGCGGGTGTTTTCCCGGGACCGCGCGGTGTTTCAGCAAGCGGCCAATCAAGGCTGGACCGTGCTGGCCACTGCCGGTGGCACAGAGGCTAAACAACCGGACCGGCCCGGCGGCACCCCCCTATCCCTCGTCGGACGCTGGTGGCGTCGGTGGGGCCCTGGCTGTATCCGAGTCACGGAGAATCAAAGAGAACACCACCTCGGCGAGGCGGTCTGGAGTGACTCACTGTCGCTGTGTCCTTGGGGCAGTGCCTGCGGCCCACTCGGCGCCATGGACGGGGCTCCTAGCCCGCGTATCATAGGGGGGTGCAAACTCCGGCATGCGGACGACCCTGGATGTGGCGTGGAACGGCAGCGTCAACACCGCCGTCTGGGGTTGCGTCTCCTGGGTTCTGCTTCTTCGGCGGCACCAGTGCGGCCGCCGCCGCTCAGCCGGCGGGACACCCGCTCGCGCAGCTGAACCCACGGCTGCACCAGATTTCGCAGAATCCCATTCTGTACGCCCGGGACTTTCACCGTGTCACGGAGGGCAGCCACACTTTCTTCGGGCCGGGCTACGGTCCGGGCCCTGGCTGCAACCTTCCCACAGGCCCCGTGCCAAGTGCCTGGTGTGTTCGCTGGCCAGGCGGTTCTGAGATCCATCCGGATGTCGGCCCGAGCTTCGGCGCTCAGGCCGCCTGCCGCTGTCGGCTAGTCCATGAGGCGCCGGGCGAGGCGGCGGCCCGGCAGCACCATAAACAGCAAGGTGTAGCCGACAATCCACAGCACGTCCTGCCACAGCGTAGCGGGAAACTGGCCCAGGATGAGCGCCCGAGTGAGGTTCACCACGTGCACCAGCGGGGTCAGCAAGATAAAGTCTCGGATGATGGGAGGCAAGTGGGTCAGCGGAAAAAACACGCCAGAAAACATGAACATGGGGGTGATGACCAGGGTGAAGTAGTAAAAAAGCTGTTCGTGGTTCTTGGCGGTCGTGGCTACCCACAGAGCCGGGCCGGCAAAGAGCATGCCCGTGACCAAGAGCGGCAGCGGCAGCAGCAGCGCCCACCAGCTGTGCACAATGCCCAGCGGCAGCAGCACCACCAGAAACACCAGCCCATACAGAAGGCTCCGGCAGGCTTCCCACAAGTACTCGCCGCCCACAATCTCCGCCGGGTGCAGGGGAGCGGTGATCATGGAGAGGTAGAGGCCGTTTTCGTTCAGGCGGTCATACGCCTCAAAGCTCATGTCAAACGTCACGGCGTTCATCGCCGTGACCGCCAGCAGGCCTGGCCCAATGAAGTCCACGAAGGGGTCTCCGCTCATCTTGGTCACGTAGGCGCCGAGGCCAAAGCCCAGCGCCAGCAAGTTGGTGAGCGGCTCTCCGAAATTCAGCAGCACGGAGCTCCGATAGTACTTTACCCACGACAAAAAGTCACGGCGAAAAACCATCAGCGCTCCCTTGGTGAAGCGCGGCCACAGCATCAGTCTCTCAGCTCCCTGCCGGTCAGGCGCAAGAATACATCCTCCAGCCCCGCCGGCCGCCGATACGACAGCGGCGGCGCGATGGCGGCGGCCACCCAGCGATCCAGGATGCGGGCCAGGTTGGGGCTAAACAGCACCCAGGAGTCACCCTGCCACTCGTGCCACGCCTCGTCCTCCGGGGAGAGGGCCGCCGCCAGCTGCTCGGCGGCGGCCGCGTCGAGGTCTGGGCACTCGAGGCATTCGCGTCCCACCAGCCGCTCGATAAGCTCGCGGGGCCGCCCGGCTTCGAGGATGTGGCCGTGGTCAATTACCACCAAGCGGTCACACAAGCGCTGCGCCTCGTCCATGTAGTGGGTGGTCAAGAGCACGGTGACGCCTTGCGCCTTGAGCTCGCGCACCTTGCGCCACACGAGGATGCGCGCCTGCGGGTCCAGACCGGTGGTGGGCTCGTCCAGCACCAAGAGGCGCGGCCGGCCCATGAGGGCGCGGGCAATGACCAGGCGGCGCCGCATGCCGCCCGAGAGCGCCCGCACCTGCTGGCCGGCTTTGCCGTCCAGCTGCATGAACTCCAACAGCTCCGCCGCGCGTTCCGAGGCGACCTGCGGGCTCAGCCCGTAGAACCGGCCGTGGATTTCGATGTTTTCGCGCACGGTGAGGGCGGGATCCAAGTAGTCTTCCTGGGATACCACCCCCAGCTGCGACTTGATGGCCCGCTGTCCCGGCTCGGCGGGGATACCCAGCACGGATAGCGACCCCGCGGTGCGGCCGGTCAGGCAGCAAATCATGCGGATGGTGGTGGACTTGCCAGCGCCGTTGGGCCCCAGCAAGCCGAAGCACTCGCCTTCATACACGTCGAAGTCGATGCCGCCGACGGCCTCGAAATTGCCGAAGTGCTTGGTGAGACCCTTTGCCGCCACCGCGATCGCGGCACCCGGCGCCATGCTCAGAAAGGCCATGGGCGCACTGGCCCCGGGAGCCGCCGCGGGACGCTGGGGCGTGGGTGGATTAGTCGTCATCCCACCCTGCTTCGCGCCCTCGGGCTAAATTCCTGCTCCCAGCGATCGGGGATCTAATGGCCCCGGCGCCATGGCAAGCGGCTCGCGCCCCGCCCGCGCTTTGCCTCACTTCACGCCGCTCCAACGGATGGAAGGACTGGGGCACGACGCCCACCTCGTCCAGTTGGAGGTGGCGGGTGTCGTTGACCGCGATGGGGAAGCCGATGATGCTCCAGGTCGAGGACGTGCCCGGCGGCGCGGTGATGCCCATCGGGTAGGTCCACCGTCCCTGCACCTTCACGCCTGCGACCACGTAGTACCTCACCTCAAAAATATGGGCAGTGAGGGACGGGAACGTGCGCGTGGCCTGAAAGGCATGTGGATTCGGGATTCTTGTGACCGTGCCCCCGGATGGGCCTGATGGGCCGCCCGGCGGCGCCACCGACCGACGCACGAAAAGGGCGATGGCCACCGGGTGCGGTGCGCTGGCGGCCAGGCCGTGCACCGCCGGCAGTGCCCGCGCCAGCAACAGCGCGGCGGCGCCCGCAGCGAGCAGCCAGCAGGTCGGCCGCCGGTGGGTTGGATGCGGCAGCGTGTCGCGTCGGCGGCCGCGGCCAAAGTGGTGGGAGGGGTCTAGTGCAGGGGGGCCATGCTTGTTGAGTCACTCCAGCGCGGCGTCTTCGGGCTCGCGCTCCCGGTGGTCACTCATCGGTGTCCCTCCCAATCTTGCGAAAGTGCTTTCGCGCCCGATACAGCCGAGGCCGGGGCTGAGGCTCGGAGAGGCCGACCGCCCCCGCGATGTCAGCGGTGGAATAGTCGGCGCAGCAAAACAGCCACAGCACTTGCTGGTCTTTTGGCGGGAGGCGGTCAATCAAGTCCACACTAGCACCGCATGGCCGTGCGGGCGGCAGGGGGCCGGGCTTGCTCGGAGAGGGGAAGGGTGCGGGCGCGGCGACGCGCATCGACGGCGGCGTGGTGTGCGACCACGATCAGCCATCCCGCATGGATGGCGCGCTCGCTTCTGACCTGGCGATACAGGCGCAGAAACATTTACTGGGCGACGCTCCGCGGTTACTCCCTCGGGCACCGGCAGCGAGATTGGGAATGGGCAGCGCGGGCTGTGGTGGTGCCGCGACCGCTAACGCGCTCCCTCGGACGCGCCGCCGGCGAGCCTGCCAGCACGGGGAGCGGGTCAAACCGGCGCGGCCCTCCCCCGGTCGCCCAACCCAATTGGACGGATGTGGTAGGGTGGGACAAGTGGCAGGCACACGAGTGCCCGCCCAAAGAGGGAGAGTGATCCCATGGCGGAGTGGAAGCACCATCGGCAGCGGCACGTCATGCGCCCAGAAATCAATATCAACCCGCTGTATGCGCGGGAAGGCGAGGACGCGGTGCCGCGGTTTCGGCTGGCCAAAGAGGGCTTGCTGCCCGAGACCGCGTATCAGATTGTGCACGACGAGCTGGCGCTGGACGGCAACGCCCGGCTGAATCTGGCTACCTTCGTGGGCACGTGGATGGAGCCCGAAGCGCGCCGGCTGTACACGGAGTCGGCGGACAAGAACATGATTGACAAAGACGAGTATCCCCAAACCGCAGCCATCGAAGACCGGTGCCTGCACATCTTGGCGGACCTGTGGCATGCGCCCAATCCGGCCGGTACCATTGGGGTGTCTACCACCGGGTCGTCCGAGGCGTGCATGCTGGGCGGCCTCGCGCTAAAGCGGCGCTGGCAGCAGGCGCGCAAAGCGGCCGGAAAGCCTGCCGGCCACCCCAACATCGTGTTCAGCTCGGCCGTCCAGGTGGTGTGGGAGAAGTTTGCCAACTACTTCGAGGTGGAGCCCCGCTATGTCAACGTGACCCCCGAGGCGCCTTATCTCACGCCCGAGGGCGTGCTGGCAGCCGTGGACGAAAACACGATCGGGGTGGTGCCAGTGCTGGGCGTGACCTACACCGGCGTCTACGAGCCGGTATCCGAGATTGCGGCGGCGCTGGACCAGCTCCAGGAGCGGACCGGGATTGACATCCCCATTCACGTGGACGGCGCCTCCGGGGCCTTCGTCGCGCCATTTCTGCAGCCCGATCTGGCATGGGACTTTCGTCTGCCGCGGGTGCACTCCATCAACACGTCCGGCCACAAGTACGGGCTGGTGTTTCCGGGCTTGGGGTGGGTTCTGTGGCGTGAGGCATCGCTCTTGCCTCAGGAGCTGGTGTTTGATGTGTCGTATCTAGGCGGCCACATGCCCACCTTTGCGCTCAACTTCTCTCGCCCCGGTGCCCAGGTGCTGCTGCAGTACTACAACTTTCTGCGCCTGGGATTTGACGGCTACTACCAGGTCCAAAAAGCTTGCCAGGACGTCGCGCACCATCTGGCAAGCCGGCTCGCGGCGCTGGGCCCGTTCGAGATTCTGACGGACGGCTCCGACATCCCGGTGCTGGCCTGGAAGCTGAAGAAGCGGAGGCCCAGCGAGGCGGGGTGGGACCTGAACCATCTGTCGCGGGTGCTGCGCGAGCGTGGCTGGCAGGTGCCGGCCTATCCGCTTCCGCCCTCGATGGAGGACACGACCATCATGCGCGTGGTGGTCCGTAATAGCTTTTCGCTGGACATGGCGGAGTTGCTCCTGGATGACGTGCGCCGCTCGGTGGAGTACTTGGAGGGTTTGGAGCATCCGATGCCGGATGCACCGCATCCCGGCAAGGCATTTCACCACTGACTCACGGCGCCATGCGTCCCGTCCGGATGGCTCCGGGGGATGTTGGCGGCGGAGGGGTCGCTGGGTCCGGCGCGGCGCCCCGCGCCTTACGCGCTGACGCTGGTGACCGACACCCGGCTCTGCCGGACCAGCAGCGCGGCGCCGATGCCCGCGATCATGACCGTGGCTGCCAGCCAGGGTGCCGATCCATGGGCCAGCAGTGCGCCCCCCATGACGGGGCCCATCGCGGAGCCTCCGCGAGAGGCCAGGGACTGAAAGCCCATGTAGCGCCCCCGCAGCTGTGCGGGGGCGTGCGTGGCGACCCAGGTGGCCGCCGCCGGATTCAGCACGTTTTCGCCCAGCGTGATGACCACCACCGCTAACGCGAAGCCGGCGAGCCCGCTGGCCAGGAGCATCACCAAAAAGCCGAGCCCGTAGCCGGCCATCCCCAGCGCCATGGCATTGAAGGATGAAAACCGCTTAGACCAGCGCGCCACCGGAATTTGCAGTGTCACCACCAGTACAGCATTTTCGGCCGCGAGATAGCCGAAAATGCCGGCTGGGAAGTGCAGGTCAATGTGTAGGTACGCGGGGAGCACTTGGTATAGCTGGCTGTACACGAGCCAGGCGACGGCCCACAGCAGCGCAAACCCGACAAAGGCTTTGTCGCGCCACACGGTGCGGAGGCCCCCGAGGGTGGTGGCGAGCGTTTCCCGGCGCTCGTGCGGCCGGGTTTCAGGAATCTTGGTCAGAATCAGCACCCAAAACGCGGCCAAGCTCAAAGCATCTAGCGCAAACAGCCAGTAAAACGAGTGGTCCGCCAGCAGGCCGCCCACCATAGGCCCAATGATAATGCCAGCGTTGGACGCCATGCGCAGCATGGCGTAGGACTCGTTGAGCTTCTCCGGCGGCACCAGGTCGGCCACCAATGCCATGGACGCGGGCTGGAACAGCGGCAGGCTGAAGGCCATGCACGCAAGCGCGACAAACAGCGCCCAGAGCGGGTTGACAATGCCCACCAAGTAGGCTGCCACCGCGCCCGCCGACAGCGACAACAGCATGACGCGCCGGCGGCCCCATGCGTCGGCAAAAATGCCGCCAAACAGCACGCTGGCCACCTGGATGACACCGTAGGCGCCCATGGCCAAGCCGACCGAAGCTAAGGAGCCTCCCAGGCGGCTGGCCAGGAACACAGCCAAAAACGGGAACACCAGCGAGTTGCCCACCATGTTGACGAAGCGGCCAGCCAGCAGCACGTAAAACAGGCGGGGTAGATCCGGGTCGATGAATTTGTTCAGCACACGCAAACCAACCACCCCCCCAACGTGGCGCAGTCGCTGAGAGTGTATCATGGCGGTGGGCCAGACGCCTTGGGAAAGGAAGGCAAGGCGCTCGAGTCGGCCGCGCACATCCGGCGACTGAACATACTAAGAGGATGAACCGCGACAAGGCATCAGGAGATATAGGGAGGGCTCGGTGTGGTCGTGGTGGTGGGCAGCGTGAACGTGGACGTGGCAGCCCAGCTGGACCGCTGGCCAGCGGAGGGGGAAACGCTGCCGGCGCGGCAGGGATGGCTGGCGCCCGGCGGCAAGGGCGGCAACCAAGCGGTGGCTGCCGCGCGCCAGGGCACCGCCGTGCGGCTGGTGAGCGCCGTGGGCCGCGATGCGCTGGCCGCGGTCGCGCTCTCGGAGGTGCGGGCCGCCGGGGTCGATCTCCATGTGCGCGAGCTCCCCGATGCCCCCACCGGGATGGCGCTAATTTGGATTGGCGCCGGCGGCGGCAACACGATTGTGGTGGTGCGCGGCGCCAATGCTTTGGTCGAGGGGGCCCAGGTGCGGGCCCTGCCGCCGCCCGCCCCGGGGGACGTGGTCCTGATTTCCCTGGAGATCCCTTTGGCGGCCGCAGTGGCGGCGGCTGAGTGGGGGAAGGCGGCCGGTGCGCAGGTGATGGTCGACCCCGCCCCGGCGCCGCGGGAGCTTCCCGCCGCGCTGTGGCGGGCGGACGTGCTGATGCCCAATCGCGGCGAGGCGGAGCAGCTGCTGGGGCACGCAGTGGCGGCCGGGGGGGAAGTGGACGCTGCGCGCGAGCTCACCGCACGCGGCGCCCGGCTCGGGATCGTCAAGCTCGGGGAGCGTGGGATCGCGTGGAGCGGCCCCAGCGGCGACGGGCGGCTCCCGGCTCTGCCCGTGGCGGTGGTTGACTCCACGGGTGCCGGGGACGCGTTCGCGGGCGCCCTCGCGGCCCACTTGGCTGACGGGCGGGAGGTGGGCGACGCTCTCCGCCGCGCTTCCCAGGTGGCCGCAGTCGCGTGCATGCGCCCCGGGGCGCAGACGGTGCCCACCTGGGAGGAAGTGCGGGCGCATTTGACCGGAGAGAGCGGAGGGTTCTGACCGGCAAGTCACTTGGAGGATTCTCGGAACCCGTGCAACCATTCCTGCGGACGAGTCGTTATACAGGTGCAGGCCGCAGGGCGATTTGCCAGCGGCGGGTGGGAATTCGGAGTGATAGGGGGGAAGGGCATGCAAACCAAGCGCCCCAAGAACCAGCGTCGTGCGGACTACTTTCTTTACACGTGGCAGATTTATGCGATTCGCCGGCTGGCGGCGGAAACCCATCGCCAGCCCAGCGAAGTGGTGCGGGATCTTTTGAATCAAGCCCTGCCTCACCACGAAGAGGCGGGGAACACACCTCAGGCGCTCAGCTCCTAGACAGGTTTCTTCAGATGGCAGAGGGCCAGCCGGTTCGGGTTGCCGAACTGGCTGGCCCTCATGCGGGGCTGGCCACTCAGACCCGCAGCTGCTGGACGGCCTCGAGCACACGGTCATAGGAGGCCGGATCCGCCGCCGGAAATGATCGATTCTCGTAGCGCAGGATGCCGTCGGCGTCAATCAGAAACATGGAGCGCGCCGCCGTCACCTCATCCGCCCGCAGGACGCCGTAGGCGCGCGCAGCCGCGCGGGTGGCGTCTGAGCCCAGCAGGTAGGGCAGTCCGCCCAGACTCGCGGCAAACACGGCGAGCGCGGGCGCGGAATCGGTCGAGCACAGCAGCAACTCGGCGCCGAGGGCCTGCACCTGGCTCCACTTGCCTCTCCACGAGGTCACTTCCGAGATTCAGCCGCCGGTGAAGGCCATCGGGAAAAAGCCCAGCAGCAGGGGCTTGCCCCGGAAGTCAATGAGCCGGCGCAGGCTGCCGGCCGTCGTGGCCACCTCAAAATCGGGAGCGGCCTCATTCAGCCGCGCGGATGTTGCCGCCAAAGAATCACCTCCGTTGCTGAGCGCCATTGTGACACAACCGGGCCGTGGGGCGCGCCCGCGCCAGCGGAAACCCAAAGCACGGCGCCCCGAGTGAGTTTCCCACGCTGGGGCCGCCTTGCCAAATCCGATCTAGAAGTTGACAAGGTGCGCCAGATATCGGAAGAGTGTGGCTAGGAATCCCCAGGAGGTGGAATGATGAGCGCGGCCAGCGTAACTGCGGCCGTCGGTGGCGCTTTGGCGACCATACTTCTACTCGCAGGGTGCGGTGCCCCCCAGTCCGTTGCGCCGCCCCGGAGGGCCCCAGGGACTGAGTTGACGCGCGGAGGCGATCCGGGTCGTCCACAGATATATGGAGCAGGAGTGGGCGGCCGAAGCGACTTGGAGTGTCCCGGTCCAAGACAGGCTGGAGGTGGCGCCCCAAGTTCTGGTCGATGACTTCACGTGGAGATTAAACAAGGCGGGCAAAGCGACCCCGCCCAGTCCGCCGGCTCATCTTTCCCGTGAGACGGTTGCCGTCATGGTGCCCCAGCAGGCGACGGCGTTCGAGGCCATGACAAACGGCGTGTACATGGTGTTCGTCAAGCGGGGAAGTTCCTGGGTGCAGGCCTATTCCCCCCGCCGTCGCCAAAGGGGCGCCGCCGCTCTCTCCTGAGGACAATCATGCGGGCTACGCGCAATTGCTCTCGCCCTCCGACTACAAGTACCTGAAGCTGGCGCCCGCCGTCATTGCTTCCCGCTACGCCGTGGACACTGCCGACGCGTCCGAGGGGGCGACCCTTACCGATGCCTCCACGTTTGCACCGGGTGTGTTCACGACCCAACTCTGGGCCAAACTTCAGCCGGGGCAGCATCAGACCGCGGCGTCAGGAGCCGTGCCGACAGCATATCCGACCTATGCGTTTCGGCTGAAGGGCGGGGGCGCCGTCGTCTTCCTGAGCGTCAAGCGCCAGGCAACCTACACGGCGTCTCCGGGCTATCACTTTACCGTCGCGGCCAACAGCGGGTACACAGCATTTATGGCTCCGGGTATCTACACCACCGAATCCATGACGACGCTGTTCAACTTGGCCGTCATCGATCCCCCGTCCACGAGCACGGCACCCGTTCGTGTGATTGGGCTTTCGTGGGGAGACGTTTCGATTACTGGACACTGAGAAGCCGTTCCAGGGATCAGTGCCTTTCGGCGGATGGGGCGACGGATGGCTTGGATGGCTTGGCCCCTGGCTTTGCCCTGAGTCCAGGCCATCTTAGCTCAGCGCCGCAGCGGAGGCCGAAAGGCGGCGTGCGGCGGTTCAGCGGATGTTTTTCTTAGCCACACCGCAGTCTCGCAGGCGCGGGATTGGCCCACACCGCCCACGGCCAGCCGAGGCGGCCGACCGAAGTTCTGCCCGACAGCTTTGGGTGTCGAGGGCTAGATGCTTCCGCCACGCCCAGCGGCGCAGGGACTTCGGCAAGCCGGGTGGCACGGGCGGCGCGATGCGGCGCAGGGGAGGGAGCCGTGCTGCCGAAACCTCCTGCCACACGGCGGTCGCCGAATGCCTGTAGACGGCCAGCGTATTCCCCCGGGGGAATTCGCTGGCCGCCTGGCCCGGATGCTCCTGGGTCGGCCCGAATGGTTCCCGTGGTTCATGTCGAACCCCGGCGGAGGCGCTGCTCGGGCTCGGCTGAGGGGCCGGGAGAATGTGAGGGCCACCGCCCGATGGAATATGATGGGCGCTGACAGATGCCAGGCCGATCGCGCGGCCGTCCGGGAACACGGGGGAGCGCGGCTACTTTTTCGGCGAGGCGAGGCTAGGTGCCAGCAGCGGGCCGATGCTGTGGACCCAGGCCCACAGGCCTGCGAGCGAGAGACTGGTCCCGGTGGCTCTTGCCGATCCAGTGGCGGTGACCACGAGCTCCGTTTGAGCACGGGTCCACGCCGCCGTCCACCCGAAGCGGATTTCTGGATGAGTGGGCGTTGTCGGCCATAGGGTGACGGAGATGATCGCGCGCCCCGTGTGCGTGAGCGGCGCTCGCCGCGCCTGTTGGGCCAGAACCCGGGCGGCGGATACAATGCCCGCGTGCTCTGTCGCGGGGCCCTTCACCTCCACCCACATCCTTCCTTCCAGCCAGACCAAGGCAAGCGAGGGCGGGGCGGCACCGCTGGCAGCGGAAGCCGAAAACCAGCTCCCCATGGTGCCCGGTGCCACGGCCGTGGCGGGTGCGGCCGTCTCGATGAGGGCCTGCTCGAGTGCGGTGCGGTACCGGGCCAGGGCGGCCGAGGCGGCCGCAGTGCTGGGGTGCCCTTGAACAATCAGCGAGATGGAGCCGACATCCAAGATATACCCGGTGTGGTGCGGCAAGAGGCGGGCGCTCACGGTGAGCCCGGTGGTGTGGACGCCACGGGGCGCCAGCCGCGGCACCCCAATTAGGGCCAGCGGCTCGAGGGCGCGCCGAATGGCCGGATCGACACCCGATGAGGAGTGTGCGGGGGCGGCTGGACCCGGTCGCGGCCCGCGCACCGGGGGCCCACTGCGGTGGCCCAGAAGCATTGGCCCGGCTGCGGCCGCGATACTGAGCAAGACTGCCGCCCACACCCAGCGGGGAACGGGCCTGCCCCGAGGTGCGAGCGCTGGATGCGTGGAGGCGTATTCCATCACGTGGTCCCGCACGGCCGCCCGCACGGAGGGATCCAGGCGAACGCGCGCGTGAGCCAGCAATGCCAGGTAACGGGCGGCGGGGCGTCGGTCTGCCATGGCTATTGTCCTCCCTCTGTTCGACCATCCAGTGCCGTGAGCTGTGAGGCTAGCATCTTGCGCGCGCGGTGGCGAATGACATAGAGCTGGGGCAAGGACCATCCCAGCGCCGAGGCCGCATCCCGAGCCGACAGACCCAACACGCCGGTGAGGACCAGCACGTCTCGATGGCTCGGGCGGAGGGAAGTCATGGCGTGGACAATGCGAGCGATGGATTCCTCCTGCACAAGGTCCGCCTCCGGGCCCGAATGGCCGTCCGGCGCCGTGCCGGCACCGGGGCCCGCGCATGCTCTCTGAGCGGTGCGCCGGGCGCGTGTGTAATCCACCCCGACGTTGTGCGCAATGCGAAACAGCCACGCGCGCGGATGAGTTCCCGAAAACCGACCGATGGCGGCCCACGCTCTGAGAAACGTCTCCTGCACGCCGTCCTCGGCCAAGTCAGACCCGACCGCCAAGCTCAGGTACGTATAGATGTCGTCTGCCCAGAGGTGGTACCAGCTTGCGAACGTCTCGCGCATGTCAGCCACCCTCCAACGTCCATCCATCTAATAAACGTCAGGCGGCGTCGAATCTTTCAGGGACCCGACGACCGACGACCGCGGCGGTAGCGCTGGAGGACCGGGTCCGCTCGCTCTGGGTCTGCCTGAGAAAGGCTCGTCAAGCATCCGAGGCTCCCTGCTCGCCAGAAGGTGGCCGCAGGCGAGTCATCTCGAAGAACGGCCCACATTCCCAGCGGGCGGGCGTCTCACCTATCGCGTTCAGGCGGCCGGCTGATCCATGGCCCGCCCCCGGGTCCTCACCGGCCTGCCCACGCGGCGGCCCCTGGCCACGGCACGCGGCCCAGGCGCAGCGGATTCACCAAGCAAGTGGGTGCGAGCAGATCGCGACCTGAAGGCCGTGAGGGCCAGCGAAGAGCGGCGCCGACGGACTGGCTTCACCGGCCGTATGCCGGGGGAGGGCGAGGCGGCTGGCCGCCCAATGACGCGGGGCCCCTCCCCGCTTCTAGCGAATCCTCTGCTTCGGCCGTGGGCGGAGGGCGCCCCTTGTTGCTGAGCCCGCCGGTTCTTGACGGCGCGACGCCGTTGGGGTGGTATGAAGAGCGGCGGCAGCGCGGCCGCTGACCCGGACGGCATCCGGGACGCCGGAAGACGCCAGACGGAGGCAGGAGGCAGGAGCATGACACAGACAGGCGAATCGGGGGCATTCCGCACGGAGCGCGACTCGATGGGTGAGATGCAGGTGCCCGCCGCGGCCTACTATGGGGCCCAGACGCAGCGCGCTGTGCTGAACTTCCCCATCAGCGGGATTCGATTTTCCCGCCCGTTCATTCGGGCGCTGGGCTTGGTGAAGCAGGCGGCCGCAGACGTCAACCACGATTTGGGGCAGCTGGGCGATCAGGACTGGCAGGCCATCGCGGCGGCGGCTGCGGAAGTGGTGGAGGGGCGCTGGGATAGCCAGTTTGTGCTGGACATTTTTCAGACAGGCTCGGGCACGTCCACGAACATGAACGCCAATGAGGTGATTGCGCACCGGGCGGCGGAGCTGCTGCCGGCGGAGTCGGCCGCGCACAAGATTCACCCCAATGACCACGTGAACATGGGTCAGTCGTCGAACGACGCGATTCCCACCGCGATTCACGTCGCGGCGATGGAGGCGGTGCACCGCGAGCTGCTGCCGGCACTGGCCGGCTTGCAGGCGTCGCTCGAGGCCAAAGCCGAAGAGTTTGACTCCATCGTGAAGATTGGCCGCACACACTTGCAGGATGCCACGCCAATCCGTCTGGGCCAGGAGTTTTCTGGCTACGCCAGCCAAATCGCCCACGGCCGGCGCCGCATCAAGCAGGCGGCGGCCGACATCGAAGAGCTAGCCATTGGCGGCACCGCTGTCGGCACCGGCATCAACACGCATCCGGAGTTTGGTGCCCGCATGGCCGCTCGGCTGGCCGCTCTGACCGAGCTCCCGTTTCGGGAGGCGGACAACCACTTTGAGGCTCAGGCGGCCAAGGACGCGGCCGTCCAGCTGTCGGGCACCTTGAAGACGCTGGCGGTGAGCTTGATGAAAATCGCCAACGACATTCGACTGCTGGGATCCGGGCCGCGCTGCGGCATCGGGGAGCTCATCATTCCCGAGACGCAGCCGGGCTCAAGCATCATGCCGGGCAAGGTCAACCCCGTCATCGCGGAGTCTGTGATGATGGTGGCCGCCCAGGTGATGGGCAACGACCTCGCGGTGGCCATCGCCGGGGAGCGAGGCAACTTTGAGCTCAACGTCATGATGCCGGTCCTGGCCCACAACCTGCTGTCGTCGATTCAGCTGCTGGCGGCATCGGCTCAGAACTTCGACCGGCGCCTGGTGCAGGGGCTGCAAGCCGACCGGGAGCGCGCGGAGGGGCTGGTGGAGCAGAGCCTGGCCATGGTGACCGCCCTGGCCCCGGTCATCGGCTATGACCGCGCGGCGGACATAGCCAAGACCTCACACAAGACAGGCCGCACCGTCCGCGAGCTGGTGACGGAGCAGCAAATCCTGCCGCCGGACGAGCTGCAGCGCCTGCTGGACCCGTGGAGCCAAACCACCCCAGGGCGGGGCTAACATGCAGGTGCGGGCGCTGAGCCAGCTGGCCGCACACGCCATCGGTGCGCATGGGTCGGAGCGGGCTCACCTGGCGCCAGTGGGCACGGGGGCTCTCTCCGGCCTATCCGTATCTTATCTGATGCTGCAGGCGGGGGGGCGGCTCGGGCGCCATCCCGCCGCCGCCCGCCAGTGGCTGCTGGTGCTGGCGGGCCGGGGCGAGGCCAGCGGGAGCGACGGCCGCCCAACCGCCATTGAGACCGGGGATTTGATATGCTGGCAGGCCGGCGAGAGTCACGAAACCTGGACAGCGGTGGGCCTCGCGGCGCTCATCCTGGAAGGCGAGCACTGGCAGCCGCTTGCCCCGTGGCGCTGGCTCGAGGACGGGGAGCCGCGCGCCGCGTGGGATCCTCTCCTCCGTGAGGCCGATGAAGACCCCGCGCATCTGGCGGGGTACCGCGGTCGCGGGCGCATGCTGGCGCGGTGCGACCTGGATGGCGCACCGGCAGCCGAGGCGGTGTGGGACGTTGAAGGCGGCGGGCCGGAGCTTCTGAGCATCGCCGTTCGGGAAGACTTGCGCGGGCACGGCCTCGGCCGCGAGGCGGTCCTGCGCGTGGCGAGCGACGCCGCTGCCCACGGGCACGACCACCTGTGCGTGGCCACCACTGCTGCGGGCCTAGGGTTTTACCTCAAGATGGGCTTTCGCCCGGTGGGCGTGCGGCGGGATGTGTTTCAGCCGGGATCGGTGCGAGAGCGTGGCGCGGAGGTGCGCGACCAGCTGGTGCTGGCCGCGCCGCTGCCGCTGTCGCGTCGCCCTTAGGGGAATCGGCACGCGACGTCGGCGAAGCGGTGCGGGTCGTGCAGGTGGTGGTCCAGCACCTGCCGCAGCAGCGAGGGGTCAACCTCCTGGCCACTGGGCGCGCAGAGGTTCCGGAAGCCCGCCATGGCTTTCAGCGCCCGCGTGAGCTCGGGCGTGGCCACCCCGTGGTGCGCCAGCAAGTTGAAGGTGTCGCGGCTGGTGGCCGGCAGTCCCAGATCGAAGGGCGCTTCATCTGCCCGCTGGACGTTCAGGGCGGCCGAGTCCTGGCGCCGCAGGTCCTCCAAAAGGTCGAGTCACCAGCGCACTTTTCCGCGACCCGCTCGGGCATCGGGCGATCCCCTCCGCTTTGCTCAGCACGATGTCGTCGGCCACCGCGGCGCCCCCTCTCGCCGCATCCGCTCAAGAATCGGGGCGCGCTCTTCGTTCAACAGGGCATAGGACTTCAGCGCCCGCATTTTAAACCACGCCACGGCGGAGGCATCCTGCACCAGCAGGCGCTGCCCATGGGCAGCCATCTGTGGCTGCGGCCCCGTGCTGGTCCGGCGGAGGTCCACCAAGTCCACATCCCGCCGCACGATGTGCGCCAGCGCAGCGATCAGATCAAGACGCCGGCGCGCGGTCGGCGGCTCGTCGGCCAAGACCGCCGGGTCGACGTGTCTGTCGGCAATGAGGCGGCGAGCCGCCGCCGATCCAAATAAGTACACTGCCTCCAGTGCCCACCCGTCCGAGAGGCACCGCACGGCCCTCTGAACGACGGCGCCCGGCTGAGTGCTCCTGTCCACTCCTCCGATGTCTCCATCCGGCGGCCCCTGGCAGGGTGCCCGCCCACCATCTTCCGACAAGTCTTGCCTGCCTGCGAAGGAAAGAGCGCGAGATCCCGTCAAGCGGCTCGCGGCCGCCGGGTCCTTGTCGTTTGCCTGATAAGAACACGTGTGCTATACAGGAGCCGGAGGGGATGGCCATGCGGCGCGACGTCCGCACAGTGTCCGTGAAGACGGCGTTGAACCGGGTGGCCGGCATGCCATTTGGCTGGTCGCTGAACCCGTATCGGGGATGCCAGCATGCGTGCGTGTACTGCTACGCCCGTGCCACGCATCGGTTCTTGGATTTAGGCGCCGGGGACGACTTCAGCCGGATCCTGCTGGTGAAGGCCAATCTTCCCGAGATTCTGGATCGGGAGCTGGCGCGGCGGCGGCGGTGGCCCGACAAAGTCGTGGTGGGCACCGCCACGGACCCGTATCAGCCGATCGAGGGCCGCTGGAGAATCACGCGGCGCTGCCTCGAGGTGCTGGATCGGCGCCGTGTGGCTGTGGAGATCATCACCAAAGGGACGCTGATTCGCCGCGACATCGAGCTGCTGCAGCGCATGGCCGCCCGCGCCGGCATGGCGGTGTGCGTCAGCGTGCCCACCGTGGATGAGGCGATCTCGCGCCAGACGGAGCCGGGGGCGCCGGCGCCGCGCCACCGGCTGGCCGCCCTCGAGGCGCTGGCGGCCGCGGGCATTCGAGCCGGCGTCCTCATGGCCCCGATCCTGCCCGGCCTCACCGATGGCGCGGACCATCTTCGGCGCACGGCCAACGCCGCTCGCGATCACGGAGCGGCGTTTGTTCACGCGGATGTGGTGCGACTGTCCAGCGACGTGCGGCCGGTGTTTTCCGCCTACCTGGAGGAGCACCACCCAGAGCTGCTGGCCGGCTATGCCCACTGGTGTCATGGGCCGGCAGGGGTTCCGCCCCGGCGCATGCAAGATCGGGTGCACGCCATCGTGCCCGGGTGGGACATGCGGCGGGAGGACGCCGCGGCGCCGGCGCCGCGACTGGCGCAAGGGGCCTTCGACTTTTAGCCAGGCGGAGAGCCGCGCCGGCCTGTGGTACAATGCCGCTATCTCAGCGGAGGAGGGGTCTCATGCTCAAGATTGCGGCCCGAGGACTCCCCGCTGGCTTTTCTCACTGCCTCATTGCCGCCAAGGCGGGACTTTAGCCTGTCCCCAAGGGGGTAGCAGGCTCTCATGCGCGTCTGGCCAGCGGCTGTTGCCCGCTTCACTGCCCAACCGAAGCTTGGCTAGCCAGAGCGTTCCAGCTGTCCGTCAGATGAGCGGGCTCCGAGGTAGACCGAGAGAAGCGAGGGTGCTAGTGATGCCGATTCCCCATCAAGAAATGCGGCGCATGATCAAGCGACGCTTGGCGCGCGTGGAGCCCCGCGACCGCGCCCGCGTGCTGCGCGCGGCGCTGGAGGAGATGCCGGGGTACTACAGCGGGCCGTACGGAGAGCTGAGGCGCTGGGTGGAGAGGCAGCTGGCCGAAGCGGCCACCCGCCGGGGCGCAGAGCACCACGATGCCTATTTCATCGCGCGGCAGGGGGCCGCCCAGGTGGCCCTGGTGGGCGCCCCCAACGCGGGCAAGTCATCACTGCTGGTCGCGCTGACCGGGCGCCAGGTGCCTGTGGGCAGCTATCCCTTCACCACCGTTCGGCCGGCTGAAGGCATGGTGGTGCTGCATGGCGCGCCCGTCCAGCTGCTGGACCTGCCGGGCCTGATCGAGGGGGGTGATGAGGGCCGCGGCGATGGGCGATCCGTGCTGGCGCAGATTCGTGTGGCGGACGCCCTGGTGTTTGTGGATCCGATCGAGCGCAAGCCCGCGCCCAGCGGCGAGGCCGTTCGCCGCATGGTGCGCGCCGCACTGCCCGAGTTGCCCTGGGCCGTGGTGGGCACCAAAGTCGATTTGGCTTCCCCGGCCGAGTGCCGCGCCTGGGAGGCGCGCTGGGCCGAGGTGCCACATGCACGCTGCGCCGCCTCCACCGGAGCCGGGCTCGCGGACGTCCAGCAGCTGCTGTGGCGCGTGGCGGGTCTGATGGCCGTGTACCCGAAGCGCCCCGGGCAACCGCCAGCTCAGGACCCGGTGGTGCTGCCGCCAGGGTCCACAGTGCTAGACTTCGTCCGCGCCATGCACCGCGACTGGGACGCCCGCTTCACAACGGCGCGGGTGACGGGGCCGAGCGCGCGGTTTGCCGGACAGACGGTGGGCCGCGACCACGTCCTGCAGGACGGCGACCACGTCGAGCTGTCCCTGAAGGGAAGCTGACCTACTGGCGAGACAGCTGCGGCTGGTATTCCGGCTCGCGTGGGGCCGGGGCGGGCTTTAACCGGTGGCCCGCCCAGCCCCAGCGCGCGATGAGCCGCTGGCCCCACTGGCGGGCAGGTTCTTCGACCAAGCGATAGCTGAGTTCGCCGGCCGCGATGGTGAGCGCCGCCATGGCGGCAAGGCGCACCACAAAGCCCAGTGCGCCCTGCTGGGTGGCGCCCGGCATGTAGGGCAGCACCACCGCCGTGAGAATCGGCCAGTGCAGCAGGTACCAGGAGTAGCTGCGCGTGCCTGCGTACTGCAGCCAGCGGCTGTTGGTGATGCAAGCCACGCCGGGCAGCCGGTGCCACACCGCATAGGTGAGCAAGCCACCGGGGATGGCCCACAGGACGGCGCTGTAGGCGGGGGGTACATTCATGAGCCCCACCGCCAGCGCCACGGCGCCGATTATCCCCACGCTGAGGCCCTGCAGGGACCGCCCCGGGTGGGATGTCCAAAACAGCGCGAGCCCGAGTGCAAACCACACTGCCTGCCCCGGGAGCGACCAAAAGAGAAACGCATAGGCCCAGCCTGGCCACGGGCTGAACACATGGCTCATCACCCAGGGCCAAGCCAGGGAGGCTACGAAACCCAGGAACAGCGTGCGGAGGGCGCCCATGCGCGGCATCAGCCAGAGGATAATCACGGGGAACAGGAGGTAAAAGGCCATCTCGGTCCCGATGGACCACTCCACGCCCAGCCACGAATTTTGATACGCGGGAATCCAGCCAAAGGCAAACGTGAGATGGGCGAGAAGATTCCCGGGGGTGAAGACATTGCTGGCCATGGCATGCGGGGCATAGTTGGGCTTGCCCTGTCCAATGAGCCAGGCCACCACCAGCACCAGGTAAAACAGCGGGGCAATGCGAAAGAAGCGCCGGGCCCAAAATGCCGCCGTGGGCTTGGGGTCGCGGCCCTGCCGGTTATGCCAGCTCGCCGACAGGGTGAGGGCGCTGACAATGAAGAAGAGGCCGACGCCCTCGGCGCCTTGGCCCACGGTGCGGGACCAAATCACATGCGGAATCACGTTGACGATGTAGGCGTGAAACAGCAGCACACCCACGATGGCGATGCCTCGCAGCGAGTCCAGGCCGGGATGGCGGGCACCGCCGCCGGCGGTCCCACCGCGAGAGCCCTCGGAGCGCGCTCGCCCGTACAGCCCATCATCCCCTTTCGCCGTGGGTTAAAGTACTGGCCAAGCCGCCTCCACGGGCTTCCGCGAGCGCGGC
The DNA here is from genome assembly GCA_021846505.1 of Bacillota bacterium. GTDB lineage: Bacteria > Bacillota > Sulfobacillia > Sulfobacillales > JAIMBI01 > JAJZWV01. The sequence continues at coordinate 32,869 of JAJZWV010000036.1, forward strand.
GCATTACACCTCCTGCCGTCACCCTAGCGGATTCCTGCGGCGCATGCTAGGCGCCCAGCGGCGCAGAGCGGCGGTGTGCGGCTGTGGGGCGCGCTCTCGGCCCCAAAGGCCTGTGTGTCGCCGGCAGGCGCTCGGTTAGGGCCGAGCACGCCATCACGCGGTGCTCTCAGACGACTCTAAGTTTTAGTCGGGGGCGCGCGCCGACAGCCCCTGCCGAAGGCGGCTCACGGCGGGCGCGTCGTCAGGCGCGACAGCGCTCCAGTATTCGGTGAGCTGGGCAATCCGGCCCTGGAGGAAGTTGAAGAACGACACCACATGAAACGCCTGACGGGGATCATCTCGGTCCCAGACGCGCGCCGCAGTGATCACCTGGGGGCCATCCACGGCGGCGCGCTCCACGTGGCATGCCCAGTTCCCGGGATAGGCTTCGTTGACCGAAACCCATTGATCCCGCGTCAGCTGCTCTTGGCTCGAGGGCCAGCGAACGACAGCGTCCTCCGCCAGGATCTGCCCGGCTTGCGCATACGCGCGGCGGTCCATGAGGTGCCAGAAGTGAGCGGCGGTCTCTCGCAGCTGATCGGGGCTTTCGGCCCCCGGTGAATCCACGGGATCCACCCGCCACAGCGACAGCCCGCCTTCGCGGTCCTGGGCCAGCTGCCACGGGCGGGAGCCAATCGTGACGCTGCCTAGAATGCGTGCGCCCTGCGACTCCCACTGATTGACGGCGCCTTCTAAGTCGGCCACGCGCCAGCAGGGTGCGGCGGTGCCTGCGGGCAGCTCGGGCGGGGACGCCGGCAGCACCGCAACCGGGGAGCGGCCGCGCCGGATCCCCAGGCTTCGGTACTGCAGCCACAGAGCCTCGGGCTCATCGGACCACAGGGCGATGCCCAAAAGCTCGGGGTCAGTGCTCATGAGCGGCCTCTGCACCCCAGGCTTCCAGCTGCTGTATTACGGCGCGGGTAATGGGGCTGGGGGTGGAAGAGCCCGCCGTCACGGCCACTCGGCGCACGCCCTCCAGCCACTCGGGCTTTAAGTCTTCGGCGGCGTCCACGCGCACGGAGCGTGTGCCGCCCACCTGCTCGCTGACTTCCACCAGACGGTTGGAGTTGTTGCTGCGCGCATCGCCGACCACCACGACCAAGTCGACGTCGGCGGCCGCCTTGACTACGGCCTCCTGGCGCAGCTGGGTGGCGAGGCAAATTTCGTTGTGCACCTCTGCGTCCGGGCGCCGCTCCAGCAGTGCCGCAATGATGGCGGCCGTGTCCCACTGTGACAGGGTGGTTTGCGTCATGATGGCCACCGGGCCTTCGGGGATTTCAATGGACTCAGCGTCGGCGACGGTGGCCACCAGCACCGCCCGGCCTGGAAGAGCTTCGCCCATGGCGCCTTCCGGCTCCGGGTGCCCCGGCGTCCCGATGTACAGGATGAAGTACCCATCGCGGGTGCGGTCCTGAATGAGGCGATGCGTCTTCGTGACGTCAGGGCAGGTGGCATCTAACACATGAAAGCCGCGGTGGGCGGCTTCGGCGCGCACGGCGGGCGAGACGCCGTGCGCCGTAAAAATTAGGGTGGCGCCTGCCGGCACTTGGTCCAGCAAATCCCGCCGCGACCCTCCCGCTGCGGTGTCGAGGGTTTGGATGCCGTGCGCGGCCAACTCCGCGACGGCGTGGCGGTTATGCACGATTTGGCCCAGCACCACGATGGGCCGCGGCAGGCTGGGGTCTTTGGCGGCGCGCTTCGCCAGCACCAAGGCATCCACGACGCCATAGCAATAGCCGCGCGGGGTTACTTTCACCACATCCACCTAGAGCACCTCCCCGGCCATCGTATCATGGCTGTCACAGCAGTCCGCGGAGGCCGACATGCCAGCCGAAGAGCAACGTGAGGTCAAGCAGCACCAAAAGCCCACCGGCGGCGCGGGAAACCGCGGGCAGCCACGGGCCCAGGCGGTGCACCGCCGCCAGCGCGTGGCCCAGGTCCAGCACCAGGGCCAGGAACGGCACGTCCAGACGCCAGCAGGAGCGCGCCGCCTGCCGCCTCGGACGACGTGCGCGGCCAGCACTAAAATGCCGGCCCCTATGGGTCAACGCAGGGGTCCAGCCCAATGCAAAGACCACTCCCAACAGCCCTGCGCCCCAGGCGCCATGTGTGCGGCGGGCGCGCTCCGGGTGGCGGCGCGCCCCAATAGGCCTATGTGGATGATGCCAGCCAGCTCCACCCCCCGCACCACCATCACGAGGCGCCCAGCTGCGCCAGCAGCCAAGCCAGGCCGGCCAAAAGGGATCCCAGCACCACAGCCGCTAAACCCGGGCACCACCAGCACGGCGGTCAGCCCGGCAACACACGCTAGCGCGTGGGCGGCGATGCGGGGCCACGAAGCGGCCGGGGCATGGCCGCCAAGGTGAAAGATTCGAGGGAGCCAATGGCACTACCCTGGGTGAGAGACGTGATGGCAACCCGGAGCCAACAGCGAGTCCAGCCCCACGTGCGCCTCCTCCGGTGTGATTCGGGTCCGTTCGGGGCGGGGGCGCTGGGAGGCGCGGGCTGTCTGGATGGTACCGAATGCGGCGCAGCGCCGCAGGTGCGGCGGGTCGACAGATGCCCACTCAGGGCTTAAGGTAGCCTGCAGGCAGGAACTTGCTTAAGCCTGTCGAATAGTGCTGAGATGCGGTGTCGGCATACCCTCAAGGCAGGAGGTGGTGCGGTGATTCGCCTGGACAATGTGACCAAGCGCTACCCCAATGGGCACGTGGCGGTCGACCAGGTGACGCTCACCGTTCATCGAGGCGAGTTTGTGTTTCTGGTGGGGCCCAGCGGCGCAGGCAAGTCCACGCTGGTGCGGCTCTTGTACCGAGATGAGGTGGCTTCCAGCGGTGAGGTGTACGTCGACCAGTTTCGCCTGCGGCGCATGCGCCGGCGCCAAGTGCCGCACCTGCGGCGCCAGCTGGGGGTGGTGTTTCAGGATGTGAAGCTGCTGACCCACCGCACCGTATATCAAAACGTGGAGTTCGCACTGGAGGTGGTGGGCGCATCCACCCACGAGATGCGCCAGCGGGTGCCGGAGCTGTTGGAGTTGGTGGGACTCTCCAACCGACATCGGTCGCTTCCGGCGCAGCTGTCGGGGGGAGAGCAGCAGCGGGTGGGGATTGCCCGTGCGCTAGCCAACCGCCCGAAGTATCTCATTGCGGATGAGCCCACGGGCAATTTGGATCCCGAGACGGCCCGCGGCATCGTACAGCTGCTCACGGAAATCAACCGGCGCGGCGCTACGGTCATCATAGCTACCCACGCCAAGGAGATTGTCAACCAAATGCAGCGCCGGGTGGTGGCGCTGGAGGGGGGGCGCATCGTCCGGGACGAGGAACGGGGGTTGTACGGCTATGAGGCTTAGAACCATTGGCTACTTCCTGCGGGAAACGGGCCGCGGCCTCACGGGCTCGGGCTGGATGAGCCTGGCCTCGGTCACAACGGTGGCGCTGGCGCTATTTGTGTTGGCATTTTTCAGCGTGCTGAGCCTCAACATCAACCAGGCGACTGGCGCCATCAACCGGCAAGTGGAGGTGCGCGTGTTTTTCAAGCCGACCACCACCCACGCGGCCGAAGATGTGTTTTTGGCCCAGGTCCGCCACTGGCCGGGCGTGCGTCGCATAAAGTACTTTACCAAAACTCAGGCGCTGAACCAGCTGCGCTCCCAGTTTCCCCATGACCAGGCGCTGTTTCAGCTGATGAAGCAGGGGAACCCGCTGTATGACGGCTTCGACTTGTACAGCTACAAGCCGGGGCAAATCCCCCCCCTGGCGCGCCGGCTGCGCACGTCCCCGGTGGTCCAGGAGGCGCTGGACCAAAACATTGTCGTCCAGCGCCTGCAGTCGCTAACCAACGTCATGACCGATGCGGGCTACGTGATCGAAGTGATGCTGGCCCTGGCCACCCTCTTTATCATTTCCAATACCATTCGCCTGGGGGTGTTTGCGCGCCGCCGGGAGATTCAGGTCATGAAGCTGGTGGGGGCCACGGACTGGCTGATTCGCTGGCCGTTTCTGATGGAGGGTGTTGTGCTCGGGCTGGTGGGAGCGGGGATGGCGGATGCCGCCGTGGGCTTCGGCTACCACTGGGTGGGCATTCAGGCCGCCAAAAGTTTGTCGTTCTTTCCGCTGGCGCCCACGGCGATGGTGCAGCACTCCACCGAGCTGCCCACCCTGGTGGGCGGTGTCGTGATGGGGCTGGTGGGCAGCATGTGGGCCGTGCGGCGCTTCCTGCGTGTGTGAGCGTCAGAAGCCGAGGGACGCGGGCGGCCGCTTTAAGCGTGGGTCAACCTGACGGTAGATGGCGTAGAGGTGGTCCAGATATGCAATGGGACTCACGCCAAACGCTCCGATGTGGGCGGCGCCCGACACCTCCCACAGGCGGCTCTGCGGGTCCAGCGGCGCCAGTGCCTTGGCCATGGCTATGCCGTTGGGGCCCGGTGGGATGGTGGTATCGCGCAGGCCCACGATAATGAGCACGGGGCGGTGGCCAAGCTGGGCCAGATGCCCCGCAGGGTCCACCCGCGCCGGGTTGATGCCCGTCAGCCAGGGGACCACGGCCAGGGTGATGGCCGTATACGGAAAGGCGGGCAGATGCGTCCACTTGGGCAGCGAGGTGGCCAGATAGGGGCCCAGCGCCCCAAATGGGCTGTCCGCCACGACCGCGTGAATCGACGGATTGGCCTCCGCGGCCATCAGCGAGACGGTGGCCCCCATCGACCAGCCCAGCACGGCCACGGGCACGTGGGGCCGCGTGTGCTGGGCCCAGCGCACCGCCCCCAGCAAATCGCGCACCTCGAACTCCCCAATGGACACCAAGTGGCCGGGCGAGCGCCCCTCCGCCCGAAAGTCAAACATCAGGACGTTGGCTCCCATCGCGTGGAGCGCCCGGGCCACCGCCAGGCCGGGCACCGACGCCACTTCGCGGTTTTGGGTGTATCCGTGCGCGAACACCACCGTGAGGCCCCGCGGGTGTCCGGCTGCGGGAATCCACCAGCCGCGGATGCGCAGGTGGTCCACGGTTGACGGAAAGACGATCGACCGATAAGGCAGGCCCCAGCGAGCAGGCGTCGTGTTTAAGGGTGTGCGGGCCGGATGCGTGGCCAGCCACCCCGCCAAGACGGGCGGACCTAGCAGCAACACCACCGCCAAAGCCACGACCCATGGCCAGCATCGGCGATGGGCCCTCCGGTGTCCCCCCGTCGGCCTCCACCTCCCGGCAAACTTTCCAGGGTGATTCGCCAAGCGCCGCTCGATTCCTGCCGGGCGGCGCAGGACAAGCGCGATGCGTGTTTCAGAGGCGCCGGTGTTTCGCTCCTGCCGAATCACTTCGCATGGAACTGTGCCTAGATGACTGCACAACATGCCACAAGAGTGAACGATCAGAGAGGAGGGATATTTAGTGGGCCAGCTGACGGTGCGCCCGTCCCGCCGGAAATTGCGGGAGCACTGCGGGCCGAGGCCAAGGCTCGCCACATGAGCGTGAGCGCAATCTGGCGAGCCCGCTGACGGCAGCTGCGGCGCTTGGGTGAGGAAATAATTTGGCCGGCCGCGCGATGGAGTCGATGACGGACAGTTTATTGTTGCTGGGAGAGGGCCGAGATCGATGAAGCCACGTGCCCTCGAGCCCTCGTAGGGCACCGCTTGGCTTGGGGTTTCGCCTTCACAGCCGCCCATCCAGTGGTTATGGGACCGTGCCTAGCCCACGGCCCCACGGCCGGCCGCCGGATGGCTCGACTGGGAGCCCGGCGCCGCTGCCCTCGGCAGTGTTGTCGAGGACCGTCCTCTCACCGCGCCTTAGGGGTATTGCCGACGGTCAGCACCCCGAGCAGCGTGAATTTATTGTAGCACAGCCGATGGGAGGAAATGCCACGGCGACGCCTCTTTTTGCACGGCGCGCTACCGCTGCTGCATGAGCTTAGCCCGTGGCAGAGGCCCGCGCCGGACGATGCCGCGAGCGCTAATGACTGAACCGGCGGAATCGGCCCCGCTGGCCCGGCAGGCGCTCGGCCCCTGAGCCTCTCACCCTATGACGGACTGTGTGTGGCGCGACCGCTGCAAAACTTGGCTGTCCCCTGGTGGCCGAAAACCTGAAGCGGCGCTCGCGCGCCCGCACTGGAAGCATGATGATGCGCTTGGCGCGAGAGAGGCAAAAAATTTTCCCTCAGGGCGCTTTAGGAGCCCTTTGGCACTCCGCGAGCCCCACCAGGTGCAGGGTACGGGCCCCGGAGCGAAACGTTCCTCCCCCAAGAAGGCAGCCGGAGGGAATCCGGTCTCGGCAAAGCGCTGGGTGGCAACAGCGCGCCCCTCCCCGATGAGGGCGAGAACCTGGCCGCGGGGTCGGCTGCCCCCGCGGCCGGGGACGGTGAGCGGCGCTTGCCGCTTCAGCGCGTGCAGCTTGGAGGAGAGCCACACCGTGAAGACGGGGACCGCCGCTGCCGCTGCCTGTGGTGCGGCCCGCGGGTCATCGCCGCTGCGCAGGCCAGGTTCTCATCAAACGCGTGTTCCTGTATCATAGCCGCAGAGCAAGAGGGCGGCGCGCTGGAGTCGCGCGCCGCCCTCTTGCTATAATTGAAGG